>NZ_RQVQ01000020.1 GCF_003865405.1 Paenimyroides tangerinum
TTATCTTCCAAATTTATTTTTGTTAAAATTTAAATTTGTTTTTTCTTGATTTGTATGAACTTCTGTTTTTCAACGGTGCAAATATACCGCCTTATTCTTGTGCCAAACAAGCTTTTTTGAAGTTAATTTTTGATTATTTTTTAGTAAGCTGATGCTAAAAGATTTAAGGATTGAAAATTTGTAAATTTGCTGATTCGAGGATTTGAAAATGAAATAATAAAGATATTGAAAACTTCTTATCCATATAAACTCTCTTAGATACAAACCTTGTAGGTTAACCTATAAAGGAAAATAAAAACTCCAAAAGAGTTTGAAACTCTGTTGGAGTTAGTGAAGAATTCATCCTATCGTCGGAATAACAGAAAAAAAAACTACAGGGTTTTGAAAACCTTGCAGGTTAACTTTGACCTTTAACTTTTATCCACAGATGCACGGATGAAATTTCAAAATTTAAAATTTAATGATTAAAAAATGAAATAATGAAGATGTTGAATACTTCTTAATCTATGTAAACTTTGTTAGATATAAACCTACAAGGTTTGGAAAACCTCGCAGGTTAACGTATAAAGAAAATAAAGAGTCCAACAGAGTTTGAAACTCCGTTGGAGTTAGTGAAGGATTCATTTTATCGTCGGAATAAAAGATAAAAAAATAAACCTACAAGGTTTGAAAACCTCACAGGTTAACTTTATGACTTTATGACTTTAAACTTTCAAACTTTAAGACTTTAAGACTCTTCTTGCGTTAGGGATTGAAGCGATATCCTTTTTTTTATTTTTAGAACACATTATATGACTCAAGGAATGAGATTCTGAAACAAGTTCCTTTAGATTTGAAAATCTTAAATTGTAGTATAAAAAGAAGAGAAAAGAGTTTGAGTACACTATAACGAGTTCAGAGCTATATAATCTCATATGCTGATTAAGACTCAACTCTTTCTTATCAAATTCTCAAATAGAAATTCGGGTTAAAAACCCATTAGTAAGGAATCGAGTTATTGATAAGTTTCTCCTCTCATTAAATTCAGAATAACAATAGAAAATATTAAAAAAAGATTTAGCGGAAAGCCCGACCGAGCGGTTTCTATTACATAAAATTTTACTCATATATATAATGAGCGAGGGAACGCCCAAAAAATAAATTTCTATAAAGATATTAATTAGTCATTTTTTTTTAATTTTAAAGAATGAAAACACAAATATCTTGGAGCGATTTCGAAAAAATTGACATTCGAGTTGGAACTATTCTTGAAGCTAAACCTTTTGAAAAAGCAAAAAATCCGTCGTATCAACTTTGGATTGATTTCGGTGAACTAGGAATTTTAAAATCTTCTGCTCAGATTACACATCTTTATGAATGTGAAGATTTGATTGGAAAACAAATTATGGCTGTGGTCAATTTTCCTGAAAAGCAAATTGCAAATTTTATGAGCCAATGTTTGGTCTTAGGTATTGTTGGAACTGAAAAAGAAGTGGTTTTAATTGAACCTGAGCGCAAAGTTACGAATGGTTTTAGAATTGGATAAAAGTTTTTAAAACTGTATTTTTGCCAAAAAATATTCGGAATGAACATAAAATTACTTGCTATCGGAAAAACAGACAATAAAGCGTTGCAAACTTTAATTGATGATTACACCAAGCGTTTGTCGTTTTACGTAAAATTTGATTTGGAAATCATTGCCGATATTAAGAATGTAAAAAACTTATCTGAAAAACAACAGAAAGAAAAAGAAGGCGAACTGATTTTATCGAAAATCGGAAGTACTGACCATTTGGTTTTACTTGATGAAAACGGAAAAACGTTTTCGAGTGTTGGTTTTGCTGACGAATTGCAAAAGAAAATGAATGCTGGAATTAAAACTTTGGTTTTTGTGATTGGCGGTCCGTACGGATTTTCGGAAGAAGTTTATAAAAAAGCAAACGGAAAAATTTCTCTTTCCGCTATGACTTTTTCGCACCAAATGGTGCGTTTATTTATAATCGAACAAATTTATCGTGGTTTTACGATTCTTAAAAATGAACCGTATCATCATCAATAAATGAAAACTTTTGTTTTTTGAGGTAAAGTATCTGCCGTTGTAATTTTTACCATTTCTTGAATAAATTTTTCTGTAGAAATATTTTTATCAAAACGTAACGTAAGAGAATCCGTTGGTTTTTCAGTAATAAATTCTAAACCATCAATTGGTAGATAAGCCGTTTTATTGGCAACCGTATCGATATATAGAAAATACACTTTTTTATTATCTGAATGCATTCCTTCGGCATATTTTTTTGCGATTAATCGTTGCACATCTGGCAGGATTTCCCCGATTGGCAAATTACTTTCAACGCTAAAAACCCAATCGGTATTTCCGATTGTATTGTTTTCGTTTATCGATGCAGAACCAGCGTCATCTTTTATGATATATATAGGAGATTGTTTGATTAATTCGGGAACGATTGTTTTATCTGCTCTCGAAATTTTCATCTCATTTTTGCCGCAAGAAGCCAATAACAAAATCATTGTTAAAGGTAAAAACTTAATTATTTTCATATATTTTTTGGGTTAATTTCACACATTCAACAGCTTCTTTTACATCGTGAGCCCGTAATAATTTGGCGCCTTTCATTAATGAAATCGTATGTAAAACTGTTGTTCCATTAAGAACTTCAGTTGGTTCTGTGTTTAAAAATTTATAAATCATTGATTTTCTTGAAAGCGCTGAAAGTACTGGCAAGTTGAATTCGTTTAGTAATTCTAATTTATTTAAAACTTCATAATTCTGATTTAATGTTTTCGAAAATCCGAAACCTGGATCGAGAATAATATCGACAATTCCAAACGATTTTGCGGTTGCAATTCGTTCTGAAAAATAAAACATCATATCTTTCATCACATCGTCATAATCGGTAAACTTTTGCATATTTTGAGGTGTTCCTTTCATATGCATCATAATGTACGGAACTTTATATTTCCCAACCACTTCAAACATTTTTTCATCAAGAAATCCAGCCGAAACATCGTTAATAATTGTTGCGCCATTTTCAATACATTGTTTGGCAACTTCTGAACGAAACGAATCAATTGATAAAATAACTTCAGGAAAATGTTTGATTATTGAACTAGCAATAGGCAAAATACGATTTAACTCTTCTTCTTCAGTTACAAAATCGGCGTTTGGTTGTGTAGAATATGCGCCTAAATCAATTATCGAAGCGCCGTCAATCAACATCTTTTCGGTTTGCTTTAGAAAATCAGTTTCGGTTTTGTATTTTCCTCCGTCGTAAAATGAATTTGGTGTACAATTTAAAATTCCCATCACTTTCGGAACTTCAAAATCCATCAATTTTCCATTACAATTTATTGTCATTGCTCAAGTTTAAATAATATATAACAAAAATAATCAATTTCTGAAGTATAATATTTTAAAAGCTGAAGTTTATTCTTATTTTTGATAAAAATAAGATTTTTAATAATGAACAATACTTCAGAACAATATAATACCATCATTTCGATTTGTAAAAATTTGTACACGAAAAAATTACAAGATTATGGATGTGCTTGGCGCATTTTAAGATTACCTTCTTTAACTGACCAAATTTTTATTAAAGCGCAACGAATTCGTAGTTTACAAGAAAACGATGTTAGAAAAGTTGATGAAGATGAATCGTCAGAATTTATTGGAATTATCAATTATTGTGTGATGGCATTGATTCAAATTGAAAAAGGAATTACTTCAAAACCTGATTTATCAAACGAAGAAGCAATTGCTCTTTATGATAAACACATCGAAGAAACAAAAAATTTGATGTTTAATAAAAATCACGATTACGGTGAAGCTTGGCGCGAAATGCGTGTGAGTTCTTGCACCGATATTATCTTACAAAAACTTTTACGCGTCAAACAAATTGAAGATAATCAAGGTAAAACTTTGGTTTCTGAAGGTATTGACGCAAACTATCAAGATATGATTAACTACGCTGTTTTCTCATTGATTTTAATGGGATTTGCAGATTCAAATTAATAAAAAATAAAAAAAGTATATGAAATTTATCACCCAAATCGCCCGTTTTTTTGTTGGATTTTTATTCATCATTTCTGGATTAATTAAATTGAATGACCCAGTTGGATTTTCGTTTAAATTAGATGAATATTTCTCCGAAGCTGTTTTCAACGTTCCCTTTTTACAACCTTTAGCATTAAGCATTGCTGTATTTGTTGTAATTGTAGAAGTTGTTCTTGGAGTTTTATTATTGATTGGTTTCAAGAAAAAATTCACTTTATGGAGTTTATTCTTGATGATTTTATTCTTTACTTTCCTGACTTTTTATTCGGCTTATTTCAATAAAGTTACAGATTGTGGATGTTTTGGTGATGCATTAAAACTAACACCTTGGCAGTCTTTCTCAAAAGATGTTGTTCTATTGGTTTTAATTTTGATTTTATTCGCTGGTCAAAAATATATCTTACCTATTTTTAAATCAAACGGAGCTAATTATGGTTTATCATTTATTAGTTTGGCTTTATGTGGTTATTTAGGTTTTCACGTTCTAAATCATTTACCAGTTATTGATTTCAGAGCTTATAAAGTTGGAACTAATATCCGTAAAGGAATGGAAATTCCTGAAGGCGCACCAGAATCTAAATACGATATCATTTTTAAATATAACGTTAATGGAGTTCCTACCGATTTCAAAATGGATGAATTAGTGAATTTACCAGAAGGAGCTGAGTTTATTTCACGTGAGGAAATTTTGTTAGTTAAAGGTTATGAACCACCAATTCACGATTTCTCGATTGAAAAAGATGGTGAGAATTTTATGGACCAATTATTAGAAGAACCTAAGTTATTGATGTTTGTTAGTTATAATCTAAATTTAGCTTCTGAAGATGGATTGGCTGCATTAAATAATATTTCAACTCAAGCTAAAGAAAAAGGTTATCAAGTGATTGCGATGACAGCTTCTAATCAGGAAACTATTGAAGATTTCAATAAAAAATATAATTTCAATTTCGAATTCTATTTTTGTGACGCAACAACTTTAAAAACAATCGAACGTGCAAATCCAAGTTTAGTTGTTTTAGAATACGGAACAATTGTTCAAAAATTGCATTGGCAAGATGCATCTAAAATCTCATTAAAATAATTTGTTACGATACTTTTTTAATAAACTTGGTTACGGAATTTTAACGCTTTGGGGCGTTATTACGGTTGTTTTCTTTTTGTTTAATATTCTACCTGGCGATCCAGCCCGAATGATGTTAGACCAAAATGAAAACTCTGAACAATTAGCCATAATCAAAAAGAAATACGGTTTTGATTTACCTATTTCACAACAATATTTAAATTATTTAAACGATTTATCTGTCATTTCATTACATTCAAAAAACACAGATAATTATACGTTCTTTGACGAAAATAAATACAATGGAATTAAACTTCTAAGTTTAAATAATTCTGACGTTGTTTTAAAAGCTCCATATTTAAGAGAAAGCTTTCAAAAAAATGGTAAAAAAGTAACTGATATTATTGCTGAAACTTTACCTAACACCATTTTCTTGGCTTTTTTTGCTGTAGGAATTGCAATCTTCTTAGGAATTTTTTTAGGAATTTTATCTGCTTTATATAAAGATACCGCTTTTGATAAAACCATTGCAATCATTAGTACTTTCGGAATGAGTTTACCTTCGTTCTTTTGTGCGATTCTTGCTGCTTGGATATTCGGTTTTGTTCTTAACGAATATACCGGATTAAATATGACCGGAAGTTTATATGAAGTCGATGATTTTGGAGAAGGCGTTCATTTACAACTTAAAAACAGTATCTTACCTGCTGTAGTTTTAGGAATTCGTCCGCTAGGTGTGGTTATTCAATTGATGCGAAATTCTTTGTTAGAAGTTTTAAATCAGGATTACATTCGAACAGCAAAAGCAAAGGGATTGTCTATGTTTAAAATTGTTTATAAACACGCTTTGAAAAATGCTTTAAATCCAGTTGTAACTGCTGTTTCAGGTTGGTTTGCTTCGATGCTAGCTGGTTCTGTTTTTGTTGAATTTATATTTGGATGGAATGGACTTGGTAAAGAAATCGTTGATGCTTTAAATAATTTAGATTTACCAATAATAATGGGTTCTGTGTTGGTTATCGCCACAACTTTTGTTGTAATTACCATTTTAGTTGATATGATTTACGCCTATTTAGACCCAAAAATAAAATTGAATTAAAATGAAAAAAAATATATTAATTGCTATTTCTGCTTTATCGCTTATCTTAGTTGGTTGTAAAAAAAATGAAGAAAGTAATATCACAAAAGGTCTTGAGTCTATTGATAATAAAATTTCAAATGGAATTAATCATTTGAAAGATACTTTAAAAATAAAGCACGATACAATTGTAATTCACGACCAATTCAGTACGGTTACATTAAATAAAGAATTCACGAATTTACAAGGAAGTAAAGTCGCATTTAAAAACATACTTGCTGAAAATAAAGGAAAGACGATTGTAATTGATATTTGGGCTTCTTGGTGTCCAGATTGTATCAAAGGAATTCCGAGTATAGAAGAAGTTCAAAAGCAATATCCAGATGCGGCTTATGTTTTCTTATCTTTAGATAAAACTGAAGAAGCTTGGAAAACAGCAATTGAAAAATACAATCTAAAAGGTTCGCATTATTATTTAAATGAAAAAATGAGTGGTGAATTTGGAAAATCAATTGATTTAGATTGGATTCCACGATATATCATCATCAATAAGGAAGGAAAAATTGCCGATTATAAATCAATCGCAGCAGATGATAAAACATTCCTTTTTACTTTAAAAAAATTAGAAAAAAAAGACAATTAAAATATGAGACATTCAATCGTAGCAGGAAACTGGAAAATGCATAAAAATGCACAAGAAACTTCAGCTTTCTTAAATGAATTAGTGAACGATTTACCAAACGATAAAGAAGTAGAAATTATCGTAGCACCGCCATTTACAAGCTTATTAATTGCTACACAACAATTAGAAGGAACAAACATTGGAGTTGCTGCACAAAATATGCATCAAGCTGAAGGTGGAGCTTTTACAGGTGAAATTTCTGCTGATATGTTAACAAGTATCGGAGTTGATATTGTGATTTTAGGACATTCTGAAAGAAGACAATATTTCAAAGAAACTGACGGAACGTTAGCTAGTAAAGTCGATACTGCTTTAAGACACAATATGCGTGTTATTTTTTGTGTTGGCGAAGAATTGAAAGATAGAGAAAGTAAACAATTCCAAAATGTAGTTTATTATCAATTAAAAGATGCTTTGTTTCACTTACCAAAACAAGCTTGGGAAAATATCGTAATTGCTTACGAACCGGTTTGGGCAATTGGAACTGGATTAACTGCAACACCAGAACAAGCTCAAGAAATGCATCAGTTTATTCGTGAGCAAATTGCTCATCAATACGACCAAACAGTTGCAAATAATACTTCGATACTTTATGGAGGAAGTGTGAAACCAGAAAACGCTAAAGAGATTTTTTCTAAACCAGATGTTGACGGTGGTTTGATTGGTGGAGCTGCATTAAATGCAAAAGATTTTTCTGCGATTGTAAATGCAATATAATTTTTAAAAGCTGTAAATTTGATTACAGCTTTTTTTATTAAAATTTCAGTTATGAAAAAGTATCTTATTATATTATTCGGATGTTTTACTTCGATTTCATTTGCTCAAACTAATGTTTTTGGCCCAACAATTTCATATCAAACACAAAGTGGAAATATGGCGAAAATTGGTGGATTCTATTTACATAATTCGCAAAACAACTTTACTTATAAAATTGACGCTACTGCAAATTTGGCTTATTTTAGAGACAAGTTTGTTGCAATACCTGAAGTAGGTTTTACCTATTATCCCAAACCTGATTTCTTACTTTTACCGATGATTGAGGCAGAAGTTTCACCTTATACGATTACTCCAAAAGTTGGATTTTCAGTTTTGACCATTGTAGATTTTTCTTTTGGATACGGAATTGAAACCCAAGTTAAAAAAGATTTAAAACCTATTAAAGGATTTACTTTTTCATTTGGATTGAATATTCCACTAACTTGGTAAATTAACAAAATAAACAACAGCCTCTTTAGAAATATTGAGGTTGTATTTCACACAATCTGATCTAATGAGTAGAAACAGTTATAGAAACAATTTTACCATTTGAACCTTGTACCCAAACTTGTAAACCAATAGATTCAAATTCATAAACATATTGAGGAATATCATCATCCTCAAAATTTAAACAATCTACCTCTCCACAATAGTTCTCGCCTATTTGCGAAATAAACTCGTTAATAGTAAGACCAATTAGATTGCAACCTTTATATAAAAGTTCACTATAACATCCAATACATTCAATCAAATTGTTATGAACATATAATGTAATTTCTGGACAATCTAATGAATGATGAACACCGGGTACATGTAAATCAGAACTAAAATCATTGATTTCAAAAGAAAATTTTTCTAAATAATCATTAATGTTTGAATTTAAAATAAAATCCCCAACTGAATAAAATACGTTTAATATTGGAATCAATTGATTGCATTTTAATAATTTAATTCATAAACCATAAAAAATCTCATTCAATTTCAAAGACTAAATCATCTTTCAAATTTAAAATGCTATCCTTATTTACAAGATTCAAAAATTTAGAATATTCTTCATTTCTATACGGAAACTCTTTTGATTTAGCACTTATTATATTATCACCAAATCTATAGTAAACTTTTTTAATCATAAAGGTCGAATCGTAGTAAATTTTTAAACAATACTTCGGAGATGGCGAAAACGAAATTTGACTTACATATAAGTTCTCATCTATTTTATAATTAAAATTATTTACATAAACTGACTGACGTAATTCGTTATCATAAACGTCATATTTTTTGTAAAAAGTTTCTTTCGTCATAAACACTGAATCATCTAAACTAAGACTCTTGGTTGTTATCAAAATACCTTTATTTTCTTTTAAAATATATTCGTCAAATTCAGTCTTAATTAAATTAATTTCACGTTCAATCGAATCCTTAAATACGATTTTTATCTTATCATCTAATTTCTCAACTTGTATTGAGCTGTTATTATTACTATCTAGCAAATCAATTCTTTTAGAACAAGATGCGTAAAATATAAGAATCAAAATATTGAAAAAAATATTACACTTCATAATAATCAGGGTAAAATAAAACTTTCTAAATTGGAAAAATTTTCATAAAGAATAAAATACGTTTAATATTGGAATCATTTGATTATATTAATCAATAATAATTACAAAATACATAATTTTTATTTATAAAAAAAATCGACTAAAAGCCGATTTGTATTTTAATAATTGAAACGTCGTTTTTTATTCAATTCTTTTTCATTCTCAATGATTTCTGTAGGAACAACTTTCAAAAAAGATTGATGTTGTTCGATTGCAAATTCAATTTTTTCTACAATATCTTCAATCGAATCGTTATCGTAATCAATATCCAAGGGTTCTTTGATAACCATCGATTGTAAAATTCCTTTTTTCTTTAACCAAATTCCTTTTCTATCAAACGAACGTCTGAAACCATCAATTACAATCGGAACCACAATTGGTCTGTGTTCCTTAATAATATGAGCCGTTCCTTTACGAACTGGTTTAAACGATTTTGTAGTTCCTTGCGGAAACGTAATCACCCAACCGTCTTTTAATGCTATTTTAATATTTTCGGTATCGTTAGGGTTTACAGCTTTTTTATTTTCAACATCTTTTCCTTTTTCACGCCAAGTTCTTTCAACCGTAATTGCACCTGCATAACTCATAATTCGAGGCAAAATACCCGATTTCATTGTCTCTTTAGCAGAAACAAAATATAAATTTAATTTAGGATTCCAGATATAAAAAACATTTTTGATGCTATCAACTCTTCCTTTTAAACTTGCGTTAAATACATGGAACATCGAAACCACATCAGCAAAATAAGTTTGATGATTTGATATAAAAAGTACATTTGTTTCTGGTAATGATTTGATAATTTCAGAACCTTCAATTTTCAAATCGTTAAAACCTCTGTAACGCTTGTGCGTGATAAAACCAAAGATTCTTATGAGCCATTTTTTAAAAAGAAGTACATGCCCGAACGGATCTTTCTTCAATAATCCCATAAAATATATTATTAATCAAGATGCAAAGTTACAAAACTTACTTATAAAGCTTTACTAATAATATCTTTAATTTCGCTTAATATCATTGCAGTAGCTCCCCAAACAATATGATTTGAAATTATGAAAGCAGGAACTTCAATATTTTTTGCATAAGAAGTTGATAATTTTACGTTAGAAATCAAACGATTATCTAACAAATCTTGAATTGGTAATTCTAAAATATGAGAAACTTCACGCGAATCAATTTTCGGAAAAATAGCTTCTGTCGTGATTCCCATAAAAGGTGAAACTAAAAAATTACTTGGCGGAATATACAATTCAGAAAATGGTTTTATGATTTGAATTTTATCTTTAGCAATTCCGACTTCTTCTTCTGTTTCTCGTAATGCTGTTTCTTGTAATGAAGCATCAAAAATTTCCATTTTTCCACCTGGAAACGAAATTTGTGCAGAATGAATTCCAGGATATTCAGAACGAACGATTAATAATAAATTGGTTTGCGTATCTTTGGGGTAAAATAACGAAAGTACCGCAGATTTTCTAGGATTATGAATTGAATAATCATAATTTTCATAATATTTTAATCGTTCCAAAGGAGCCATTTTTATATGCGCTTCAGAAGAAAGTAAAGGTTCTTTTTCAATTTTTGGGATTAATTCTAAGAATTTATCGAATAACATAAATCATTTTCTTTAATAGAAAATAAAAGTAGAAAATTTAAATATATTTATATCTAAAAATAAATTAAAATGTTCAGTAAAGAAGAAGTACAACAACTTAAAAGACAATTTTGGATTGATTTTGCAGAAGCTTATCCTCGAAAATGGTTATTGTTTGATACAAAAATTAAAGATTTTGCGTTTAAGTTTTATGTAGATAATAAAAAAGCAATGGTTATGCTTGATATTGAATGTAAGGATGAAGAAAAACGTAAAATTTATTATGAAAAAATTGAATCGCTTAGAACCTTATTGTTAGAAGAACATGTTGCTGATGCCATTTTTGAAAGAAACTTACATCTTGAAAACGGAAAATTAATAAGCCGAATTTGGGTTGAATTGGATAAAGTAAGTTGTAATAATAAAAATACCTGGCCACGAATTTTCGATTTCTTCAACGACCAAATGAATGCTTTCGAGATTTTCTTCTATGAATATGAAGATTATATTCGAGATTTAGAATTAAATACATAAAATAGATATATTTACTTTTTTCATATAAAAACGGATTGCTTAAAAAATTTTACATATTATTATTTCTGATTTTGTGTCTTCAAACAAAAGCACAAAATAATGATACTATACCTAAAAAAAATCCGATTGAAAACAATCAAAAACCTAAAAAAAATAAATTTATAAAATCGATTGAAAAATTATTATATAAAAAACCAAATCAAAAACCATCAAATCAAAAGGAAATAAAAAAAAATGAATCAATAAACTATAGTTCTTTTGAAGGGAAAATTATTCGAAATATTGACATAGAAACCATGGATCCTTTTGGAAATTCAATTGATGATTCTACCCAAATAGCTCAAAAAAGATTTGAAAAACTTGGAAATAAAGCACATTTAAAAACTAAAAAATTTACGATTCGAAATATTTTATTATTTAAACCAGATCAAAAATTAGATTCAGTAAAAATAAAAGAAAGTGAACGTTTGATGCGTACACAACGATATATTCGTAGAGTTAAAATTACACCTGTTCTGATTCCAAACAGTCCAGATTCAGTAGATATCGACATCAAAGTTCTTGATTCATGGAGTATTTATCCAACCGGATCATTGTCAAATTCTGGCGGTAGAATTCGTTTGGTTTCTAGAAATTTTGGCGGTTTTGGTCATTATTTATCAACGCAATACAAAACAAATTTCGTCCAAAACAAACATGCTTTCAATGCGCAATATCAAGTAAATAATATCAAAAACACCTTTATCAATGTTGGAGGTTTATATGATATTGATTTTGCGAAAAATCATCAAAAATCAGTTTATATTCAGCGTCCTTTTTATTCACCTCTAACAAAATATGCAGGTGGAGCGACCTTATCGAAAATTTTTTATAAAGATTCGATTCCTGATGTTACGAACAACAATCAAATCACTAATATAAAATATAATATTTATGATGTTTGGTTTGGAAGAGCTTTTCGAATCTCAAAAACTAACGATAAAAACATTACAAACTTAATTACTACACTGAGATACAATGTAGTTAATTACAAAGAAAATCCTATTCCAACCAACGATCCAGAAGGTGTTTATTCAGACCAACAATTTGTTTTAGGTTCTGTTGCAATCTCTTCGTCACAGTACAAGCAAACCAAATATTTGTTTAATTACGGATTGATTGAAGATGTCAATTATGGTAAAAACTTTTCAATAACCGGAGGTTTACAATGGAAAAATCAAATTTTAAGACCTTATTTAGGTGCCGAATTTTCCTTAGGTAAGTTTGTGAATGATAATTATCTTGGAATAAATGTTGAATGGGGAACATTTTTTAATGCAAACAAGCCAGAACAAAGTGTGCTTAGTGTAAAAGGAATGTTTTTTTCGAGAATTTATGAATACAAGAATTGGAAATTTAGACAATTTTTTAACCCTGAATTAGTTTTTGGGTACAATCGATTAGATTACACAAAAGATCGAATCAATTTAAACGGAGCAGATAACGGAATAGATGGTTTTTATAGCTATAACTTATTTGGAACAAAACGAGTTTTACTAAGTTTTCAAACACAATCTTATGCACCAGGAAGCTTACTGGGATTTAGATTTAGTCCGTTTTTGTCAGCTTCATTTGGTTGGTTGGGAGATGAAGATAACAAATTTGTTTCAGATAATATGTATTCAAAAATTGCTTTTGGTATTTCATTAAACAATGATTATCTTGTTTTTCAAAACATTCAAATCTCAATTGCACTTTATCCAACAATTCCAGGAAATGGTAGAAACATCATAAAAACAAATAACATACGAAATGATAACATTGATTTAATGCGTTTTAACTCTGGTAGTCCAACAACAGTTCCTTTCCAATAAAAAAAATGAGTATCTTTGCACAATGAAGATAATCCACAAAATACTGTTTTTAGTTTTGTTTTCGCAGCCCATTTTTGCGCAACAAATCACTGTGAATAATACGTTTACGAATCAACAACTTATTGATGGTTTCATAAACGGAACTTGTACGAATATTTTAAACGTCAACTTTAACGGTCACACTTTTTCTGACGGAATGAAAAGTTGGGGATATTTTAATAAAGCACAATCTAACTTTCCGTTTGAGGAAGGAATTGTACTTACAACAGGTAAGTTATCTGCTGCACCAGGACCAAGTTTTTCAATTCTGAGTGATGGTCCAAGTAGTTGGTCTGGTGATATGGATTTGCAAAATGCAGTAAATATCAACAATACTTACAATGCTTCAAGTTTAATTTTCGATTTCATTCCGACTGCGAATACCATTCGATTTGATTATATCTTTGCTTCAGAACAATATTTGATTAATGGAACACAAAACCAATGTAGTTATACAGATGGATTTGCCTTTATTCTAACAAATGTAACTGCAGGAACTACACCACAAAACCTTGCTTTGGTTCCTGGAACAAACACACCAGTAACTTCAAGCACAATTCGTGGAACAGGCGGACTTTGTCCTGCTTCTAACGCTCAATATTTCGCAAGTTATAACGACATCAATTCACCAATTGCATATAATGGAAATACGGTTCCAATGCAAGTTGAAACAACCGTTATTCCTGGAAATACATATCGAATCAAAATCGTAATTGCCGACCAAGGAAACGCACTTTATGATTCGGCTGTTTTTTTAAGAGCAAATAGTTTCAATGCAGAAATTGACCTTGGTGCAAATAAGTTAATCGCAAATAACAATGCTTTGTGCGCTAATCAAACGTTAACTTTAAATGCAACAACAGCTAATGCAACTTATGAATGGTTTAGAAATGGTAATTTAATTACAAATCAAAATCAAGCCACTTATACCGTAACTGAAACTGGAACTTATAAGGTAAAAATCACACAACAAAACGGATGTATTTCTGAAGGTGAAATTACCGTAGAATATGAATTATTTGATTTCGAAGAAACCGTATCACTTCAAGTTTGCGGAGTTGCAAATGAGAATACGGCAGCATTTAATTTGAATGATGCAATGGATTTAATTACAAATGATCCTGTTGATTCAATTAGTTTTTATCAAAATAATAACAACGGAGTTTTGTCTGGAATCATTAATTCTACAATACCATATAACGCAACAAACGGAACACAGGTTTACGCTAGAATTATTTCTGAAAGTGGTTGTGAAAATGTTGGAACAATAAATTTATTGATTAATTCCGAAAACATTACACCAATCACACAAACTAAATGTGATACAGATGCAAATTCATCAGATGGTTTTACGAGTTTTAATCTTACTGAAATTGCACAAATAATTAGAACTGAAAATAATTTCACCCAAAATCATGATATTGATTTCTTTCTAACGGTTCAGGACGCAAATAATGATGAAAATACACTTCCGAATAATTTTACAAATACAATTGCTAATCAACAAGAAATCTATGCAAAAGTTTCTATTAATGGTACTTGTGTTGCAATCTTAAAAATATTTTTGAATGTTGTTAATACCGAAAGTGTTCAACAACAAGAACTTTCAATTTGTCAAGGTGAAACTATTACATTAACTGCAGCTTCACAAAATAACAATTACGTTTGGAATACAGGAGAAACGACTCAAAGTATTCAAGTTTCTACAGCCGGACTTTATACGGTTACGTATTTTTCTATTGATGGTTGTGAGATTACTCAAAATTTTAATGTAAATATTTCAAACGGACCAACAGATGTTCAAATCATCACAACAGATTTTAATGAATCTAACAATTCAATTACTGTAATTGTAAATGATGAAGGTATTTTTGAATATTCTTTAGACGGAGTTAATTATCAATTATCAAATATTTTCACTGGATTAGGAGTTGGAACTTTTACAGTTTATATTAGAGATTTGAATGGATGTGGAGAAAAAGTTTTGAGTGTTTATATTTTAGATTACCCAAGATTTATAACTCCAAACGCAGATGGATATAACGATACTTGGAGAATTCCTAACCTAACAAGAATGGATCCGAATGCAATCATTTCCATTTTTGATAGATATGGAAAATTACTTTATCGAATGAGATCACAATTTTCATGGGATGGAACATTTAACGGAAAACTGATGCCACCTAGTGATTATTGGTTTTTAGTCAACTATTCAAACGGAAAAGAATTAAGAGGACATTTCTCTTTAATCAGATAAAAAATACCCCTTGAAGATTAAACTTCAAGGGGTATTTCGTTGATATTACATTATTGTAAATTATTTAAACGAAGTAGCAATTTTAAGTAAAGCTTCTGGATTAGAAACTCCTTTACTAACATCCATCAATTTAATTTCATCAGAATCACTTGTTCCAGTTGACAACGGTAATTGCTGAGGAATTTTAGGCGTTTCTCCAAATAAATATTGATATAAAACAATTGAATTTAAAAAAACTGCATCATTCAAAGCATGTTTCGATGAATCTGAAAAACGTAATAAATCAGCTCCATCTTTTTTAGACACATAACCTTCTTTACCTTCATAAGCAGAAGTCAAAACGTCTGCAAAATTAACAACTCCTGCATTTGGCAAAGATTTCGCAACTTCTTTAACTATTTCAACAATTTGAGGCTGATATGTTTTGAAATCAGAAGTTTCAATATCAAGAGGAGTCATTAATTGATAAACATAAGTTGCAACACCCGGACTATTCTTTACTATCAAATCATGAAGCATTTTAGTATTCGAAGAAAATTTTCCATCTTCTTGAACTGATACACGAGTAGCTTCTTGCATGATTACGTAATCAATATAATTACCGTCAGTATCTGTTTGAGCAAACATTTTGTCAGCTTTGGATTTATTAGCTGATAAAACTTCGTCAATTCCAACACCCATTTCGACTAAAGTTAAAACTTCTACATTTTTACCATTTTCTTTGCATAAAGCTTCTAACATTTTTGGGTAACTCACAAAAAATTCTGTATGACTATTTCCAACAAACAAAACGCGAACGGTACCTTCTGCTTTAGGTGGCGTTGGTTTAGCAACTGTTTCCTTTGGAGTTGCGCCAGAATCATTAGTTGTAGTTCCTGTTTCATTTTTCTTATCGCAAGAAACTAACATTGTTATTGCAAATAATGAACTTAATAAGATTTTTTTCATAGTGATTGTAATTAATTATAAATATTAAAACAAAAATAACTATTTTAAGTTAAAACTTTAATTAATACACAACAAAATACCAAATAAAAACAAATTAAAATATTATTAAACAAAAAAATCCCTAAAAACAAATGCTCTTAGGGAATTATTATAATTTAATTATTTTTGCCATTCTTTTGTTTCATCAAAAACATGCTGAAGAATCGCTTGTTCCATTTCATCAAAGTCAACATGACGACGAGACATTACAATTTTTGCAGTTTCAAAAGCTTTTTTAGGTAAATAAGCCTGAGTTCCTTGCGCTCCACCCCAAGTAAAATTAGGTATGTAATTACGTGGAAAACCTGCGCCAAAAACATTTGCAGAAACTCCAACAACAGTTCCAGTATTGAACATGGTATTGATTCCACATTTTGCGTGATCTCCCATCATCAAACCACAAAATTGTAAACCTGTATTTTCAAAACGTTCGGTTTCGTAATTCCAAAGTTTCACACTTTCGTAATTATTTTTAAGGTTTGAATTATTAGAATCAGCACCAATATTACACCATTCTCCTAAAACTGCATTTCCTAAAAATCCATCATGTCCTTTATTAGAATATGCAAACATCACAGAATTATTAACTTCTCCTCCTACTCTACAATGTGGACCAACAGTTGTTGCGCCATAAATTTTAGTAGCTAATTTAACTTGAGCTTCTTCACACAAAGCAAAAGGTCCACGAATTACAGAACCTTCCATAATTTCAGCATTTCTTCCGATATAAATTGGTCCAGTGCTTGCGTTTAACGTACAGAAATTTAAAACTGCTCCTTCTTCAATAAAAATATTTTCGGCTCCTAAAACATTTACAGTTGCAGGAATTGGTTCTGATTCACGATCTTCAGTCAACAAATCAAAATCGGCACGAATTGCTGCGTCATTTTTTTGGAAAATATCCCAAGTATGTTCAACAGTCAAAATATCTCCTTCAAATTCAATCAAATCATACGAATCAAAATCAACTTCATCTTGAGAATTGGTTGTAAAAAAAGCAACCATTTCATCTCCATAAATTACGGCTTGATTTTCTTGAAGATTTTCTATTAATTCAACTAATTCAGGATTTGGTAAGAAAGAAGCATTTATCATCACATTTTCTTCTAACTCAACCATTGGATATTTTTCAGAAAGATATTCTTCTGTAATTGTAGTTGTTGTTGCTCCTAAAAACTTTTCCCACTTTTCACGAATTGTCAAAATTCCGATACGAATATCAGCAACCGGACGTGTAAAAGTAAACGGTAAAAGGTTATTTCTAACAGCACCGTCGTATAAAATATAATTCATTTCGTTATTTTTTTCAAATGTACAAAAATAGCTTTACTAAAATATAGAAAAATAAAAAAAGCCACTCTAAATAAGAATGGCTTTTGTATGAAATATTCAGAAAATTATTTACTGAATTTAGCGTATTTAGTTTTGAATTTATCAATACGTCCTGCAGTATCGATAAGTTTAGATTTACCTGTATAGAATGGGTGAGAAGTTCTAGAAATCTCCATTTTGAATACTGGGTAAACAACTCCATCAACTTCAATAGTTTCTTTAGTTTCAACTGTTGATTTCGTGATGAATACGTCTTCATTAGACATATCTTTAAACGCTACTAATCTGTAATTTTCTGGGTGAATACCTTTTTTCATGATAAATCTTGTTTGTTAAATGGGCAAAAGTTAGTTTGAAGCTTTATTTCTAAAGGTGTAAATAACCGTTACCTTTTTGTTATAAATTATTTTTGTTCTATTTCAGATTGCAAATTTACAAATAAATATGAATTTCCAAACATTTAAACTGCTTTTTTTCCATCTAATTATAACATTTCAATTCCTTACAATTTACTATATTTGTAATCTTATATATTTATCAAAAACATGAATCAAACAATTAAAAATATTGGTATTAAATTCGGATTACTTTTAGCCTTAATCCTTTCAATCATTAACGTTGGAATCTATTTTTATGATTATAACATCATGGCTTCGACAGCAAACGGATTTATTTTACTTTTTGTAATTATTATTTTTGGATTAATCTCAACAGCATTAGCTAAATTTAAGATTGGCGGTTTCATTACTTTTAAACAAGCTTTTACTCCATATATTTTAACGATTTCAATTGGAATTTTTATTTCTACAATTGTTCAATTCTTAATTTACAGTGTTATTGCCCCTGAAACTGGTGAATTATTAAAAGAAACACTTCGAAATATGTATGTGGAACAAATTATGAAATCTAACGGAACTCAAGAAGAAATTGCTGCTTCAATTGCAGAAGTTCAAAAAACAAATCCATTAGCTTTTGGAGGTTTGATTTCATCTGCTGTAATTCGAATTGCGATGCTTTCTGTTGCTGGAATTCTAATTGCTTTGATTTTCAGAAATCGTTCAGAATTCATAGCTCCAGTTGAACCGAAACAATAATCCAATGAATTTATCTATCGTTATCCCTTTATTAAACGAAGAAGAATCGTTACCCGAATTACACGCTTGGATTGTACGAGTGATGAATTCTAATAATTTCTCGTATGAAATTCTTTTTATTGATGACGGAAGTACCGATAATTCTTGGAAAGTAATTTCTGATATTTCTAAAAATGATAATAATGTGAAAGGCATTCGTTTTCAGAAAAATTACGGAAAATCTCAAGCATTAAATATTGGCTTTAAAAAAGCACTAGGTGATGTTATCATTACTATGGATGCCGATTTACAAGATAGTCCGGATGAAATTCCAGAATTATATGAATTGATTGTAAATAAAAATTACGATTTAGTTTCGGGTTGGAAAAAGAAACGTTTCGATTCGGTAGTTTCAAAAAACTTACCTTCAAAACTTTTTAATTGGGCAGCTTGTAAAACTTCTGGATTAAAATTACACGATTTTAATTGTGGTTTAAAGGCCTACAAAAACGAAGTGGTTAAAAACATCGACGTTTACGGAGAAATGCATCGTTACATTCCTGTACTTGCAAAAAATGAAGGTTATAATAAAATCACTGAAAAAGTTGTAAAGCACCAAGCTAGAAAATACGGAACATCCAAATTTGGAATAAGCCGTTTTATCAATGGTTTTTTAGATTTAATAACTATTTGGTTTTTATCTAAATTCGGAAAAAGACCGATGCATTTATTCGGTGCTTTAGGTGTTTTAATGTTCTTTATTGGATTTTGTGCAACGCTTTTTATCGGAATTTACAAATTATACAAATTATCAACTGGCGAACCTGCCATTTTAGTTACTAGTAATCCGTGGTTTTACATAGCTTTGACTACGATGATTTTAGGAACTCAACTTTTCTTAGCTGGATTTTTAGGTGAAATCATTTTAAAATCAAACAAGAAAGAAAAAAGGTACAAAGTTTCAGAAACACTTATGATTAAAAAATAAAAAACAACATGGAAATTAAAACTAACATTTTAGAAAAAGTAAATCAGTGGTTAACTCCAACATTCGATCAAGAAACAAAAGATAAAGTTAAAGATTTAATGACTTCATCTCCTGCCGAATTGGAAGATGCTTTTTATAAAAATTTAGAATTCGGAACTGGCGGAATGCGAGGAATTATGGGCGTTGGAACGAACCGAATTAATAAATATACATTAGGAAAAAACACACAAGGTTTATCTCAATACTTAAAACAAAGTTTCCCAAACGAAGAAATCAAAGTTGCTATTGCTTATGATTGTCGTCATAACAGCGATACGTTAGCAAAAGTAGTTGCAGATGTTTTTTCTGCAAACGGAATTAAAGTTTTCTTATTTGAAGAATTACGCCCAACACCAGAATTATCTTTTGCTGTAAAATACTTAAACTGCCACGCAGGAATTGTTTTAACAGCATCTCATAATCCACCAGAATACAACGGATATAAAGTTTATTGGCAAGATGGCGGACAACTAGTTCCACCACAAGATCAAGAAATTATAAATTTAATTGATAGTTTAAACTATGAAGACATTAAATTCGAAGCTAACGAATCGTTAATCGAATATATTGGAGCAGAAGTAGATGAAGCTTTTGCAGTTTCAGCTATTGAAAATGCAAGTTTCGATATCCCTACAGAAGCGAAAGAAAACTTAAAAATTGTTTTTACTTCGTTACATGGAACTTCAATAAAATCGATTCCAAATGTTTTGGCTAAAGCTGGTTATACCAATGTAAATATCGTTGCAGAACAAGCAGAACCAAACGGAGATTTCCCTACAGTAAAATCACCAAATCCAGAAGAACCAGAAGCCTTAACTATGGCTTTGAAATTAGCTGAAGAAACTAATGCAGATATCGTTATTGGAACCGATCCAGATTCTGACCGTTTAGGAGTTGCTGTTCGTGATAACAATGGAAAAATGGTCCTTTTAAACGGAAACCAAACCATGGTAATCATGACGGCTTTCTTATTAGAACAATGGAAACGTAATAACAAATTAACTGGTAAAGAGTTCATCGGTTCAACTATTGTTTCGACTCCAATGATGTTCAACTTAGCAGATGCTTATGGCGTTGAATGTAAAGTTGGTTTAACAGGTTTTAAATGGATTGCGAAAATGATCAAAGACTTTCCTGAATTAAAATTCATTGGAGGTGGTGAAGAAAGTTTCGGATTTATGGTCGGAGATGCAGTTCGTGATAAAGATGCGGTTGCTTCTACTCTATTAGTTTGTGAAATTGCCGCAATTGCTAAAGCTGCCGGAAGTAGTTTATACAAAGAATTAGAAAACTTATATGTTGATTTCGGTTACTTTAAAGAGCATTTAATTTCAATCACTAAAAAAGGAATTGAAGGTGCAAACGAAATCAAACAAATTATGACGAATTTACGTGAGAATCCGGTATCGGAATTAAACGGAGAACGAGTAGTTTTTATTGAAGATTACCAAAGCTCAAAAGCTTTAAATATGGATACAAAAGAATACGAAGATTTAAAACTTCCGAAATCTAATGTATTGATTTATTACCTTGCTGATGGCAGCAAAATCTGTGCTCGCCCAAGCGGAACAGAACCAAAAATTAAATTCTATATGAGCGTGAATATGCCAATAGAAAATGTTGAAGAAATCAAAGATGCAGATGCTTATTTATCTGACAAAATTGATAACATAATCAAAGATTTGAATTTATAAATTATATGGACGACAATTTAAAGAAAATAATTCCCTACACTAAAAAATACAAAAAGAATGTTGTGTTAAATATTGTTTTTAATGTTTTATACGCACTCTTTAGTACTATTAGTATGATTTTTATTTTTCCTGTATTACAGGTTCTTTTCAAAGAAGGTGAAAAAATCACCAAATATCCAAAATACACAGGATTTATTGATGCAATTAAAAATTGGCAAGACTATTTATTTTACTATGTAAATGAATATTCAAATAAATATGGTGTTTATTATGGATTAATGATAACTGTAAGTCTAGTTTTAATTACTTTCTTGCTTAAAAATTTATCTAATTATTTTGCTTTACAGAATATTACCAAATTAAGAAATGGTGTTTTGCGTGATTTACGTGAAAAAATGTATAATAAAATAGTATCATTACCTGTTTCTTATTATTCTGAAAAAAGAAAAGGCGATGTGATGTCACGTATGCTTGGTGATATTAATGAAGTACAAGCATCTTTCTTTTTAGTTTTAGAATTAATCATTAAAGAACCTTTAACTATATTATTTGCACTTGTTTCCATGTTTTTTATTAGTTGGAAATTAACCTTATTCGTATTTGTTTTTATTCCAATTTCTGCGTTAATCATAACAAAAATAGGTAAAACATTAAAGGCAAAATCCACGAAGGCACAACAAGAAAATGGATATTTAATCTCGATTACAGAAGAAACGTTGAGTGGTTTAAAAGTAGTTAAAGCTTACAATGCTGAAACTTATTTTTCAAAATTATTTAAAGAGTCTATTGATCGTTTGTTTAAAATCTCAAACTCAATTGCTAAAAAAAATAACTTAGCACAACCGATGAGTGAATTTTTAGGAATTGTGATTATTGGAGTACTTTTAGTTTATGGTGGAAATTTAGTATTGGTTGACAAATCTATTAAAGGAGCTGAATTCTTAACCTACATTGCACTAGCTTATAACATTTTAACACCTGCAAAAGCATTCTCTAAAGCATCATACCAAGTTAAAAATGGATTAGCAGCTGCAGATCGTGTTTTTGAAATTTTAGAAGTTAAAAATCCAATTGAAGATAATTCAAATGCTAAAATCATAAATTCGTTTGATAAAGGAATTGAAATCAAAAATGTAACATTTGCTTACAATGATGATGCCGTCTTAAAGAATTTTACTTTAGACATTCCAAAAGGGAAAACAATTGCTTTAGTTGGACAATCTGGTTCAGGAAAAAGTACGATTGCCAATTTACTAACACGTTTTTATGATGTAAACCAAGGAGAACTTTTAATCGATGGTGAAAACATCAAAAATATTTCTTTACATTCACTACGCGATCAGATGGGATTGGTTACTCAAGATTCAATTATGTTCAATGGTTCAATTGCCGATAACGTAAAACTTGGAAAATTAGATGCAAATGATGAGGAAGTTATTCAAGCATTAAAAGTTGCCAACGCTTACGAATTTGTAGCGAATCTTCCAGAAGGAATTCATACAAACATTGGCGATGCAGGAAACAAACTTTCGGGCGGACAAAAACAACGTATTTCTATCGCACGAGCTATTTTGAAAAATCCTCCGATTATGATTCTCGATGAAGCAACCTCAGCATTAGATACAGAAAGCGAACGTTTGGTACAAGATGCATTGGAAAAAATGATGCAAAACAGAACATCGGTTGTGATTGCGCACCGTTTATCAACGATTCAGAAAGCTGATAATATTGTAGTTATGAACCGCGGACAAATTGTTGAACAAGGCACACATGACGAATTATTAGCTAAAAACGGAACGTACGCAAAACTAGTTTCGTTGCAATCTTTTGAGAGTTAAAAATTTACAAATAATAGAAAGAAAATCACTCAACTAAAAATTGAGTGATTTTTTTATTTTCTAAGAGTATTTTTTTTGAAAATTAATTTACTACGATTACTTTTTTTGAAACTATTTTATGAGTAGCGAACTTTAATAAACTATCGGTTTTTATATGTCGATAATCATATTATAATTCATCTCGAATTAAACCTCCAATAAAAAAATTTCCTATTTCATCAAATTGATAAGAAATTTTTAAACTATTCGTATCTAACAAAATAGAATCTGCATAAATTCTAGAATTAGATTGATTTTCATTTTCTGGATAATATTCGGAAAATAATAAAAATCGAAATTGTACATATCCTTTTATTCTAGGCTCAATAATTGTGTCGAAAGTACGGTTATAGAAAGTTAATTTGGCTATGTTTTTTTCTCCTATCTTAACGGTATCTGGAAACTCAAAAAGTGATTCAATTTTAGAATTATCTCTGTAATTGACTTTATCTGCTGATTCATTAATTCGTTTATCACAGCTTATCAAAAGAAAACAAGTTGTTATTACTAAAAAGCACTTCAGCATTATCATAATTATTTAGTTATTCAAACTAATAAAAATCAATAAGAACTAAAGTAGTTATTATGAAATTTTAAAGTATTAAACACAAAGATTATAATATAAAATGTTAGAATAAGGTACTGAAAAAGTACAGAATACATGCCAAACTGGTTTCATTATAATTTTTAGATAGTTCAAAATTCTCAAACTTTTATATAAAATCACTCAACCAAAATCAATGTAACATTATTTTGAGCTAGTTGATAAACCGTTCTTTCGCCAATGCCAAAAGTAGCACCAGTTACCAAAATAACTTTATTCTTCAAGACTGAATTTGACCTAAAATCAATCCTTTTCTTTTTCGGAAATAAAAAACATTGAAGCAAAATAGAAATTGATTATTTAATATTAGATGGGCTCAAGCGATAAATACAACTTTA
The DNA here is from genome assembly GCF_003865405.1 of Paenimyroides tangerinum. GTDB lineage: Bacteria > Bacteroidota > Bacteroidia > Flavobacteriales > Flavobacteriaceae > Flavobacterium > Flavobacterium tangerinum. The sequence goes on from NZ_RQVQ01000020.1 coordinate 24,426, forward strand.
ATTGCACAATATTTTTAGCAAAAAACCAGCTTGTTTTCAACGATTAATCAACCTCAGCGTTTTCTTTTTTATCAGGAAACATAATCGATACAATAACTGAAATAACCAAAATAGATCCTACAATCCCTAAAGAAATAGGTGAAGGAATATGATACCAAGGTGAAATCAACATTTTTACTCCAATAAAAGATAAAATAATGGCTAATCCATAAGGCAACTTACTGAACATGTGAATAAAATTTGCCAACAAGAAATACAACGAACGTAATCCTAAAATAGCAAATATATTTGATGTATATAATATAAATGGATCGTTTGATATTGCAAAAATTGCAGGTATTGAATCGACTGCGAATAACAAATCTGTAAATTCTATAACAGCAACTACAACTAATAAAGGTGTTGCCATTTTTACTCCATTTTGCATAGTAAAGAACTTATCACCATCATAATTATCAGATGTTTTCCAGAATTTTTTCACCAATCTTGCTCCTGCTGTGTTACTGAAATCTTCATCTTCATCGCCATCATCACCTCCCCAAGATTTGATTCCTGCATAAATTAAGAATATTCCAAAAAGAGTCATGACAACATTAATTTTTACATCTTTGCCCAGTAAACTCATTTCAGGTAAAAAAGTTAAATTTATAATCTCAACTCCAGCAAATATGAAAATTGCTCTAAAAAGCAAAGCCCCAATAATTCCCCAAAATAATACTTTGTGATGTAAATGTTTAGGTACCTTAAAGAAACCAAAAACTAAAATAAACACAAATAAATTATCTACTGATAAAGCCTTTTCAATCCAATATGCGGCTTGAAATTGTGTAAATTTCTCGATTGCTAATGCATGACCTCCGGCATCTTGATTAAACACATAATAAACTACGCCAGAGAAAACCATTGACAGCGAAATCCAAACAATAGACCAAATTGTTGCTTCTTTTGAAGAAACTTCGTGAGCTTTTTTATTAAATATACCTAAATCAAGTAGTAACATTATAATTACGACTATTCCAAAACCCCAAACTAAACCAGGATGAAGATCTATAATACTTTGTTGCATTTTATCAATTTAATTAGTTAATGTGATATAAAGAAGACGTCCTCCTTCTTCGTTTGATAATAGTATTTTTTTTCCGTTTGTTAATTCAACCATAGAATTAATTGGGATTTCAATATCTTCCGTAAGATCTTTCATTCCTTTTAATGATTGATTTACCAAGACCCATTTATTTTGATAAAAAGTAAAATATCCAACAGGAATTTTATCTTCTTTTGTTAAGGTTTCGTTTCTAATTACATTTTTAGAAACGTGCCATTTAAATAAATACTGATTATGATAAACCATTAATCGATGTCCTTCTGGTTTCCAAACATCATCTTTAAATTTGAAATATAAATCAATAACTGGCAGAGAACCTTGGTGCGATGTATTACAAAATGGACAAGTTGGTTTTGTTGTATTGTCAAAAACATACCATTTTTCATCACAATTTTTATTACTACACGGTTGGATTAAATCTACTGTTTTAAGAAGTGCTGTTTCCCATTCGTTTGCAATTGGTCTTAACATTGGATTATGTAATCCATCAATAAAAGCTCTTTCGAATAATTTTGATAGATATGGACCAGCAGATTTATATGATATTTTTTTAGGATCTCCCCAAAAAACATCCCATTTTCTCAGTTGATCTGATTTTACTCTATTTATGTTATCGGTTGGATGTTCAATAAAAATTGCTTTTTCACCCATTGCCAATAATTCATCTTTTTCTGAATCTAAATCCCAAATTTTGCCACCTCTTAACGGATGTCTTCTAAAAAGATACATATAAATCAATACGGCTAAAGCATGTAAATCTGTTTTTTGATTTGGCAATATTCTATTAGAATCACCAATTTTTAGATGCTTTGTTTTTAAAACTTCAGGAGCAATAAAATCAGCAGTGCCAATTACTTCGGGCGGAAACAATCCTGGAACAACTAGACCGTCTAAATCAATTATATTTGCTGATTTAGTAACAGGATCAATCAAAACATTATTGTAAGATAAGTCTGAATGAGCTAATCCCATTTGGTGCATTTTCTTGACTCCTCGACTGATATTGATGGCAATCTGAAAATAACTTAACCAATCACCTAATTCAGATTTATCCAAAGAAAGTGGATATTGTTTATTTCTAAACGAAGGCGACGTGAACCATTTGCCAACTTTTTCGCCATTTTTTATGGTATCATTTGCTGAATATCCTTTTTGAAAAAAGAATTTGGAACTATAAATTGGAACTATAACTCCTGTTATTCCATTTTTTTCAACTACGTCATACGGCCATCTAAAAATTTCATCCAGAAAATAATCAGATGAATTCCCTTTTTTAATGTTGTCTAAATACAACGTGACAATTCGTTTTAATCTATCTTTTTGATTAAAATCTAATTTATCTCTAAAAAAAGCAACGACATATTTTCTGTTTGGTGCAAAAAAAACATCTTTTACACCACCTTGTTTCGGATTGCCATCATCTACAAACTCGTAGTTTTTTGTTGGATCGATTATAGAACTAACTCTGATTATACCCATAATTAATAAATTATTGCAAGAGTTCTGTCATCATGATTTCCTTTGCTCCAAAAATCTAACCACTGTAAAAGTTCTATTTCTTGACTTCTAATATTCTCAAAATCAACCTTTACTTTATCTTCGTTTTCACCATTTAAATCTTTTAAAAAAATTTGCCATGCTTCTATATTTTCCAATTTATTTTCGGTAATGAATTTTGGATCATAAATCCCATCAGTCATTAAAAATAATTTATCGAAATGATCAAATCTGTTTATTGAAAATCGATTTACAATTTCTTTCGTGAAAATTTCAGGCATTGTTATGAAACGAGTTCCTCCTCCATATTCGCCCACATCTAAAGTGTTTAACAATTTTACATCTTGATGATTGTTATAAACAATATTTATTGGACAATCGCCCACACCAAAAGAAAGCACAACGTATCCAAAATCGAATTTCTTACACAATGAAAAAATCAATGTTGAATTCAAATCTTTAAGAAGCATTTCTTCTTGTTTGGCGAAATCAATTAATTGAGTATGCAGGTTACGCACTTCTTTATAAAGTGCATTGATGATTGAAGATTTATGTTTTACTCTTTCAACCTCATCTGTTTCTTGTTTATCCGAAAAAAAAGCTGTGACTTCAGTACTCAAAATATTTAAGATTTCTGCATTATTGAAACTCTCAGCTATAAATTCTGTTGCTAGTTTTGAACCTTGTCTTGCATATTTTGCAGAACCAGCTCCATCAGCAACAACGATAATCGCCCAATTATCAGGTAACATTTTTACGCTAAAATCATCATCTCTGAAAGTTCCATCATGAGCATGCGAGCGACCTCTTTTTGAAGCTACAATAATCTTTTTATCTAAAAAATCGCTCGAAAAAGAAGCTTCATCATTTTTAGGGAATTTTGCATTTTGATCGCTTGGTTTATTTAACCATAAATCTTTGGGATCAGCATTTACAATAAAAGGAATGATTTTTATATCTTCGCTTCTATTTCTGTCTAGTTTGTTATAAAAAACAATCTGAATATCAATGGTATTTGCAATATTCGGAATTCCGAAAATTCGATTTGTATTTGGATCAAATCTTAATCCGACAACATCTAAATTACGTATTTCTTTAATTACAATATTTGGGAATTCATGCAAATCAATTATAAAATCATATTCCTTTTTGGCATTAGCATTAGTGATAGATAAATGTTTTTCCTTAAAATCTTCTCTTTCTCTATACATATTAAATATTTCGATTATTTGATTTTTTAAACCAGATATTGTTTTGGATAATTCCGTTACTTTAGCATTGTCATTCAATTTATTAAGAGTAATATTAACTACCTTATTGATTTCAATATTATTTTCTGCTAATAATTGTTTTAAAAATAATTCCATTTTATCCAAGAGTTCGATTTATATCAAAATTACCATCACCAATTCCGTAATAACCTAAGTTTCCACACCAAGGACAAGTTGCTTCTCCGTCGCCAGAAATACAATGAATTCCACCACACAAGCAATGTGCTATTCCAATCTGATTGCCACAACAAGGACAATTTGGATTTCCATAAAGTTCATCTGAAGATATTTTTAGAGCATAATCCTTGTCGTTTGAATATTCTGTATAAGCGATTTCATCTATCTTATAAGCTCCATCCAATCTAAAAATTCGAGTTTGAAAATCAGGCAAGAATGAATTTTGAGATGATTTTCTAAATTTAATTAGATATAATTTTTCTGTTTGTGAGCATTTTCCATTCAAGACAACAAAATTTTCATCAGGTAGATTATGCTTTTTTGTAACATCAATTCTTTCAATTATATCATCATTAACTTTACTTAGATTAATACCATCAATGTTTGTATTATTAATGTTTTCGCTTGTAGCTTTAATTGAAGCTGTAATCCATTTAAAAAATTCTTTATATGCATTTGAATTTATATTATTAAATTTCAACACATTATCAGATATTTTACCCAACAGATTATAGTTTGTATTTTCGCCGATTGAAATAACCACAAGTATTGTTTTACTTTTATAATTATTATTCCATCTCTGAATTTCTTTTTCAGTATCATCGGTCGGAATTCCATCCGTAAACAAAAACACAATTGGTTTCCAATCACCTTTTTGCTCATAACTGGTTTTGGTAACTTCTCTATCAATAGAATTCATCAGTTCGTTCAAACCATTTGAAAGAGATGTTCCACTACCAATTGGAATTTTTGGTGGATAAAACGTAACAACATTTTGCAAAGGCGTTATAACTTTGCTTTTACCAGCAAAACCGATTATAGAAACCCAAACCGTTTCCAATGCATATGGATCGGTTTTTAATTCCTTTATAATTGTGGCAATTCCTTCTTGAACTTGTTCAATTGGTTCTCCAACCATTGATTCAGAAATATCGATTAAAAAATAGATTGGTAATCTTCTCATTTCAATGTAGTTTGTATTTTATTATTAATCTTATGAGCCATGATTTTATAATTTTTATCTAAACATTTCATCTAACAATTTGAATATTTATCAAAAAATGTAACTAGATAAAATCACCCTTTTTTGATAAATCAGTTAATCTGAAATAAACCGATTTAAATTATAATGTTCAATTCACTCGGAGGTGGCGGTAAATCAATTGTTTCGCCTATTCCTTTTGATTTACTACTCATTTCAATAGAAGAACTTACCCATTTAAAAAATGTAGTTAATGTATTTACATCGGTAGTATCTAGTTTTACAACATTATCTGTTAGCTCCTGTAAAAAATTCACTTCTGCTTTTGGACCAGCTGCACAACCTACAATTACTCCAAAATCTAATGCTTTTACCTTAGGGATAAACTCACGATATTTTTGTAAATCAGAAGGTTTTCCGTCTGTAAAAATAAACAACAACGGTTTCCAATCTCCCTTGCGTTCATTTGTACCTTTTATAAGTTCTCTTCCAACTAAATTTGTTAATACTTCCAACGCTTGCCCCGTATGTGTAGGACCGCTATCTGGGCAAAAAATCTCTACTGGTTGAAAACTTGCTAAATCAGTTAAAGGCACAATATTTTGCACTTCTCTATCAAACGTAATCACACTAATATGCAATGAATCCATAGCTTGCGGATCTGTTCTTAGCATGTTAACTAATCCATTAAAACCATTATTCAAGGCTTGAATAGCTTCTCCACGCATCGAACCCGAAGTATCTAAAAGGAAATAAGCTAATAATCTCCTATTCATTACGAAACAATTACTAATTCTGAAGGTGGTGGTGGCAATTGATCCAAACCTGTGATCTCTTTTCCTGATTCTTCAACTTTTGTCGAAGAAGTAGATATTGAAGCTGTAACCCATTGAAAGAATTTTGAAATACTTTCTGAGTCAGCGCTATCTAATCTTACTACAGATTCGGTAATTTGTCTTAAAACAGAATCATCAGCATCGCTACCTGCGGCACATCCAACAATTAAACCTTTGTTTACAGATTTTAATTTATTCAGTCCTGCTTGCCAATCATCAGTAGGAACTCCATCGGTCATTATAAATGTCATTGGTTTCCAATCTCCTTTTTGTTCTAATGTGGTTTTATTGATTTCTGTCTGAAGTTTATCAGCTAACAAACTCAAAGCTAAACCTAGTGAAGTTACACCTGCTGCTTTGATATCAACCATTTGAAAAGAAGCTAAGTCTGTCAAAGGAACAATTTGCTTGGCATCCGTATCAAATGTAATTATGCTTACAAATGCAGTTTCGATTGCTTGTGGATTTTGACGAAGCGAATGCATCATCATTTGTACGCCATTTTTTACAGCTTCGATTGGTTCACCTGTCATTGACCCAGAAGTGTCTAATAATAAATATACTGGTAATCTTCTCATTTTTTATTTCTTTTAAAAAAGTAAGACTTAAATTAGTTTTTCGCTGTTAATAATATTTTCAGCTTGTATAAATAAACAGCTGAATTCTAGCAAACTCTAAAAAAAAATTTACTAAAACATGAAAAACATTCTATTTCTTACCTTTTGTTATATTTTACAAATAGGTTCTTTGAACTGTTACTACAGTTTCTTCTAATTCTCTATCTCTTGTTGGTTCACCAATTGCATTGAATTTCCATTCGTTATTTCTTTTATAAAAAACACCCATAACCATAGAAACACTTCCTGAAAAATTTGGTTCTTTAGCGATATTATAAGTTGCGAAAACATTATTAACTCTTGAAGGAGAACCTTCGAAAATACGTATTGACGCAAATGGAATATCAGCAAAATCATGACCTTGGAAACTATTCAAAACAAATGCAACAAACTCCACAGACGGATTTAATCTAGAGAAATCTAAAGTTATAATTTCGTTATCTAATCCATCGTCGCCAGATAAATCGCCTGTTAAATCGTCGCCACTGTGTCTAATTGAACCATCTTTGGAAAAAAGATTTCCGAAAAAAATAAGATCAACAACATTCTTTGAACCATCGTATAAAACGCAACTTGCATCTAAATCAACTGCTTCTTTAGAAACACCGCCAAACCAACCTTTTTTTTCAATAACTCCCCAATTTACTCCAACACATACATTTTGTAAATCAGAACCGTTTTCTTTTTTTAAGTTAATTCGTTGTCCTTTCTGTAAATCGATTGCCATTATCTATTAATTGTATTTATTTAAATAATCTTCTAATCCACCTCTCATTCCTGAACCTACTGCCTCAAATTTCCATTCGCCATTTCTACGATAAATTCGTCCGAATTCTACAGCTGTTTCGATAGAAAAATCTTCTTCTAATTCATACTTCAACAATTCTTGATTTGAACTTGCGTCAACAATTCGAATAAATGAATTACGAACTTGTCCGAAATTTTGATTTCTATCATTAGCGTCATGAATTGTAATTACGATACATATTTCACTTGCATTATCTTCAATTTTTGATAAATCAACAATGATTTGTTCATCATCTCCATCTCCATCTCCTGTTAAGTTATCTCCAGTGTGAACTACTGATTCGTTTGGTGCTTTTAAGTTGTTATAAAAAATAAAATGTCGATCTGTTAATATTTTTTTATTTTCGCCAAGTATAAAAACCGATGCGTCCAAATCAAAAGCATTTCCTGTTGAAGTAGTGTTTGTATCCCATCCTAATCCAACAATAAATTTTGGAGCATTTATATTTTCTCTTTGTCCTTTTTGTAAGTTGATTGCCATAATGTATTATTTAAAAAATTTATATTTCTTTGATATTCTAATATTTGATAATAATCGTTACTGATAGCTAAGTTCAAAAGCTTTAATCGTTGTGAAAATGAAATCTGGTTTAGCACAAGTTCAAAATCTTTAGAAGTGAGCATTAATAAATACTTAACTATTCTTGTATTAAACTCGAAATAGTTTGAATTAATTAAAGCTATAATGTCATTTATACTTTTTAAAGAATAATAGTTATAATGATTTTCTATATTCGGATGTATATCTGGATTCATCAATTCGGCATAATAAACAAATAAAAACTTACCAGAAACTTTAAATTGTTCTAGTATTTTTTTTACTGTTTTTTCATGACTTCCGGTGATTTTTATATCATCTAAAAAAAGGCAACATTTGTTTTCTATAAAATGTTTATCTATGTAATATGTATCATTAGAAATTAGCGCTAAGCGTTCTTCAAAATTCATATTACCATAGTCTTGAATATACGATTGATTTCGGAAAATTTTACTTTCGATACAAGCCTTTTTCCCATTTAAAAACAAAAAATGATTTAGATTTTCTTTAAAAAAAGCACACAGAAAATTTGAAGCAGTTGGTATAGAATTATAAGGACTTGGAAACAAAATTATCTCTGATTGTTCAAGTAAAAAATCACCATATTCTTTTATAAAATTATCGAAGAGGTCTTTAGCAAATTTTTTGGCATAAAGCGTATCTCCGAACTTGAATCGACTGTATTCATTTTCATCAAACGGACAAATTTCCTTTTGAATAATTTTATGTAAACTAAATCTTCTTTCCATATTTTCACGAGTCGTTTCTGTATAATAATGCTTGAAATCCAACATTCAATGCGCCTTCAAAATCTGCCACTGGATTATCTCCAATATGAATTATTTCGTTTCTATTTATTGTTTTGATTTTGATTGCGTTATCAAATACCAATTCAAACATTTTATTATTGGGTTTGGAAAAACCAGTTTCATCTGAATAAAGTTGAAATGAAAAAAAGTTAGATAATTCATAGTAATCCAAAATCTTACGTAAAGTTTCACCATGAATAAATCCAGTATTACTTAAAATATTAGCCGTTTTTCCAGAATTTATTATTTCATTCAATATGAAATGTAAATGTGGATTTAACAACTCTGGTTTATATTGAAAAAAAAGTTCGTCACATAACAAGCAAAAATCATCTAACATCTGATTATTTATAGATTCAATCTTGCAATTGAGTTTATTTAAAATCAATAAGTAAATGTTGGAACGATTAAAATGCGTACCTGTGATTTCACTGATGTTATTACACAACACATCATAATATCTCACAACACGTTGTAATTCTTCAAGAGGTTGAGAAATAGCAAAAAAATCTTTCAATAATTCATCTCGTTTTTTCTTATAATCTGGGTTTGATTTTATAATTGTTAGCCATAAATCGAATGAAAAATGTTGATATAAATCAATATTTAACTTCATCTTATTGATACGTGTAATTTCTTAAAATATCAATAAAACTATCTGTACTATGTAAATCTCCAAGTGCTCTAAACTTCCATTCGCCATTGTGTCTATATAGTTCAGAGAAAACCATCGAACACATTCCATTCATACTTGCATCGCCTGATAAGCTATATTTTGCAATCTCTTTTCCTTTTGCATCAATTGCACGGATAAAAGCATTTTCTACCATTGAGAAATTTTGGCTATTTTGACGGCCTTGATAAATAGTTACGATAAACAAAATTTTCTGATAAATCTGATCCAATTGATCTAGTTTAACAATAATTTGTTCATCATCGCCATCACCTGCTCCCGTTCGATTATCTCCAGTTAACCAAATATTTCCACTTGGATGATTTTTAGAATTGAAGAAAATAACATCACCTTCATAAAGACTGATCTGTTGTCCGTTTTGAGCTTGAACAGTTCTTCCAAGATTCGCAACTTTTCCATTACTATCTAATAAAAGTGCAATTGCATCTAAATCATATTCTTCTTCTTTACTTCCAAACAATTTGTTTAAAAATCCACTTTGTTTTTGACGAACGTCCCATCCTAAACCAATAGTTACTTTTGAAAGGTCATAAATATTTTCACCTTTGTCATTTTTTCTAAGATCAATAGTTTGACCTTTTTTTAAATTTATTGCCATTATATTGAATTATTTAATTATTTCTCCATCATAATATTTCTCTAAAAAGAAACTTAAATCAGCCTGATAGCCAATTCCAGAAGCTTCAAATTTCCAACTGCCATTACGTTTATAAAGTCTTCCGAATTCTACACCCGTTTCAGTAGAAAAATCTTCATCTAATTCGTATTTTGCAATTTCTTCGTTATTGTTATTATCAACGATTCTGATATAAGAATTTCTTACTTGTCCGAAATTTTGTCTTCGTGTTTCAAAATCTTCAATTGTAACTACAAATAAAATCTCAACAACTCTTTCGTCTAATTTGGAAAGATCAACCAATATTGATTCATCATCATCGCCATTGCTATTGCCACCCGTAGGATCATCTCCCGTATGAATTAAAGAACCATCTGGAGAATTCAGATTATTATAAAAAATAAAAAAATCGTCAGATATTAATTTTCTATTAGTGTTTATCATTATTGCAGAAGCATCTAAATCAAATGCGTGACCAGTTCCTTCATTTGGATCCCATCCCAAACCAATTGAAATATTTGTTAATCCAATATCAATCTTTTGACCTTTAACTAAATTTATAGCCATTTTAATATTTATTTAAATACAATTGCATATATACTACTTTTTTTTAACATAAAAAACTATTAAAAAGCATCATTTTAGTTTGAATCTTAACTTTTTTTGTCAGAAAGTATTAAATCCCAATAAACATCAGGATTTTGATTTTCTATTTATCACATAACTTTTTAAAATAAATACGATTTTGGTGACAAAAAATAAATTTGAGAATGAATGTTAATAAGAAAATTAACCTTGAAAAAACTATTATAAAAAAAAGAAGCTGTCTCAAATTTATTATTTGAGACAGCTTCTTTTATAGATTATAAAAAATGAAATGTAGCTAATTAAACTGAAATTAATTGGCTTTAAAAAATCAAAAATTCGTTTTATGAAAAATGATATGGATAGCCAATTTCATTTAGGTCGTTTTCCAATTGTTCCCAATCTTCAAGTTCATCAACAATTGTTAAAACCATTTTTTTGGTCAACGTTTTTCCGTTATAAATATCGTTCACCGTTTCTAATGGAATTCCTGTTTCGATAAAACATTCATCAAAATATTCTGTAGCCCAATCTATATAGGTTTGCGGTTCACCATCAAAAACAGCTAGCATTTCCTGAGAATTATCATCAAAATCTTCGACTTGCCCAATTTTCCATTTGTCATCATCTTTAGAAATCCAAATACAGAATGTTGTACCTATAGAATTTACAGGTTCTCCGTAAATAAATTCATCAAAAATTACAGGTACGTTTTTAGTCAATTTTTCTTTTTCACGATACGGATATTCATGAGCAAAACCATTGATTACACATCCATTTTGATTAAATAAAATAAGCATCTGATCTCCTGAACCATTTCGCATTTCGAAAAACTCTTCGGAATCTGACCAATTTTTGTTGTAAGAATAATAACGAAATGGCCATTCTTGAGAAAGTATTGCGTCTAAAACAGAAATTGCTTTACAAATTGTTTGTAATTTATTTTGATTTGGTATGTTTAATTCTTTGCTTGAAATCATTTTTAAAATTTTATATTCGATTATTCATTGTTATGAAATACTTCTTTATGATACAATAATTTTCAATTTTACATCTTTATTTTTTCTTCGGTAAAAACCTGGAAATAGAATGATATATTATCTTCATTACCATTATAAAATCTCTTGAATGCTTTGGCAATTGGATCAGTAATCGTTCCGTTTTGCAATTTGATAACGATAGGCATCATTGTTATACCGTTTGGTAAATTTGTTTCATCTTGTTTTATCCACTCAGCTTTACAATTCTCAACCATCACTTGACCAACATAACAACCTGCTATAAAAATAGTTTCCGCAAAATCATTTACTGTTAAACCTTCGTCTTTGAAACGTTGCAAAAAAAGGTCAATAAATTTCAAAGATTCAACAGAAAAATCTAAATCAATATCATCATTTTCTTTGACTACATGACGGAATTGCAAGGCAAAATTCAAACCATTGTTTGGTGTTGGAGTAAATTGAAGATTCAAATTACGAGTTGGCATTGGTCCGTTGTTATCTTTTTTGTTTGTTCCAAATAACCTATTAAATAGTTTCATACAAATACCTTATTTCTTGTTCAATTTAAAAAATATGTAAGCAAAAATTCTACGATTTATACTTCATCTAACACAATTTTAATTTCATTTTCAAAAATAATTCCGTTTCGATTTACAGTTAATAAATGCTTAATTGCCTTATGAGATTTATACGTTTTTTCAGTAAAATCATTCTCGATTTGAACCTTATCGATTGCCTCTGAAAGCTCGTTTATTTTAACGTCAGACCAATTTCCTGTTCCAAAATATAATACGTGATTGTCATTTGGTTTTATAGAAAAGTAAACTGAATCATTACTTGAAAATCGATTCAAAGGATTAAAATCTGAATTATGTTTTTTAAGTATTAATACTTTTATAATCTGATTTGATTTATTTTCAAATGTTATAAAATGTATTGGATCACAACTTTGAAAAAGAAATGAAAATACAAACAATACGAGCAATCTAAATTTCATAATTTATATTTATTTTTCAAAAATCTCAGAAAAATCAGCCTTCTTTATTCCAATTTTTAGATGAAGATCTATAAACATTTGATTCGCCAACACTCAATCCGTACCAAACAATATAAGCCGAATCATTGAGTTTCTCATAAAAAACAGCAGAATCCATTTCTTCTTTCAAACCAAGTTCTTTAACACTTTCAGGAAATCTGTTTTCATTACTTTTAAATAATTCAATCTTCTTTATAATGATTTCAGCAGATTGTTTCTTTTCATCATTTAGACTACAACTAAAAACACAAATTGAACAAAGTAAAATTAATACTATTTTAAAATTTATCATTTTCATTTTTATATAAACGAAATAAAGATTCGGACATCTACAAAAATTTAATCCAAAACATCCACTTCTATTTTAGAACCCAATAAAAACTCGTAAATATCTGTAATACTAAAAGTTACAGAATCCATTATCGGAGTCGAAATAATAGAAACGTTCTTAATACAGAACATTTAACGCATCGTTTTGAAAAAGAAAAAGTTACGAAATTTTATGTAAATACTTTTACTAAAAAAAGGAAATTTCACCAAAAGAAATTTCCTTTTTGTTCTATTTTTAAATGATTGGATTGCAAATCTGAGCTATCTAGAAATAAATTTTTAAATATTAAGCTAACATACCGTTTTATCTGTAGATATCCATCCTCTAACTAAATCCATAATATTTAATACAAAATTTTCTTGTTCTTCTGGATCTAATTCATTTCTTAAGTTTTATAGACGCCATCATGTGTTTTTTCTTCATTTTTTAATATTCTTAAAATAATTAACAGCTTCATCTAAATACGAATTCAATATTATTATTAAAAATTCATTTCTCATTTTTTATTTGCATGTTACTTTTTTAAACTTATTTTATAAATCGATTAAATACTTATTAAATTCATTAAAAGTCATAGGTTTATAAGCTTGTATAGTTCCATATCTTGGCTTTTTGAAGGTTTCGAATTTGAAAATAGTTAGCTTAATTCTATCTTAAAATCTGTAGCAGTAAAAATTTCAATTAAGATATCTGTATATTTTTGTTTATACTTTTTGAAGGATTTTGGTGTATTTAAAATTTTTTCTAAATGAGAAAAATTATTAATACATACTTTATTATTAGATTCGTTTCTCAAAAAAGATCTTAAACAATCTTCCAGACCATCTAAATCTTGACCTAAATAACCCTTGTCCAAAAAAAATAACTCACCTAGGTAACAATACAAATCTCTTTCTGAATTTACCTCTAGTGATTCAAAAAATATTTCTTTTTCAGGAATGAAAACAGTTTGAATACCACTCCAAAATAAACAAGCCTCAATCCAAACTTTTTTTCTCAGATTTGTAAGATTTCTCCAAGCATATTTTTCTTCGTTATTTATCCATGATTGGATTAGGCTTAAATAAAACGATGTTTGATATGGTTCCAAATATGTATCTCTATCTATTTTTAGAGAAAAAATCTCATAATACCCTTTTTTTATATTTGTGTTTTCAAAGCAATACAAATAATAACCTCTAGAATTTATGGCTAAATCTAGATATTCTTCTTTTTCAAGTGTAATATCTTTTGTAAATTCAACTTTCTCAAAAACAATTTCATAATATCCTTTCTTTATTTGGATTTCTAAAAAAGAAGATTGAGCAATTTCTTTACTATCAAATTCAATAGTTATATCTATTTTTTTACTCATTATGTACACTTTAATATATCCCTATCAGTAGAAACGACACCGTAATTATGATCTATTACATATCCATACAAAGTAGGGTTACCACCAGCCAACCCAATTGGGATTTAGAGATGTAATTACCGCTTTCGCTGTGGTAATAACGGAAACGATTATAATAAAGACCGCCTAATTCTTTGTTTTGAAAAAGTAAAAGTTACGGAATTTTATGTAAACACTTTCACTAAAAAAAGGAAATTTCATTAGTTTGAAATTTCCTTTTTGTTTTATTTTTTATAGAAAGGCGTTTTAACCACTTTTGCTAAAACATCATTCTTACGAATTCTGATGTAAATCTCGCTTCCTTCAGTTGAAAATTCTTTTGGAACATATCCCATTCCAATTCCTTTTCCTAAAGATGGTGATTGCGTTCCTGAAGTTACTTTCCCAATAACGTTTCCGTCCTTATCAACGATTTCGTAATCATGACGAGGAATTCCTCTTTCGATTAATTCAAATCCAACTAATTTATTTTTAACTCCAGCTTCTTTTTCAGCTTTTAAGTTTTCTGAATTAGTAAATTCTTTAGTGAATTTAGTAACCCATCCTAAACCTGCTTCCAAAGGAGAAGCTTCGTCAGTGATTTCGTTTCCATATAAACAGTAACCCATTTCTAAACGTAACGTATCACGAGCCGCCAATCCGATTGGTTTGATATCCCAAGCTGCACCAGCTTCGAAAACTTTATTCCAAATAGCTTCAACATCTTCGTTTTTTGCATAAATTTCAAAACCTCCAGAACCTGTGTAACCAGTTGCAGAAACAATTACGTTTTCAACACCTGCGAAAGTTCCTGTTTCAAAATGATAAAACTTGATAGCAGCCAAATCTAAATCTGTTAAACTTTGCATTGCTTCAACCGCTTTTGGTCCTTGAATTGCTAATAAAGAATATCCATCAGATAAGTTTTCCATAGTTGCATTTACATCATTTTTAGAAGAAACCCAGTTCCAATCTTTATCAATGTTTGATGCGTTAACAACCATTAAATATTCTTCATCGCTTACTTTATACGTAATGATATCGTCAACTACTCCACCGTTATCGTTTGGAAAATAGCTGTATTGTGCTTTACCATTTGTCAAAGTAGAAGCATCATTTGAAGTAACTTTTTGAACTAAAGCTAAAGCATTTGGTCCAGAAATTTTGAATAATCCCATGTGAGATACATCAAAAACACCAACACCATTTCTAACTGTATCGTGTTCTATATTTACGCCTTCGTATTGAACTGGCATATTAAATCCAGCGAAAGGAACCATTTTTGCTCCTAAAGCTTCGTGTACGTGGTTTAAAGCAACTTGTTTCATTGTGTTGTTTACTTAAATTTTGAAAGCGAATGTAATTCTTTTTTTAGAGTTTTAAAAATTTTAACCTCAAGATAATGCGAATCTTTTTAAATACGAAAAAACGGTTTCCATAATTGAAAACCGTTTTAATATTAATTATTTTTCTCTTACAATTTGTATCCAACCCGTAATCATTTCTCTTGGTGTTTGAATGGCATAAAAATACGTTCCGCTTGGTAATGGATTTCCGTTTTTATCTTGACCAATCCATTCGTTTTTATAACCTTGCCCAAAAACATAAACTTCTTTTCCATAGCGATTAATTACTTTCAATCCCATAACTTCAAGATTATTCAAAGTAAATGTATCATTAAGTCCATCGCCATTTGGTGAAATTCCTTTCGGAATCAAACAATTTACATCGGCTAAATCAATAGAAGCGATTTGCGTACAACCTTCTGGAGTTGTTACCTCAACATTATAACTTCCGTCTTCTTCGACAAAAAATTCATTGTTTGTCGAATTAATTCCATTTCCTGACCATTGATAAGTTAAATTACTCCAAACGCCATTTTCACTAATATCTAAAATCGAAAGTAAATATTTATTTTCAAAACAACCGCCTTGAATCACAATATCAATATCTCGAGTAATCTTAATTGTTGTTTCAAATTCTTTCGATTCGCCACATCTAGGTTCAGCAACGTTGTATTTATATTTAACTATATATTCTCCAGGTTCGGTCAATTCAACATTAATTTCACCCGTTTGTGCGTTAATGTCCAATCCAGCTGAACCACTGAATATTCCTCCAAAAGTAAAATCATTTGGAGTGATTGGTGATACTTTATCATGGTTACTTTTACAAATTGGATTTTGATAAGCAAAATTAACTATCGGAATTTCGTATGCTTTAAAATCTAAAATAATTGGAGCAATCGTTACACAATCATTAAATCCAATAGTAGCAATTCTAACATAAATAGTTTGGGATTGTGATATAATAAAATTCTGAATATCAATTGAACTTACATTATCAATAGCATTTTGATTTGTATTGAAATACGTAATTTGATAATTAGCGTTATTTTGATTTGATAAAAATGTATTCGTTAAAGCTTCGAAATCTACTTGCTGAACACCGTCTGGTTCTAAATCACAAACTAAAAATGGACTTGGAATCAATGTTGCATCAAACGGATTGATAAAAGTTACAACAATTTCATCACTAATACTTGATTGCGTACAATTTTCTTTTTCAACTTCAATTTTATACGTTCCTGATTCAGTAACGGAAATATTTAAAGTATTGTAAAGATTAACATCCATCAAAATATTATCTTTAAACCATTTGATAGAGGTTATATCTCCATCTCCGATTGTGTCAATTATACCAGATAAATCAACACTTGGCGTATTACAAACAGTGATATCTTCGCCTAAATCTACCTCACATAAAAAATCACAATTCGTAGAACCTGCACCTGGAGCATTAGAATTGGTTTGTTCTAATTTGATAAAACCAGACAAACCGTCCCAGTTTGCAATAAGTACCGCATATATTTGTCCAACTTGTGCATTTGGAATTGACATCGTTTCAATGGCTGCTGGACTTGGACTACAATCTACAATATTTCCATAAGGATAAAAATTTGGATTAACTGCTCCAGGATTTACAACTTGTAAATATCCCGGACAAGCCGAACAATATTCGATTTCTATATTTGAGCAGGCTTGATCTAACGAATTAAAAGGTCCAAAAGCCACATAATCAACATCAAGAGGAGTTCCGGTTGGAACACCAGATGCATTAAAAGATGTATTTTGAACAATATTAAATTCTAAATTTCCTGGAGTATCAACTTCAAAATAATACCAAATCGCATTTGGTGTAAATCCTAAACAACCAATTGGTCCATAGCCCGAAGTATTACTTGAACCAAAATTATTTTGAAATACAATAGCTCCAGAATCACCACAAAACGGATTTGCTAAAGCTGCACTTGGAATGGTTTTAAAATATTCTGGTGTCCAATTACTTTTCGAAGTTGCACTACAAATAGCTCGAACCCAAACGGTGTACCAAGTATCGGCAACCAATCCAGTCGTAGAAAAAGAATTGATATTTGTAAGCGTTCCTGTAGCTAAAGGAGGTGAACCAGCAGATACAACACAAAATTCCCATTGTGTTTCATTCTGTCCTGGATTCCAACTAAAATCAACTGTAGTCTGGTTTACACAACTAACCAAATGCGTTATATCTTTACAAGCTGGTTTTGCATCAATAATTACATCATCTAAATAAACTCCTCTTCCTAAAGGATAAGCGTTTCGATTTACTTGAAATCCTACATTGATAACTCCAGTCAGAGGCAGCAATGTTTGAATATTAACCAAATCAACCTTAACCTCAACATAAAAATCATTTTGAAAAGTTTTACCAGGAAGAATGGTAGTTGTAAAATTTGCTAAATTAGCACCTCCAGTAGTTGAAACAGCAACCTTAATTACTTGGTCAACTTGCCAATTTCCGTGTAAATGAGGTGACAATTTTACATGAAATTTTAATTCTTTAGTTCCTGGAATTGCATCTAAATTTATATTCGGAGAAATCAACCAATCATTTGTTGAACCAAAAGATAAATTTTGAACTGGTAATTGCTTACAACCATTCCCTTCATTAGTATTTGTTGAGCTAGTAGTCCAAGCAACATTATCATTGTTTACATTAAAAGCATTCCAACAATTGGCTGAGGTTGAAGCTGTATTGAATGTTTCATGAAATGGAACTGGAAAAATAGTTGCACATTGATCAAAAAAAGCTCTTTCAGCTACTTGCCTTTTGAATGATTCAATCAAATCTTTATCCTTAATATTTTTATCGGATGCAAACGCATTCAAACAAATTAAAGAGGTGATTAAAAATAATAGAAATAAAGTAGTTTTTTTCATGCTAATAATCTTACATTTTACTCAAAATGATGTGTATGCGATAAAAATAACTAAAAATAACTAAAAATAACTAAACTATTTATTTTTTTGTGTTATAATTTAATTCTCTTTAATCTCAAAGCATTTGATATTACTGAAACCGAACTCAAACACATTGCTAAAGCTGCTACCATTGGTGACAATAAAGTATTAGTTGCATAATAAAAAACACCTGCGGCAATTGCTATTCCGATTACGTTATAAACAAATGCGAAAAATAGATTCTCTTTAATATTTTTAATAACTTTTTCACTTAAACGAATTGATTTTTCTACATTAGAAAACGAATGATTTAACAGTGTTATTTTAGAAAAATCTTTAGCTAAATCCGAACCATTTCCCATAGCAATTCCAATATTCGCTTTCGCTAAAGCTGGAGCGTCGTTGATTCCATCACCAATCATGGTAATAATTTTTCCTTCGGATTGGATTTTTTCAATCATTTGTAATTTATCCTCTGGAAGTTGTGAAGCAAAAACTTTATCAATTCCAATTTGTTTTGCGATAGCTTCTGCCGTTTTTTTATGGTCGCCAGTTAACATAATTACTTCGATTCCTTTTGAATGTAAGAATGAAATGGTTTCAGAAACTTCTGGTTTTATTGCATCGTGAATTACGGCTAATCCAATAATTTCGGTATTTATAACAACATACGAAACTGTTTTTCCTAAATCTTGAACCTGTTGAACTTGATTTTTAATTTCTTCAGAAACCTGAATTTTATTTTGATTTAATAAGGCTTCATTTCCTAACAAAATCTTTTTAGACTCAATCATACCTTGAATTCCTTTCCCAGCAATATTCGCAACCATTTTTGTTGGTTTAATATCCAATTGATAATAGGTTGCTTTGTCTTTAAAAGCTTTCGCAATCGGATGTTCGCTATTTGCGTTTAATTGCGCTGTTAATAAAACCAATTCTTTTTCTGAGTAATTTTGTAACGGAATAATTTCTTCAAGTGAAGGTTTTCCTTCGGTCAATGTTCCGGTTTTATCAGTGATTACGACATTTGTTTTTTCTAATAATTCTAAAGCTTCTGCATTTTTGATTAAGATTCCATATTGTGCACCTTTGCCAATTCCCATTGAAATGGAAACAGGAGTTGCTAAACCTAACGCACACGGACAAGCAATGATTAAAACTGAAATTGCATTTTGTAAACCAAATAACCAAGAAGCTTCTAAAGAAAAATAGCTCCAATAAAAAAAAGTCAATACAGAAATTCCAACAACAATTGGAACAAAATATCCTGAAATGGAATCTGCTAAACGTTGAATTGGTGCACGTGATAAACCAGCTTTATTCACCATTTCAATTATTTTAGCAATTGTAGTTGCTTGTCCAACCTGAACAGCTTTCATTGTAAAAGTTTGGTCGGTATTAATGCTTCCGGCTAGAACTTTATCGTTTATCGATTTTTCGATTGGTAGTGGTTCTCCCGTTAATAAAGCTTCGTTTACCGAGGTTGAACCTGAAAAAATAATTCCATCAACCGGAATTTTTTCTCCTGGCTTTACAAGTAATTCATCATTAATTTGAACTTTATCAATATCAATTTCTGAATGATTTCCGTTGATTATAATTGTTGCTTTTTGAGGAATTAAATTCAATAAATGTTCTAAGGAAGATTTTGTTTTTTGATGCGCTTTGGCTTCTAACCATTGTCCTAAAATCATTAAGGTAAAAATAACAGCAACACTTTCAAAATAAATGGGTAAATGTTCTGACGAATGAAAATTATGTGGATTTAAAATCACGTAAAATGAAAACAAATAAGCTGCTATTGCTCCTAAACCAATCAAACTAAACATATTTAAATTCCAAGTTTTGAAAGAAATCCAAGCGCGTTTTAAATAATTTCGTCCTAAAAATAAGACAAGACTCGCTCCAATAAATTGTAACCAGATTCCGAAATCAAATGAAATAAATTGATAAATAAAACTATCGTGCTTCATTCCAAACATCGCAATAATAAAAACGGGAATAGTTATAATTAAAGATTGATAAAATAGTTTTTTAAGATGATTAACCTCATCGTTATCATTTGGATTTCCGCCAATTTTTACTAAATCCATTCCACAAATCGGGCAACCGACATTACTGTCATAAACTTTATCGCCTTCACACAACATCGGACAATAATATTTACCTGATAGATGTTCTAAATTTTTAGGCGTTTCGTTGTGTTTATCGGAACTGTGAATGGCGTGATGGGCAATTTCTGAATATGTTTGGGTTCCGTTTTCATCTACGATAATTTCTTGAATCGTATAAGGACCTTTATGAGAAAGCGCATGTTGAAGTTCTTCTAGCGGAATTTTCTTTTTCGATTCAATTACAGCTTCAGCTGGTTGTAAATGAACTTCAACATATTCTGTAACCGATTGTAGTGCCTGAATAACTTTGGCTTGACAACCGCTACAAGTCATTTCATTTATTTTATATCTTGTTTTCATGATAATCTAATTTAGATTGGTAAAGATATTTAGATTTCAAGAAAATAATTTTACATAATTTCTGGAATGATTTATATAATTTCAGGATTATTTGCTTTTTTAGAAATTTTATCTGCTTTCCAAATACAATAAATTGAATAGAACATAAATAGCAAAATTAAACTCATCTCAAAAGTTCTGAAATGTTCTCTTTTAATAAGTAATTCAGTTAATGGTTCTGACAAATAATTAATAACTAATAATCCAATTAAATGAATTAAACCATCTGTAAAGCTAATCTTTAATTTATAGAAATATTTAAAAACCAACAGTATCAAAAATGACACAAAGAAAAAACATATAAAAATCTATCAAATCAAATTTCTTTAAAAGATAAATCAGCTTACTTTTTGATAATATATCAAAACTTAAGAACCAAAAATCCAAAATCAAGATTAAATAAACTAAAAGAATATTGAGCGAAACATTTAGGTATTTTCTAATTCCATCATAATACTTTATAGGAAAACAATAAGCCACGAATACTGGATAAACCAACATTGTTTGAGGAATTATGATCGTAATGAATAGTAATAATATTAAGAAAAATAAGTTATAATTATTCTTTAATAAATTTGACATTCTCTGTTGTATTGCTTTTTTTAATGTAATACATTTTTTTCTATTCTTGATGTAATTTTTTACTTCCTAAATTATAAATAAAACGAACATTGAAACTACCTCCAACATTTCCAATAAAAGGTGTGTATTGTGTTTTGTGAATATTACTAAAAAAACTAATATATTCTTGATGTTCAATTCCTAAAGAAATTTGCTCTGTAATTTTGAATTTATAACCAATTCCAAAACCAAAACCAACTTGAGTATCACGTATTCCTGTCATGTCGCTTTTTTGTTTATTAATTGAAACAGCTTGAAGATAAGAAAGTACAGGTCCGAAATTTAAATTCCAATTTCTATCACTACCAAAATGCCAATTAGCATTAAAAGGAATATGAATATAATTTAATTTTTCTGTTATAGAATTGCTATAAATATAGCCATTCACGAAATGTTCACTTTTTATTTTAGAACCGAAAGTTCTATATTCTAAACCTAATAAAAAACTCCAACGGTTATTACTATAAAAATCTGCACGAACACCATAAGTTGGAGTATAGATTGATTGGTTATTGTGTAATGAAATATCACCGTAATAATTTGAACTCGCTAATCCTAAAGAAGCAGATAATTCAATATCGTTTTTTTTTTTGATTTGTGCTTTAGTAGCAAAAGTTGCTAATAAAGAAATGACTATAATTTTTTTGTTCATAATTAATAAAATAGTTGGTGATTTTTTTTTTAGAAAAAAACCTTTTGTTAATTTTGTCAAATATAAAATAAAAAAACAGAAATGGGAAGAGCGTTTGAATTTAGAAAGGCTAGAAAAATGAAACGTTGGTCTGCAATGGCTAAAACGTTTACACGAATTGGTAAAGACATTGTTATTGCTGTTAAAGAAGGCGGACCTCACCCAGAAAGTAATTCACGTTTGCGAGCTGTTATTCAGAATGCGAAAGCAGCTAATATGCCAAAAGAAAACGTAGAACGTGCAATTAAAAAAGCTTCTGATAAAGATACAGCTAACTATAAAGAAGTTCTTTTTGAAGGCTATGCACCTCACGGAATTGCTTTACTTATTGAAACTGCAACTGACAATAACAACAGAACTGTAGCTAATATTCGTTCGTATTTTAACAAATGTAATGGAACAATGGGAACTCAAGGTTCTGTTGAATTCATGTTTGACCACACTTGTAATTTCCGTTTAGCAAAAATCGAAGGTTTAGATTTAGAAGAATTTGAATTAGAATTAATTGATTTAGGAGTTGATGAAGTTTTCGAGGATGAAGATGGAATTATGATTTACGGTCCTTTCAATAGTTTTGGTTCAATTCAAAAAGAATTAGAAGAAAGAAAATTAGAAATTTTATCATCTGGTTTTGACCGTATTCCGCAGGTTACAAAAGAATTAACGGAAGAGCAAATTGCAGATGTTGAAAAATTATTAGAAAAAATTGAGGAAGATGATGACGTTCAAAACGTTTTTCATACAATGGCTTAATTTTAAAACATAAAAAAATCCGACAATTGTCGGATTTTTTTTAATTATATAGACATCATTTCGGTTAATGTTAAACCTCTTGAAGCTTTTTTATATTTGAAAAGAATTACTTCGTCTTTTTTTACAGGCTTACTTAAATCGTCATATCTGAAATAAACATCTTCTCCTGAAGTAGTTATTGATATAAATCCGAATTTTTTAGCATCATCCATAAACTTTACTTTCCCAGAAACGAAATCACTTTCATCTCCTCTACTTGTATTAATATCACGTTGTTTTTCTGGAGGAGTACTAGTTAAACGACCTAAAAAATCAACATAAACAAATTGTTCTTCTAATGATTTTCCTTTATTATTATTATCTTTTCGCTCTTCTTTTTTCTTAACCTTATCTTGCTTTTTTTTCATTTTGCCTTTGGCTATCTCAGATTTACGAAAAGTTTGTTGATTTTTTGACATATTTTATTTTTAAAATTATTCGATAGTATGAAGTCGGATGTAGGAAAACTAGAAGATTTTTTCAGGAAGAACTATAAGAAGACTTTATGCAAAGTTACGTAAAAATTACTAATTTCTATTATAAGTATTCGAGTAAGTTAAAAATTGAATTTTTAAAACAAAAAAAGCTTCATATTCCTATGAAGCTCAATATTTTATATTAACCAAACATTTTTTTAATTTGATTTTCGATGTCTTGTATATTTTTAAAATGTTCAAATTCTAAATCTATTTTTTTTGATTTTAATTTTTTAGTGATAGCTAAAATCAAATCGATTGGGTCAATTTCCAAACCTATCATTTGAGCATTGAAATCTAATCCTACTAAAAAGCTGTCGTTATAAATTCCAACGCACCAATCTTCAAGAAAAGATGCAATTTGAACTTCTTGAACCTTAAAATTAGACCAATCTTCAACACAACAAGATTTAGCTAAATTTTCTTCACTCCAAAAACAAAAAACGGTTACTGGCTCTCCCGATTCATTTGTAAACTGATTAGAACCGCATAAAGCGAAAGCATCTTTGCTTTCCATACTATAAACAACACCATCTTCACATATTTTGTTTACAAAATTTTCTAAAATCAAATTTGGTTGTTGCTCATTCATATTTATCGTAATTAATTAATTGCAAAGATAACCTTTATCATTCAAATTTTATCATTGAAACCGTGATAAAGAAGAAAAGATTTGATTTATCATTTACAAACTAGAGAAAAAATCTAATTCAAAAAATTATTGAATCTCGGCACTCAAACCAGCATCCAAAAGTGCAGAACACATAGGTACCAATTCTTTCATACTTCCGGTTTTTACGGTACATTTTCCTTTATAATGAACTAATAAAGCACATTGTTCTGCTTGTAAAGCTTCGTGATTACAAACCCGAATTAAAGTTTCAATTACGTGATCAAAAGTATTTACATCATCGTTAAATAAAATAATTTCGTTATTATTACCTAACAACTCTTCAACAGAAACTTCTTCTAATACTTCTTCTTTTGTACTCATTTTTATTTTTTTATGAATTTTAAAGAAACCCAATTATTACGTTCTAACTGAGAAATATATTCTAAACCTAATTTTTCAGCTTCCGTTTGAATAAAAGGAATATCTTCTGTATAAAAACCACTAAACAAAATAGTCGCATTTGCTTTCATCGTTTTCACGTAAGCGTGCATATCTTCTAACAAAATGTTTCTATTGATATTAGCAATTACTAAATCATATTTCGGTTCTGTAGTCAAAATTGACGCATCACCTTCAAAAACATCCATATTTGTAATGTTATTACGTTCGCCGTTTTCGATCGAATTTAAATAACACCAATTATCAATATCAATTGCATCAGCGTGTTTTGCACCTTTCATTAATGCTAAAATTGCCAAAATAGCCGTTCCACAACCCATATCTAAAACTTCCATATCTTTAACATCCATTGCTAAAAGATGTTTCATCATCATATATGTTGTTTCGTGATGACCGGTTCCGAAACTCATTTTAGGTTCGATGACAATTTCATATTCGGCGTTTTTCGTTTCGTGAAATGGTGCGCGAACATAACAAATTCCGTCAACATCAATTGGATCAAAATTTTTCTCCCATTCTTCATTCCAATTCACTTGTTCAATTTCTTCTTTTGTGAAAGTAATCTTGAACTCTTCAGAATCCAAAATATAAATATCTTCCAGAATATCTTCTGACCAAAGTGATTCTTGCACAAAAGCAGATAAGCCTTCTTCTGTTTCGATAAAGCTTTCAAATGCTTTTTCGCCTAATTCGGCAAGTAAAATTTCTACTCCAACCTCTTTAGGTTCAACTGTGAAATGATATGCGATATATTTTGGTTCCATTTTCTTAACGTTTTGATAATATTACTTAAATTAGTGGGTACAAAAATAATCATAGTTTTGCGACATATATTAATAAATGTGATGAAAAAAGTTATTTTATTGTTATTATTTGCTTTAGCAAGTCAGACGTATGCTCAAGTAAAGTCAACAGGCGAAGATGAATTTAAGCTAGCTTCTTTACCATATTACAATTATGGTAAAGGTTTAGGTATGACTTCTGCAGACAGTCTTTTTCAATTTAATATTCGATTTAGAATGCAAAATCGAGTAACTTTCTATGAGAACGAAGGAGAAGAAGGAAGCTACGATGCTCAAATTAGACGTTTAAGACTTCGCTTTGATGGTTACGTTGGAAATCCTCAATTTCAGTATGCGATTCAGTTGTCATTTGCTCCTGGAGATGTAGGTTCTATCGAAGAAGGGAAAAACTTAAACATCATTCGAGATGCATCTATAACATATAAACCAAATAAAAACTGGAACTTTATTTTTGGACAAACGAAACTTCCTGGAAATAGACAACGTGTAAATTCGTCAGGAGCTTTACAACTTACAGATCGTTCAATTAACAATGCAAGCTTTAATATCGATCGTGATTTTGGTTTTCAAGTTTATTATTTAAATGAGAAAAAAGATAAGTTTTCTTACAATATAAAAACTGCTGTTTCGACAGGAAATGGAAGAAATACTACTGAAAAAGATACAAATGTAGCTTTAACTGGTAAATTAGAACTTCTACCTTTTGGTACTTTTACGAAAGGAGGAGATTACTTCGAAGGAGATTTAGCTCGTGAGAAAACACCAAAATTAATGGTTTCGGGAGTTTTTCATCAAAATAACGGAAGTTGGAACGAACGCGGACAACAAGGTAAAGCTTTATTTGAAGCTCGAACTCTGAAGAATGTTTTTGTAGATGCGATTTTAAAATATCAAGGTTGGTCAGGTATGTTCTCCTATTTAAATAGAACAACATCAAATCCATTAACAACAGAAACAAATAGTGAAGGTATTTTAGAAACTTCTTATGTTTATGCCGGTGAAGGAAATGATTACCAATTGAGTTATACATTTCCATCAAAATGGGAAGTTATTGGAAGATATTCTAGACAAAACGTAAATGGTGAGATTTATAAATTAAATGTTCCAAATACAAAACAATATAGTTTAGGTGTTACAAAATATATCTGGGAACACGCTTTTAAAATACAAGGAGAAGTTAGTTACGACAGATTACATTTCCACGATACTTCAACAAAAAACAATTGGTACTTCCGTTTTCAAATAGAAATGGGAATTTAATAAAACAAAAAAAATCGGCAGTTGCCGATTTTTTTGTTTTATATCTTAATGAGAAATATTCTCTACATCTTTTGGA
Source organism: Paenimyroides tangerinum (assembly GCF_003865405.1). Lineage (GTDB taxonomy): Bacteria > Bacteroidota > Bacteroidia > Flavobacteriales > Flavobacteriaceae > Flavobacterium > Flavobacterium tangerinum. The sequence continues at coordinate 51,284 of NZ_RQVQ01000020.1, forward strand.
TTGTGTTTGTATTTAAACAAGATTGCAAATAAAATGGTAACCACTAAAGCATAACCTGCGAAAATAAACCAAGACGTTCTCCAACCTTCTAATTGTTGAACCACATCGGTATGACTATAAACATAATGATTAACGACATACTGAGCAGCTATCATACCAATTGTAGCTCCGAAACCATTTGTCATCATCATAAAAACACCTTGAGCCGATGAACGTAATTTTTTATCTGTTTCTTTATCTACAAATAATGAACCTGAAACGTTGAAGAAGTCAAATGCAATTCCATAAACAATCATTGAAACTACAAACATCCAAACTCCCGTTCCTGGATTTCCGACAGCAAATAATCCGAAACGTAAAACCCAAGCTAACATTGCCAATAACATCACTTTTTTGATACCGAACTTTTTCAAGAAGAATGGAATCAATAAGATACATAAGGTTTCTGAAACTTGAGATAATGAAATTAAAGCATTTGCGTTATTTGCACCCCAACTATTTAAATATTCAGGCATTTCGTTAAAACTTGAAATAAACGGGTTTGCATAACCATTTGTAATTTGAAGAGAAACACCTAATAACATTGAGAAAATAAAGAAAATTGCCATCTTTCTCTGTTTAAATAAAGCGAAAGCTTTTAAACCAAGTGCATCTGACATTGAAATTTTTCCTTCTGATTTATTAACTTCACAATTCGGTAAAAGGAATGAAAACAAGAATAAAATTATTCCTAAAACTCCAGAAACATAAAACTGTTCATAGCCGTTTTGGAAACTGAAAAAGTTTTCATCACTACCAAAATTTAACATAAAAACTCCATCCTTGAAACCTGCGAAATTTACGAATAACATCGCACAAATAAATCCAACAGTTCCTAATGTTCTAATTGGCGGGAACGCTTTAATCGTATCGTAATTATTGTTTGTCAAAACCGTATAAGCAACAGAATTTGACAAAGCAATTGTTGGCATAAAAAAAGCAACACTTAAAGAATACAATAAAAACAAGGTTGCAAATTCAGCTGATTCACCAGCAGAATATCCATAATAACCAGCTGCAATAATAAAAATTGCTCCTAAACCATGGCAATATCCAAGTAAGCGTTGAGCAGGAATCCATCTATCTGCGATAATTCCCATAACTGCAGGCATAAATATAGAAACAATACCTTGCATGGCATAAAACAATCCAATTTTCGGAGCTAATCCAATAGAAGCTAAATAATTTCCCATTGAAGTTAAATAAGCTCCCCAAACTGCAAATTGCAGAAAGCTCATTATAGTTAAACGAAGTTTTAAACTCATTTCTTAAACTAAATAAAATTAAAATAGTTCGTAAAATTACCATTTAAATATTAGTTGACAAACAAAAAAAGAAGGAATACATCCTTCTTTTAATTTTTAACTATCTCGTTTACTAATTTGATAACTTTTTCGAATTGTTCTTCTCTATTTAGATGAGAATTATCAATTTCAATTGCATCAACTGCTTTTATTAATGGAGAATCTTTTCGGTTTGAATCAATTTCGTCTCGTTCAACGACATTTTTCAAAACTTCTTCATAGGAAACCGAATCTCCTTTTGATGTTAATTCTTCAAATCGACGTTGGGCACGAATTTCAGCAGAAGCTGTCATAAATAATTTTAATTCTGCATCAGTAAATACAACGGTTCCAATATCTCGTCCATCCATTACAACGCCTTTATCTTTACCGAATGCTTTTTGTTGTTCAACCAATTTAGTTCGAACTTCAGAAATTTCTGCAATTTTACTTACCAAATTAGAAACTTCAATTTTTCTAATTTCATTTTCAACATTTACATCGTTCAAATAAATTTCGGCAAAGCCTAAATCAGAATTAAAGACAAATTGTAAATTGATATTTTTTAGTTCGTTTTTTAATTTTTCAATGTCAAAATACGTATTCGAAATGATGTTATTTTGCATTGAGAAATACGTAACTGCTCGGTACATTGCACCAGTATCAACATATACGTATCCTAAATATTTTGCTAATTGTTTTGCTAAAGTACTTTTCCCGGTAGAAGAATGACCGTCGATAGCAATGGTTATTTTTTTCAAATCTTATGTTTTAATACTGCAAATTTATTTCAGATTTAGTGATAATCCAAACATACTTGTGTTTGCGGCCAAAGTAAATCTTGAATATGAATAGTCAAATCTTAAACGGTTGTAACGAAATCCGAATCCAGCACTAAATCCTGAAAAGTTTTTTTGTTCCAATACTTTCATCTCATAACCTTTTCTAAAATTATAAGCTAAACGAATATTGAATTTCTTTTCTGGAAAAAGTTCTGCTCCAATAATCACGTGTCGCATTGCGTTATTAAAAAAACTTACTTTTTCTTCAGTAACTTGCCCGTCTAACCCAACATCTCCTCTATTTGGATTTGAAAAACCTACATTCCATTTTTGTAAATTTTCTAATGTTAAATGCCAACGAACTGGTACATTTTCAAGTCTTTTGGAAATACCAGCTGTAATTTCAAATGGTAAATTTTCATTCACTTTATGATACGAATCAAGTTGAGTTCCGACATTTCTTAGAGTTAAACCTGCATTAAAACCTGTTTCTGGATTTACGTACATTCCACCGAAATCAAAACCAGCAGCAAATGAACCGTAACTTTCAAGTTTTGAAGAAATTACTTTTAAATTTGAACCTACATAAAAATTTGTACCTGTTATATGATGCGAATATCCAACAGAAACAGCAACTTCGTTCCCTGTAAAACTCCCAGTTTCAAAACCATTTTCATCATACCCATCCATTGAACCATAATTCAAATATTGAACTCCGATTTGAAATTGACGATTATTTTTAAACTTTTTAGAATAAGCCATCGTTCCGTAATTCAAATCGCCATAATATTTGGAGAAATTCAAAGAAACATTATTATCCATTGCTTCATTAATCGAAGCTGGATTCATGAAAGCTTGATTTACATCGTAATTATAAACAGTAACATTTTTTCCTCCCAATGCAGCTTGAGAAGGAGAAATTGGAAGATTTAAAAACTGATATGTTTCTCTACCACCTAATTGAGCAAATACAAATTGCCCTAAAAGTAAACCGATTACTGTAAATATTTTTTTGTTCATTTACTCGTTTTTAACTTTAACGAATATATCAATAATATTATTGTAATGAAACAAAAAAGCACACAGAAATTTTGCGTGCTTTAATTTGTTTTTCAACTTTTGAAATTAATCTAACTTTTTAGCGTTTTTTACTTTTTGTTCAGTCAAAGCAAGTTCTAAAACTTCGCTCATTCTATCGACATAATGAAAAGTTAATCCAGTTAAATAATCTGGTTTAATTTGCTCAACATCTCTACGATTATCTTTACAAAGAATAATTTCTTTAATATTTGCACGTTTTGCTGCTAAGATTTTTTCTTTTATTCCACCGACAGGAAGTACTTTTCCTCTTAATGTTATTTCACCTGTCATCGCTAAGTTTTTCTTAACTTTTCGTTGCGTAAAACTTGAAATCATAGAAGTTAGCATTGCAATACCAGCCGATGGTCCATCTTTTGGAGTTGCGCCTTCCGGAACGTGAACGTGAATTTTATAGTTTTCAAAAATCTCTTCTTTAAGCCCTAGTTCAACAGCATTAGCTTTGATATATTCTAATGCAATTGTTGCAGATTCTTTCATAACTGTACCTAAATTTCCAGTCATAGTTAATCCACCTTTTCCTTTAGAAATAATCGATTCGATATATAAAATATCTCCACCAACTCGTGTCCAAGCTAAACCTGTAACCACACCAGCCGTATCGTTATTTTCGTATTTATCACGTTCAAATCGAGGAACTCCTAAAATTTCGATAATATCTTCGTTTGTCAATTTCTCATTGAACGACTCTTCTAAAACAATAGATTTTGCAACAAAACGAACAACATTTGCAATTTGCTTATCTAAATTACGAACTCCAGATTCACGTGTATAATTCGTAATGATGAATTCCATTTGCTTTTTACCGATCGAAAAAGTTTTAGCATCAACTCCATGTTCTTTCAACTGCTTTGGAAGTAAATGTTGACGTCCGATTTCAACTTTTTCTTCAATGGTATAACCATTCATTTCTAGAATTTCCATACGATCTAAAAGCGCAGGCTGAATAGAATTTAAACTATTTGAAGTTGCAATAAACATCACTTTAGACAGATCAAATCCCATTTCTAAGAAATTATCATAGAAATCTGAATTTTGTTCTGGATCTAAAACTTCTAACATTGCAGAAGATGGATCGCCATTATGTGAAGTTGATAATTTATCAATTTCATCTAACAAGAAAACAGGATTTGCTGATTTTGCTTTTTTTATCGATTGAATAATTCGACCAGGCATTGCACCAATATATGTTTTTCTATGTCCACGAATTTCAGCTTCATCACGTAAACCACCCAAAGAAATACGAACATATTCACGACCTAAAGCTTTTGCAATAGATTTTCCAATCGAAGTTTTACCAACACCTGGAGGTCCGTATAAACAAAGAATTGGAGCTTTCATATCGTTTCTTAATTTAAGAACCGCCATATGTTCGATGATGCGTTTTTTTACATCTTCCAATCCGTAATGATCTTTATCTAGGATTTTTTGCGCATTTTTTAAATCAAAAATATCTTTTGTATATTCATTCCAAGGTAATTCTAAAAGCAATTCAAGATAATTTCTTTGAATAGAAAACTCTGCAACTTGCGGATTCATTCGTTGCATTTTAGCCAATTCTTTATCGAAATGTTCTTTTACTTTTTTATCCCATTTCTTAGCTTTTGCTTTTTGCTTTAATTCTTCAAACTCTTGCTCATGCGAAACACCTCCAAGTTCTTCTTGAATGGTTTTGATTTGTTGGTTTAAAAAATATTCTTTTTGTTGTTGATCTAAATCGACACGAACTTTGTTTTGAATATCATTCTTCAAATTTAATTTTTGAAGTTCAACATTCATCTTTCGTAACGTTTCCAATGCACGTTCTTTTAAATCGTTGATTTCAAGAATCGCTTGTTTATCTTGAACCGTTAAATTCAAATTTGAACCAACAAAATTGATTAAGAAAGAATCACTTTCAATGTTTTTAATTGCGAAAGAAGCTTCTGAAGGAATATTCGGATTTTCCTTAATCATTTCATAAGAAGTTTCTTTAACCGATTCGACAATTGCTTTGAATTCAGCATCGTCAGCTTCTGGTCTTACTTCTTCAACTTCTTTTACAATCGCTTTTAAATAAGGTTCTGATTGAGATAATTCAGCAATTTCGAAACGTTTTTTACCTTGAAGAATTACCGTAATATTTCCATCAGGAAGGTTTAAAATTTTTAAAATTTTAGCAACCGTTCCAATTTTATGAACATCATTTATATTTGGATCTTCCGTGTTTTCATTAATTTGAGAAACAACACCAACAGGTTTACCTAATTCGTTTGCTTCTTTCAATAAATGAATTGATTTATCACGACCAGCTGTTATAGGCAAAACTACACCAGGAAATAAAACCATATTTCTAAGAGGAAGAATGGCTAAATCTTCAGGTAAATTTTCTTTATGCATTTCCATTTCATCTTCAGTAGATAAAAGCGGAATGATTTCTGAATTTGTATCCAACTCTTGGAATGACAGATTGTCTATAGTAACTATTTTTTCGTTTGACATAATATATTTCAAGACAAATTGTCACATTTTATTTAAACATTTGTAAAACAAACACAATAAAAAAATGTAACAACTTTATTTTTAATTCTTTACAATAAAAATTCTAAGTATTTAATAGTATAAAGTCAATCTTTATGCCATAAAAAAAATCCCGAAAAAAATCGGGATTTATAACATATCATAAAAATATATTAATTGTATTTTAAGTATTGGAATGCACCATTTCTGATTCTCACTGGAGCAACTGTATTATTCGGATTTTCTCTTTTTGGAGGATAAATATCGTACTCAAATTCACCACCAAAGTATTTAGCTTTATCGTTTATATCTGAAATTATTAAATTACCTGTTTGTAAGTTAACACTTGGTGTATTAACAGGATCTAAATCTAAATTATCAGTTGAATATACCCAAGACTTACCTGACTGTTTATAAGTAGCATTAGATATTCCCAATGTCTCATCTACAACAACATTTCCAAGAGATGAAATATAATTTCCTGTTCCTAATTTACTAAAGTTTATAGTAAAAGTATCATATCTAAATTTTTGACTTTCAAGAGTATCTCTACTTAATAAATAAGCTGTTATAGAAACATTAACGCCATTATAAGATACAACAACACTATCTGTCACTCTTGTTTTACCATCTACGTCGCATCTAAAAATTTGCTTACCTGTTAAAAATTCATTTGTAATGTCTGCATCTGCTTTTTCAGCTTCGCAAGAGAACAATCCAACTGAAATAAACAAAATTAACGATAATTGTTTTAATCTTTTCATAATTATAGAATGGGATGTTATTTTTTTCAAATATAGAATTTTATTTTACAAATTCTATTTTTTTGTAATTGAAATATAATATTTTTTTAAAATTAAATTTTTGTTACTTTTTTTAAATTGAAAAGCAAAAAGACTCCGACAATAAAAAAGATAACCAAAAACAAAATAGCATTTTGAACTTTTCCTGTGATTTGAGTTACCAAACCATACATTAACATTCCGATTACAATTCCAATTTTTTCGGTTACATCGTAAAAACTAAATAATGACGTTGTGTCAATATTTTCGGGTAACATTTTAGAATAAGTTGAACGAGAAAGCGACTGAATTCCTCCCATAACCAAGCCTACAAATGAAGCTGCGATATAAAATTGTACAGGAGTTTGAACTGTATATGCATAAATACAAATCAAAATCCAAAATATATTAATAGCAATTAATGTATTTACGTTTCCGAATTTTGCAGATATTTTCGATGTCAAAATTGCTCCAACAACAGCAATTAATTGAATCAATAAAATACTAATAATCAATCCGCTTGTTCGTTGCTCATCAGATTCCCAAAGCACTTCTTTTTCTCCAAAATAGGCTGCAATAATCATTACCGTTTGCACTGCCATACTATAAACAAAAAATGCAGTCAAATAACGCTTAAGAGCTGGATAATCTGCTAATTTGTGAAATACTTTTTTCAATTCTTTAATTCCTGAAAAGAAAATATGACGTTCAATTTTTTTATCATTTCTGAAATCGGGCAAATATCTGTAGGTAATTTGACTGAATCCCAACCACCAAATACCAACTAATAAAAAGGAAACACGCATAGCTTCAAGTTCGTTTTCAAAACCGAATATTTCATATTTCATCAACATGGCTAAATTTATCAAAAGCAAAATCACACTACCAATATATCCCAACGAATAACCTTTGGCACTAATTGCATCTTGTTGTTCTGGAAATGCTAAATCAGGTAAATAGGAATTATAAAAAACTAAACTTCCCCAAAATCCGACTAACGCAGTTGTGTAGAAAAACAAACCTAATGCTAGACTTTCTAAATCAAAAAAATACAAAGCCATACATGAAAGCGAACCAATGGTACAAAACAATTTCAAGAAAAACTTTTTGTTTCCTAAATAATCCGCAACACCAGAAAGTACAGGTGAAGCAAAAGCTACAAACAAGAAACCAATTGCGGTTACATAACTAATTATGGATTCACTTGGTGTTTCAATTCCAAAAAAAGACGCTGTATTCAAACCTTTTATTCGGAACAAAGCTCCATAAAACAAAGGGAAAATCGAAGATGAAATAACCAATGCGTAAACTGAATTTGCCCAATCGTAAAACGCCCAAGCATTTAATGTTTTTTTATCTCCTTTTATAAATTCTTTCATATCATAAAATTAAAAAGCAGTCTAAAATATTGACTGCTCAAATATATATATTATTTTTTTCCGTATTTCGCAGCTTCCCTTTTTGCTTCAGGAATCCTTGTATTAAGATTTTCAATACGTGTTGAATTACTTGGATGTGTACTTAAAAATTCAGGTTGCGAACTTCCTCCCTGTTTTGCCATACGTTGCCAAAATGCTAAAGCATCTGATGGATTATAACCTGCAATAGCCATTAAAACTAATCCAATATCATCAGCTTCGGTTTCGTGTTTTCTACTGAAAGGCAAAACCCCAATTACATTAGAACCTCCACCGTAAGCAGCCATTGCTAATTGTTGTGTTTCTGCACTTTTACCACTTGTAGCAACACCAACTCCAGCTGCACCAAGTTGTTGTAGAACATTTGCACTCATTCGTTGTTGACCATGATTTGCCAATGCGTGAGCTACTTCATGTCCCATAACTGTCGCCAAACCAGCTTCATTTTTTGTGATTGGTAAAATACCAGTATAAACAACAATTTTTCCACCTGGCATACACCAAGCATTTGCAGCTTTATCTTGAACCAGCTTATATTCCCATTTATAATCTTTCAAATAATCTGAATAACCATTTGCTTTCAAATAAGTTTCAGCTGCTTTTTTGATTTTTTCACCAACCTTATTTACCAATTGAGCATCAGCAGTTCCAGTAACTACTTTGTTTTCTTTGATAAACGATCCATATTGCTGAAATGAAGAGGCAAATAATTCGTTATTTCCAACAAGAGCCATCGTTTTTTTACCCGTAAACGGATTTGTTGCACATCCAATCATCAGTGCTCCAACGAATAACATTAGAGCAATTTTATAATTTTTCATAATTTCAATTTTATATCAAATTTAAATGAATTAAATCAATATTTAAAAAATATATTTCCCGAATAAAATATAAATTAAAAAAATCCATTTAATTAAATTAAAACAAAAAACCATTGTAAATAAAAAAGTTTTTTTTGTTATTTTTACCCACATAACCAGAAACAACCAAAAAAATTATAAAATGGATATTTTAAAAAACTTATTAAATGAAAACCAAAAGTTAGATGACATTCAAGTATATGAAAACTTTTGGAATTGGTTCAAAACTCATGAATCTGCTTTTTTTAACACTGTAAAATCTCGAGAAAACATAGAAGCAGATTTTTTTGATGTGATGTCGCCTGAACTCGATAAAATCAATGAAGGAATTTATTTTTTAACTGGAATGTACAACGAAAATACAGCCGAATTGATTTTAACACCTGATGGTGTTTTAAAGAATTTTGTTTTTGTTGAAGACCTTATAAAGATGGCTCCAGAATTACAAAATTGGAAATTTACTGCTCTTAAACAACCAAATGATATCAAAAACATTGGAATCAAAATGGGAGATTACACGTTTGACAGCGAAACTCTTTCTTTCTATCCAATCGAACATCCAAATTATCCAGACGAAGTAGAATTAATCGTAGTTCATTCGAATTTTAAAGAAGAAGATGAAAGATAAATTGGAAATGGAACTTTTATTTTTTTAGATAATTTTTTAGGCGAATTGAACTCAGTTACAACCATAGATTACATGACCGTAACTTCTAAGGAAAATGCCGAAAAAGAACTTATTCCAATCGAAAAATTAAAAGATTATTTGATTTGGAGAGAAAAAGAATTCATCGAAAAATATCACGGCATTCGTTACAATACAGAAAACGATAATTACACAAGTTTAAAAGCTACCTTAGAAAATGATTTACCTTTGATTGCAATAGTAAATTCAACTTTATTAAACTGGGATAGTAAAGCTTCACATCCTTGGATTTTAAAAATAAAAATCAAATATGATGGTTCTGAAAACAATGGCTTTCCGGATGAAGAAACGTATCAATTAATGGATCTTTTCGAAGATAAAATAAGCGAAGAACTTAAAGATTACGAAGGTTATCTAAATGTTGGAAGAGAAACTGCAGATAGCGAACGATTTGTCTTTTTTGCTTGTAATGATTTTAGAAAACCTTCAAAAGTTTTAAATAATTTACTTAAAGAATTTGCCGATAAATTAGAGGTTTCTTTTGATATTTATAAAGATAAATATTGGCGTTCATTAGAACAATACAAAACCAACTAATGAAGACTTTCCTATTTTGTTTCGTTTTTACATTAATCTTTTCAAAATCACATTTGAAACAGATTAATATACCTCTTGAAAATAAAAGAATTGACAATCAATTTGAAACTTTATATACGAACAAAAAATACAAAATTTCTTTATCGAAAATTAATGATTTAGAAGCTTCTTCAAATACCATTTTAAAAATTTATAAAAACAACAAAATGGTATTTGAAGATAGTATTTATAATACACATCCAACTAATATTTTATTCGAAGATTTTAATGGAGATTTAATCGACGATATTTTAGTTCATTATTCAAGTAGCGCTAGAAGTAACGAAAGTTTCACATTGTTTTTAGTTGACACTTTGAATGATTCTTTTAAAAGAATTAAAGGATTTGAAGAAATTCACAATCCAAGATATATTGCAGAATATGACATTTTTCTAACTATGTTGTGAGTGGTAAAAACTGGTCCGGTTTTTATAAAATTCAGAGAGATACTGTTTTTGATTTTGGTCTTTTTGCAGAAGATGATATGACCGAAGAAAGCAATTATAATAAGGAATACAAAAAAGCAATTAGGAAAATAAGAAAAGAGATAAAAAAATAAATTTTGACATTTCAATTCTTAATATTAAAAAACAAAAAATACTATAAATTATTTTTTTTAATATTTTAACTTATAAATACAACTATTGTTAATTTTTTATTATTTTTATAACATAAAAACCAATTATAACTTATAAAATGATAAAAAAAAACACTTGTTTACTCTTCGATATATTTACTAGTAATTCTTACATTAATATTTGCATTTTATGATAATGTAAATTTATTTATAGCAACAGTAATGCCCGTTTCTTTTGCTTTTATTGTATTTATGATTGTTTTTGTTTTCAAAAAAAGTATAAAATCTAAACCTCAAAATAATCACCTAATATTTTCAGATACGGCAACAATAAATACGCAAAATTTAAAAGAAATCACTACCAGACCTTTTTTATTCGGAATTGAAAATAAAATAATCAGTGATGAAAATTTATTTTATAACAATGACGAATTGGTTGCTGTTAATAAACAATACGAAAAAGCTGTATCCAAATTATCTGAAATTACTGAATTAAGTACAACTTCAACAATAAACAAAAATCGTAAAATTTGGCAAATCAAAATTAATCGTGAAAACGAGCCTGAAATCATTTTCAAATTTGCACATAATTATACCATTTGGAATAAAAATTTTCTCGAATTCATTGAACGAATGAATCAAGTAAATCCAAAAGCTGTTAAAACAAAATTCAATTTATTTTCAATGTAAACTATTTGATATGAAATTTATATTCACAACAATTCTTCTATTTTGTTTAATTTCTTGCAATAAGAAAGAAGCTCCTAGTCAAAAAGATTTACAATCTGAAATCAAGCAAAATCCGTTTGAAGAACTCGTAAAAAATCATCCTGAATTGAAAACCGAAATTGATAGTTTGAAAGCAACAAAATGGATTTTCAAAAAATGTGACGATTGTGATTTAACTGGTTTAAATGAAACAATTCTTGTAGGACATTCGGACCGACGTCCACCAAAAGGAGAATATTACAGAAAAGAAGTTGACTTAGGAAAGTTCAACTTTGAAACATTTGAAATGTATGAATCCGAAGAGAAAACAAACCCAAATGGTCAAGTTTACATTTGCTATTTTGACGAAAAACAAAAAGCTAAGTTTAAAGAGTTTGAGCCATATTATATAAACAGAATTACGCATACTAAGCAAGATTACAAATCGTCTGAAATTGGAAATACCCTAATAATTTATACTTACTATGATAAATAAAAATATCATAAAAATAAAAATTATATGAAAAACAAAAGCTTACTAATCTTACTAATCTTATTCATCTGTTTAACTTTTGGATGTTCAGACGATAAAACCGATGAAGCTTTACTAGAAAAAGACCGAATTGAACTTGAGAAAAGTTTGGATTCATATAAAGTTTCGAGCTATAAATTCGAAATCATAAAATAGATTGGTTATTCAAAGTCTTTAAATAATTAAAAACAAAATATGACACCATTTTTTAAAAACGAAACATCTAATACCGACTTTATTGTTGGTCAAGAATGGCATTACGAAACAAGAGCGAATGAGGAAAATTCAACCTTAAAAATTTTAAAAATTGATAACGTTGAAGCCAACATCATTCATATTGCAATTTTAGGATTAAAATTAAAAAACATTGAAACAGGTGATTTAAACGAAGAAATTGGACACGTTCCCATTTCTGAAGAAGTTTTATCTAAAAGCGTTACTTCATTAAAAAACAATCAAACCGAATTACCAGATTTTCAAAGTGGATATTCGCATTGGAAAGCAGCTTATGATGAAGGTAAAGCAGGATTTTTTACGCTTTCTGTAAAAGAAATTGTTCAATTTATTGATGAAGCCATCAATAAGAAATAAAAACTTGTTGAAGAAATTTGTGAACTAAAAAGTCAATAAACCGATTTTTTTGTATATTCATAACTAATTATAAACCAATCCTTAATCAAAAAAAATCAAATGGAAAAACCAAACGAGAAGGTAGAAATTAAAACACCTCCAAAATTATTTAACGAAACTCAAGCCGTTATCAACTCAATTTCAGAAATGATTGATGGCGATTTTATCAGCTATTGGATTTCAGTTAACAGTTCAATCGTTCGTGATGATGTTATTGCATTTTACGAAATCTTAAAAAACAATCGCAAAAAAGACAAGTTATATTTGTTCATCAAAAGTAGCGGCGGTTCAGGTGAAGCTTCTTTAAGAATCGTAAATTTATTACGAAAATATTACAAAGAAATTGTAGCGTTCATTCCATTGGATTGTGCGTCGGCTGCAACGATGTTGGCACTTGGAGCAGATTCAATTAAGATGGGTCCACTTGCCTATTTAACTGCAATCGATACTTCGATTACGCATCATTTATCGCCGTTAGATAATTTCAATAACAGAGTTAGCGTAAGCCAAAATGAATTGAGCCGAGTTTTAAATCTTTGGGATTCGAACAAAAACGAAAATGATACCAATCCATTCTCGGTAATTTACAATCACATTCATCCGTTGGTGATTGGTTCGGTTGACCGAGCAACTTCGCTTTCTATCAAACTTACAACAGATATTCTTTCGTATCATATGAAAGATATTAACGAAGCAGAAAGAATCAGTAATACATTAAATGCTGAATATCCATCGCATTCATATCCGATTACGATTGTTGAAGCTCAAAAAATTGGTTTAAATGCTCAAGAACTTCCTGATGAAGTGAATACAAAATTATTTGAATTGAATCAATTGTATTCAGAAATGGCGCAACTTGCTTATACAGATTACGATGAAGTAAATTATCACGACAACGAAATCTTAAAAATAATTGAAGGAGCAAATGCAAAATTGTTTTATCAGAAAGATAAAGATTGGCATTACCGAACTGAAGAAAGACGTTGGGTTCCAATGAATGACGAAAGTAGTTGGAGAAAAATGGAACTAGAAAACAATGAAATTACAGAGAAAAGTTTCTATGTTGGATAGCATTTTTTAAAGAAATAAATTGATTAAGATTGAAAAAAACGATTATGAAACAATATATTTTTGAAAACAAGAAATTGATATTAAAAACAAATAAAGCTCCATTTATCATTCGAATATGTTTGTATTTAATAACTTTATTATGTTTTCTAATACCATTATTGGTTATCGTTTCCACATTTTTAGATAATAATGAATTTAAATTTACAATTTTTATTGTTTTGGGAATTTCAGGATTAATCGGTTTTTATCTTTTACGTGTTTCATTATGGAATACTTTTGGGAAAGAATTAATTCAATTTCATAAAAACGAAATCACATATATTGCAGATTATCATTGGTTCAAGGACAAATTAAAAAGTATAAATAACCTGAATTCGATTATTAATACAAAGCTAACTGACTGGAATTTAGATGTTCAAATTTAA
>NZ_RQVQ01000021.1 GCF_003865405.1 Paenimyroides tangerinum
CGGTTGCAAAAGTAGAAATTCTTTTTAAACCTCGCAAATTTATTTTGTAAATATTATTGAAAGTTTTTCTCAGTATTTGTAAAACTTCTGCCCCTCTTCTTGTTTCAGAATCGGATTGCAAAACTACAACTCTTTTAACTTATCTTCCAAATTTATTTTTGTTAAAATTTAAATTTGTTTTTCGTGATTTGTATGAACTTCTATTTTTCAACGGTGCAAATATACCGCCTTATTCTCGTGCCAAACAAGCTTTTTTGAAGTTAATTTTTGATTATTTTTTAGTAAGCTGATGCTAAAAGATTTAAGGATTGAAAATTTGTTAATTTGCTGATTCGAGGATTTAAAAATGAAAATTGAGAAATCATATTATGTATAAAAATACTTTTTTACCACAGATGCACAGATGAAATTTCAAAATTTAAAATTTAATGATTGAAAAATGAAATAATGAAAGATATTGAATACTTCTTATTTATGTAAACTTTGTTAGATATAAACCTACAAGGTTTTAGAAACCTTGCAGGTTAACTTTAGGCTTTGGACTACATGACTCAGGTTGCGTTAGGGATTGGAGCGGTATCCTTTTTTGTTTAAAAACGGAATGTCATTTAAAAATGAGATTGTGAATCGAGTTCAGAAAGACATAAAATGAATAACCAATAAAAACAAAAAAGATTTAGCGGAAAGCCCGACCGAGCGGCTTCAGCAGAATATCATTTTACTCTTATATAATGAGCGAGGGAACGCCAAAATTTTATATCTTTATGTAAAAATAAATTATATGAAAAATTATATTACTGCTGCAATCGTTGGAATTTCTCTTATAACCTGTACGTTTTTATTAACAAACGCTTACAAAAAAAGAAATAACACAAATGACACAATTAGCGTCACTGGTTTAGGTTCAACCGATTTTGTATCAGATTTGATTGTTTGGAATAGTTCATTTTCTAAAAAAAACTATATCCTTAAAGATGCTTACACGGAATTGGAAAACGACCGAAGAACAATCAAAAACTATTTAATTGGTAAAGGAGTTAAAGAATCGGAAATTATTTTCTCATCAGTATCAATTAATAAAGAGTTCACAACAGTGACGGACTCAAATTACAACACAAGAACTGAAACTTTTACAGGTTATAATTTAACTCAAAGTGTTCAGGTCGAAAGCAAGGAAGTAACGAAAGTGGAAAATATTTCACGAGAAGTTACAGAATTAATCAACTCTGGAGTTGAACTATATTCAAGTGCCCCAGAATATTATTACACCAAACTTTCGGAATTAAAATTGAAAATGGTTGCTGAAGCAACAAAAGATGCAAAATTGAGAGCTGAAAATATCTCAGAAAATGCAGGTAGTAGTTTGGGTGATTTAAAAAAATCTGAAATGGGTGTTTTTCAAATTGTAGCGCAAAATTCATCCGAAGATTATTCTTGGGGAGGTTCATTCAATACTTCTGCGAAAAACAAAACAGCAACCATCACTATTAAACTGGTTTACAAAATAGATTAAAGCAAAAAAACTCATCTTAATAAGATGAGTTTTTTTTTATATTATTCAAAGATTAGATGATTAACATCGCATCCCCGTAAGAATAAAATTTATATCCTTCTTTAATTGCTTCTTTATAAGCTTCCATCATTAAATCGTGACCGCAAAAAGCTGAAATCATCATTAATAATGTAGATTTTGGCATATGGAAGTTTGTAATCATACAATCTGCGATACTAAAATCGTAAGGTGGAAAAACAAACTTATTTGTCCAACCTGTAAAAGAATTTAATGTTCTGTTTGAAGAAACTGAACTTTCTAATGCTCGCATAGAAGTTGTTCCTACTGCACAAATTTTACTTTTACGCTCTTTTGCTCTGTTTACAATTTCACAAGCTTCTTCAGTAATGATTAACTCTTCTGAATCCATTTTGTGTTTAGATAAATCTTCAACCTCAACTGGATTGAAAGTTCCTAAACCAATATGTAAAGTTACTTTTGCAAATTCAACACCTTTAATTTCTAAACGTTTTAATAAATGTTTAGAGAAGTGTAAACCTGCAGTTGGCGCAGCAACAGCTCCTTCTTCAGTAGCATAAATCGTTTGGTAACGCTCTTCGTCTTCTGGAGTTACTTCGCGGTTGATGTATTTTGGTATTGGAGTTTCTCCAAGTTCTGTTAATTTAGCTCTAAATTCTTCATAAGAACCATCGTATAAGAAACGTAAAGTTCTTCCGCGTGAAGTTGTATTATCGATTACCTCAGCTACTAATGAATCGTCATCTCCGAAATATAATTTATTTCCGATACGAATTTTACGTGCTGGATCAACTAAAACATCCCATAAACGTTGTTCTTCATTTAATTCTCTTAACAAGAAAACTTCAATACGAGCACCTGTTTTTTCTTTGTTTCCGTATAAACGAGCTGGAAAAACTTTGGTATTATTCAAAACCATCACATCTCCTTCTCCGAAATAATCAATCACATCTTTGAATAATTTGTGTTCGATTGTTCCTAATTTACGGTTTACAACCATTAAACGAGATTCATCTCTGTTTTCAGCTGGAAATTCAGCCAACAACTCTTCCGGTAAGTTAAAGTTGAAATTAGATAACTTCATATTATTGTTGCTTTTATATTTATTTGTAAAATGAAGTTCCGATTTGAAACTTCAAGCTTGCAAATATACGACTTCAAAATAGGCGTTGTCAAGTAAAAAGCGATTTATTTTAAACTTCGTTTGAAAAGCGTTACCTACAGGGCTTTTTGATTTTTAATAATCTAAGAATTTCACTTCACCTGTTTTCATATCGTAAACTGCTCCAACAATTTTAATTTCGTTATTAGCTTCCATTTCTTTTAGAATTGGACTATCTCTACGAATTTCTTCAATCGAATTATATACATTGAATTTACAAACTTCATCAACAAATTCAGGATTTTTAGCTGTTGCATCTCCTTTAAAATTTTGCTTAGCGGCAATTATTGCAGGATCAATCTTCTCAAGTAAAGTTGTGATATTTCCTAATTTAACACCTTCGATACTCGATTTGATTGCACCACAATATTCGTGACCTAAAACGACCACTACTTTTGAACCCGAAACTTTACAAGCGTATTCTAAACTCCCAAGAATATCGTGATTAACAATATTACCAGCTACACGAGCAACGAAAATTTCACCAATTGCTTTATGAAAAACATCTTCTACTGGAACACGTGAATCTAAACAAGAAAGCACCACGGCTTCTGGATATTGACCTAAAGCTGCTTCACGAACCAATTTTGTTGAATTACGAACGGTTAAATTATCATCAACAAAATCTTTATTTCCAGCTTTTAAATCGGCAATAACTTCATCTGGAGTTAATTTTTCTTGTTGTTCTTTGGTTAAAACGTGTGTCGGGATTATTTCTTCATCTTCTATTATTGTTTTATTGCAAGAAGCTAAAGCAAATAAAACAGCTAAGGATAAAATATATTTTTTCATAATTTATCTGATTTTTTGTTTTCTAAATATAAGCAATATTTTCTACAACCTTATATTATAACAAACAAAAAAACTACCGAGTTCCCTCGATAGTTTTAAAATTTTATTGACTTAAGACTAAGTTTAGTTTTAATGCACCCCCATGGCAATATTCACCAGGTTCTGAAACATCTCCTTCATAAGCAACCTCACCATTTATGCGAATTGTTTTATTAAACCAATGTAAGGTGTATTGATTAGGAGTTTTCTCAACATCTACCTCAACTAAATAAACTTGTGCGTTAGGAAAAGTAATTCTAAATTTAACTGTATAAAAACTTGGATACTTACTAATACTTGCAAGTGGCAAAAAAATTCCGCTTAAATCTTCTTCACAAAATTCATTCATGATTTCATTATCTAGAATAAATTCATCATTGCGATATGCCATTTCAACAACAACATCCTCTCTATTCATCTCGCCTGTAACAAATACTTTTTCTCCGTTTGAATTCAGAACCGTTAACTCTACATTATTAGGATAAATCACTGCTGTTGCAATTTCGTCTTCCACTTTACCATCATCTGAACACGATAGTAAAAAAAGACTAAAAAATAGATATATTAAGTTTTTCATATTTTTTAAATTTCTATAAGTTGTTGATTATCAAACTTAAAAAAAATAAAAACTAAAAACAAATATTTTCCCAAAACTTTGGATATGATTTAGAAACCACTTCTGCATTTTCAATTTCTATTGGTGTAAATAAACCCAGCGGAGCAAAAGCCATAGCCATTCTGTGATCTTGATAGGTTTTTACCAAAACATTTTCAGGTAAAACATTTTGTAAATTTCTTTTATGTAGGAAAAGAGAATCGTTTGTAATTTCAACAATTGCGCCGAATTTTTCTAATTCGTTTTTTAAAGCAACTAAACGATCAGTTTCTTTAATTTTCAACGTATGAAGTCCGGTTAAATTAACTTGGACACCTAAACCAAAACAAGTAACTGCAATGGTTTGAGCAATATCCGGGCATTCAATTAAATTTAAATTAATTTCTGAAGGAAGTTGATTATTGGCTTTAGTAATTTGGATTTCGTTATTCGGAAGGAATTGCGTTTCAACGCCGAATTGTTCAAATATTTCAACCACGGCACGATCCGCTTGAAGGGAATTCGATTTTAGTTTTTGAATTTTTAATGAAGTACCGATTTCGGAAAAGGCTATTAACTCAAAAAAATAAGAAGCCGAAGACCAATCAGATTCTACGGTAATTGTTTTAGGATCGACTCTATGTTTTGGAAAAACTTGTATTTGATTTCCTACAAAAGTAGTATCAACGCCAATTTCATTTAAAAGAGCCAACGTCATTTTAATATAAGGAAGTGATGTTTGCTCACCGATTAGTTCCAGTGATAAACCATTTTCTAATTTTGGCGCAATAAGTAATAATGCCGAAATGTATTGACTGCTGATTTTTGCAGGAATTGCAATTTTACTTGATTGCAGTTTTTTACCTTTAATTTTTAAGGGAGGAAATCCTTCTTGGTTTAAATATTGAATATCCGTACCTAAAATTTTCAATGCATCGACCAAAATATGAATGGGTCTTTCTTGCATTCGTGAAGAGCCTGTTAAAACAACAACACGATTTTCTTGAGTTGCAAAAAAAGCAGTAAGAAAACGCATTGCTGTTCCGGCGTGATGTACATCAACAATTTCAGAAAAAAAATTCAAGGCTTTTTCCATTGCTAAACTATCATCGGAATTTGAGACATTCTCGATCTTAATCTCTGGAAAAAGTGCTTGAAGTAAAAACATACGATTGGTTTCTGATTTACTTCCGGATAAAACTAAAGTTTGATTCGGTTTAAATGAGTCAGGATGCAATCGTATGTTCATATGTATTATTTTAATTTTTCGTTGTTGTGGTGACGATCGTGATCTCGTTTGGTTTTAAAATCCATTTTTTTATCGAAAGCAGCTTGTAAGTCAACTCCTGTTTGGTTTGCTAAACAAAGTACAACAAAAACGACATCGGCTAATTCTTCACCTAAATCTTTATTTTTATCGCTTTCTTTTTCAGATTGTTCACCGTAACGACGTGCAATGATTCTGGCAACCTCACCTACTTCTTCTGTAAGTTGTGCCATATTTGTTAATTCGTTAAAATAACGAACGCCGTGTTCTTTGATCCAATTATCAACATCTAACTGTGCGTTTTTCAAATCCATTTTATTTCTTTTTTCTTCTTTTTCTTAATTTATCAAATACAAAAACTTCTGCCAAAGCCATGAAAAATCCGAAGATAAAAACTTGTGCCCAGAAAATTTGCGTTGGGATTCCTTCTCAGAAATAATATAAAATAATTCCGTAGAAAAATCCATAAACCAATAAGGCTAATAATAAATGTAACGGTTTACTTTTCATTTTGTTTATTTAAAGATGGTATGAATTTTTTAATTAATTTATTTACAAATGGTTCTAACAAAATTGCAAAAATTGCAAAAACAAGTGCGTAAATCCAACTTACTTGATCATTAATAAAATACGAGCAAAATAAACCTGTTAAGTAAAATCCTACAAAACTAATGACTAAATAAAGTATTCTACTTTTCATTTTTAAATATTTTCTTCTTTATGAATTTATCAAAAATTACAATCAACAACATGAAAACAATATATTTAGCCAAAACGTTAACCAAACAATAACTATCTGGATCAAGAATACAATTCCAATCGTTTGAAAGTAGAATCGTAATAAGTGCATAAATTGCTGTATATAAAATAAGTTTTTTAAGCATGATTATTTTGTTTTTTTGAAAGCCATTTCTTTATATTTCTTATGATAAAAAAATCTGCTAAAGTCATGAATAAAGTCCAAAAAAAGATAAAACTCCAATCAAACATAGAGAATGAAAAATAACTAATAACTATTCCAAGAATAGAATATATGATTAAACCAGCTGTGATATAAGATAATTTTTCCTTCATATTTTCTGAATTTAAAAAAACTTCTTAAATATAAGAATATTATTTAGAAAAATTATTCCCTATTCTTTGAATCAATCACAATAGTAACGGGTCCATCGTTGATTAAAGCAACTTTCATATCGGCTCCAAATTGTCCGGTTTGAATTTTCTTTTCTAAATCAACTTCTAATTGATGTATAAATTTCTCGTACATCGGTATAGCAAAATCAGGTTTTGATGCTTTAATGTACGAAGGTCGATTTCCTTTTTTGGTTGATGCGTGAAGTGTAAATTGTGAAACCAAAATAATATCGGCATTCACATCTTTAACAGAACAATTCATCACCTCGTTTTCATCGCTAAAAATGCGAAGATTCACAATTTTACTAGATAACCATTTAATATCATCGTCTGTATCGGCATCTTCAATTCCAAGAAGAATAACCAATCCTTGATTGATTTCGGCAACTCTTACATTGTTAATAGTTACCGAAGCTTCTGACGCACGTTGTATAACTATTTTCATTATTCTTCTTGATTACGTCCGTCTGCATAAATATCTGAACGATAATGTTCTTCATCACCTTCCAAAATTTGCGTATAACTTTTATATCTCGACCAGAAAATTTCATCGTTATCCAAGGCTTCCTTAATTGCACAATGTGGTTCTTCTTTATGCAAACAGTTATTGAATTTACATTTATCTCTTAAAGCGAAAAACTCAGGAAAATAACCTCCGATTTCTTGCTTTTCCATTTCAACAATTCCAAAACCACGGATTCCAGGCGTATCGATAATTCGAGCACCAAAAGATAAATCAAACATTTCGGCAAACGTCGTGGTGTGTTGCCCTTGTTGATGTTGATCTGAAATTTGTTTGGTTTTTAAATTTAAAGAAGGTTCTAATGCATTTACTAAAGTTGATTTCCCAACACCTGAATGGCCTGTGAACATCGAAACTTTATCGCGCATTAAATCTTTTAATTTATCTAAACCTTTTCCTTCAGAAGCTGAAACGCGAATACATTGATAACCAATTTCGGTGTAAACGTGTTGCAAAAACAATTGTTCGTCTAAAGTTTCTTCATTAAATGTATCTACTTTATTAAAAACGATAATTGCTTCAATACCATAAGCTTCCGCAGTTACCAACAAACGATCTATGAAACTTGTGGTTGTAATTGGATTATTAATCGTTACCAAAATAAATAATCGATCAATATTCGATGCGATAATATGTAATTGCTTTGAAAGGTTTACCGATTTACGAACAATGTAATTCTTACGATCGTGAATTGTTGTTATAACACCTGTCACTGCATCAGAAGTTTCATCTAAATCATATTCGACATAATCACCCACAGCAATAGGATTGGTACTTTTGATACCTTTCATTCTAAATTTACCTTTGATTCGGCATTCTAAAAATTCTCCCGACTCGGTTTTCACCGTGTACCAACTTCCTGTAGATTTGTAAACTATTCCATTCATAAGGCAAAGATATTGTTATTGATAGGAATATGAAAGTTTATATATAATTCTGTCATTAAAATTATGATTTATTGATGATTTTATTTTGATGCGAAATACTTTCTTGATGAACCAATTTAAACAATTGTTCTGTAAAATCTTCTGTTAAACCTTTTTCAATACAAATAGATTTTACACGATTTTCGATCGCTTGCCAACGTTCGTTTTGTAAAACCGAAACATTATGTTGCTTTTTCAGAGTTCCGATTTCATCGACAAAATGCATTCGTTGAGATAAAATTTCAATTATCTTATCGTCTAAATCGTCAATTTTCAAACGAAGATTTTCAAGTTCTGTATTGTAATCATCCGATTCGTCATTCTTTTTTCGAACAACCAAATCTTTACAAATTTGTTTTAGCGTAACTGGCGTTACTTGCTGAGCAGCATCGCTCCAAGCATTATCGGGATCGATATGCGTTTCAATAATTAATCCATCGTAATTTAAATTCAACGCTTGTTGCGAAACTTCTTGAATCATATTTCTATTTCCGGTAATATGAGACGGATCACAAATCAACGGTAAATCAGGAAAACGATTTCTTAAATCAATCGGAATTTGCCATTCGGGAATGTTGCGATATTTGGTTTTTTCGTATGAAGAAAATCCACGATGAATAACTCCAAGTTTTTTAATTCCGGCATTATATAAACGTTCAATTCCGCCTAACCATAAAGACAAATCAGGATTCACCGGATTTTTTACCAAAACAATTTTATCTGTATTTTGAAGCGCGTCTGCAATTTCTTGAACCGCAAACGGATTTGCCGTTGTACGAGCACCAATCCAAAGTACATCAACTTCGTATTCTAATGCTAATTTTACGTGATTTGCCGTTGCCACTTCCGTCGCAATTAACAAACCGGTTTCGTCTTTGGCACGTTTCAACCATTTTAAACCAATTTCTCCTACGCCTTCAAAACCTCCTGGACGTGTTCTTGGTTTCCAGATTCCGGCACGTAAAATACTTACGTCAGAATCTTTTAATTCGTGTGCTATTTTTAAAACTTGTTCTTCGGTTTCGGCACTACACGGACCTGCAATTACCAACGGATGTGCTAATTGAAAATCGTTTAACCAAGTTTTTAATTCTGAAGAATTTGTCATGTATCGTATCTATTTTTATAAAGGAAATTCTTGTGACAAACACTTAAATTTCCAACATTCAAATTTACGAATAATATTGTAGAGCTTACATAAGTTTTTCTTATCAAATTCTTATCAATTGATATAACTTATTTACATCTTTTATTATCTTTGGAATTCAAATTAAAACAAACGATGTCGATAGAAGTTAAAAATATTTCGAAAATTTACGGGGAGCAAAAAGCTTTAGATGCAGTTTCTTTTTCTATTAAAAAAGGAGAAATTGTAGGATTTTTAGGTCCGAATGGTGCCGGAAAATCAACCTTAATGAAAATATTAACTACTTATATTGAAGCAGATTCAGGTTCGGCTTTAGTAAACGGTTTCGATGTGAACGCGCAACCACAACAAGTTGAAAAATCTATTGGTTATTTACCTGAGCACAATCCGTTATATTTAGATTTATACGTAAAAGAATATTTAGAATTCAATGCGGATGTTTACAAAGTAAATAAAAGCAGAATTGACGAAGTGATTGAACTTACAGGTTTAACACCCGAATCGAAAAAGAAAATCGGGCAGCTTTCAAAGGGATATCGTCAACGCGTTGGATTGGCAACGGCGCTTTTACACAATCCAGATGTTTTGATTTTAGATGAACCAACGACAGGTTTAGATCCGAATCAATTGGTTGAGATTCGTGAATTGATTAAAAACATCGGAAAAGATAAAACCGTTTTTCTTTCTACACATATTATGCAAGAAGTTGAAGCCATTTGCGACCGCGTAATCATTATCAATAAAGGAAAAATTGTTGACGATCGTTTATTAAATCAAACGTTCTCGTCAGAAAATGAACAAGTAATTGAAGTTGAATTCGATTTTAAAATTGAAGAACAATTTATTTCAAATCTTAAAAATTTAGTTTCGTTTAAAAACATTCACGATAACCAGTGGGAATTGGTTTTCAAAGCTGATGAAGATATGCGTCCTGCAATTTTTGATTTCGCACAAGAAAACGGACTTCGAACGTTATCGGTTCAATTGAAAAATAAGGATTTAGAAACGTTATTCCGCGAAAAAACCACGCAAAAATAATATCAAAGCTCAGATTCTTCTGGGCTTTTTTAGTCTTTAAATACTAAATCAATTATTTATAAATCAATTTTCCTTTATACATTTCTTTTACATCAACTTCATTCGGTTTACTAAATGAAATCACATTTCCAGTTGCATAGATAGTTCCTGCTAATTTATTTTCTGGACGAACTAAAATATCATTATTACTACGTTGAAATAAAGTACAATCAAAAGCATTTAGATTTTGAGCTTCAACACGACCATTTCCACCATAAAGCCCAATATCCAACCAAGTTGTTTTTCCAGAAATTTTAAAATAACCAACTTGATTATCTTCAATTCGTAAAACATTGTTATCGATATTTAAATCAATTAATGATGAAGCACCATCTTCAATACTAGTGATAACAAACAATTCTGGAAATCGTAAAGTTCCAACAGAAGAAACTTTTAATTGTGTTCTTGAAATAATCTTTTTTAAAGTCGGTGTGTAAATTCGAACTTTTGCAATTTCATAACTATGGAACATTGAACAACTCATCGCATTAGTCATTGTCAATTGAGAATCTTGAACCTGAAAATCTAAATTCGATAAATAGTTTTCTTTGGATTCTATTTCAATTTTTGATTGGGAAGATTCAATAATTTCAACAGTAAATCCTTTCGGTATGTCAATTACATCAAAAGAAGGCAATCCTAAAGTTTGAGTAACTGAATCTCCGGAATTTGAAAAACACGAATCGCCGTTATTACAAGATGTAAAAATCAGAAAAACGAAAACTAGATATACAAAATATTTCATAAACTAAAATTTAATCCCAACACCAAACTCCAAAGCTTCGGCTTTTGCAAAATGCGTTTTCAAACTTACGGAGCCAAAAATACGTTCCGTAACATTATATTTCAACCCCAAACGTTGATATAAACTTCCATTTACTTTGTATTGGTCGTAAACATAAACACCCATTTGTCCTTCAATACTAAACTTACTCAAATACATTTCATAACCTGCAAAAACACCAACTCGTTTATAATCGGTATCTACAGACATATTCGCTTCAGGAAACGAACTCGCTAAAAGTGGAATAATCTCTTTTACAGTTTCTGACAGAAACAATTCAGTTCCTAATTGCACAGAACCCGTTCGATTCAAACGTTTTTCTGCATAAGCATTGATATGATAAAAAGGCTTTTGTCCCATTCCAATAATATGACCTTCGTTCACACCCGTTTTGAAACTGATAACATATTTCATTTTTGTATCAAAATTATCGGCTTGCGAATTGAAACGTCGATTTGGTTCTTGATGGTCAAATGCATAATTTAAACCAATTTGAAACCCGACCGTATTTGTACTTGTATTTGGAGATTTGAACGTTGCATTTGAATGATGAATAAAAACCAAACCCGTTTGGAATCCGATTCCATTCCAAATATTCTGTCTATTATAATTCAGAGAAAAAAAAGTCGAAGGCATAAATTTAGTTCCGTAAGCTAAATTTCTAAAATTGGTTTCTCGGTCATACGGATTAGTTGCATAAGCGATTCCTTGTGCAATTCGAAGTTGTAAATTTCGATTGAAAAAATAAAAATTCAAATGTGCGAAAGCTCCATATAAATTACCTAATTCGGGGTTGTGATTGTTTTGGTAATGAAGCGTAAATCCATAATCAGGAAAATTATAAAAACTTTCCCAAGGTTTTGCTCCTAACGTTTTTCGATTAAAACTTAAAAGAAAACCATCTGGTTTGGCAGTTATCAAATGAGAAATTTGTTCGTTATGCGGAAGAATCGATCCTGTGTAATAATTTCCTTCAACAAACCAATCATCAAAACTTTGCGCATTGGCATTTGTAGAAAAAAACAGAATAGCAAAAAAAAAGTGCTTAAAAACACTTTTCCAATTGCTCGAAAAAAACATTTTTAAACACTGCATATTTTTAGAATAATCCGTTGATTTCTGCGTCGATTCTATTGATGATATTTCCTAAATCTTCAGGATTATCAACAAAATTAATATTATCAACATCTATAATCAATAATTTACCTTTATTGTACGTTTGAATCCAAGCTTCGTAACGTTCGTTCAAACGATTTAAATAATCGATGGAAATTGTATTTTCATATTCACGCCCACGTTTGTGAATTTGACCAACTAAATTTGGAATTGAACTTCTCAGATAAATCAACAAATCTGGAGCTCCAACCAATTGTTCCATCAATTCAAAAAGTGATTTGTAATTTTCGTAATCACGATTTCCCATCAATCCCATTGCATGTAAATTTGGAGCGAAAATATGTGCATCTTCGTAAATCGTACGGTCTTGAATGGTATTTTTTCCGCTTTCTTTCATCTTTAAAACTTGACGAAAACGGCTATTTAAGAAATAAATTTGTAAGTTAAATGACCAACGATCCATCGAATGATAAAAATCATCTAAATATGGATTGTCAACTACATCCTCAAAATGCGGTTCCCACTTAAAATGTTTTGAAAGTAATCGAGTCAAAGTTGTTTTCCCTGCTCCAATATTCCCTGCTATTGCAACTTGCATTTATGGTAATTTTAATTTGTAAATATTAATTTCTGTATCTGTAAAAATAGTTAAAATTTCATTATTAATTTGAAATGAAACGATGTTATTATTCTTCAGATTGATTTTTAAGTTTTGATTTGAATCTAAATTATGATAAAACAAATCTTGACTGTATTGACTGATAAAAGTTGTGGATGAAATCAAATCAATTTTATCAAATTTGGTTGAAAAAGGATTTTGAGAAACTTTTCCGTAAATATCAAAAGTATAAATGATTTGATTTGATTCTATAAAAAACGAGTTTGCATTTGAATTCCAATCAGAAAATTTATTTTCGAAAGGAACAGAAACAGGTTTCAATATATTTTGTCCTACATCAAAAATAAAAATACGTCTTGAAATTCCGTCCAAAACCCAATACTGATTTTTGTTCGAAGCACTGACCGAAATCACATCTAATTCAGGAAATTGAACGCTAAAATTAACATTCGAAATTTCATTTAATTGATTATCTAAAACTACAAAGCTTTGAAAATCTTTATAGAAAACAAGAATTTGAAAGGGATTTCGAATATCAATCGAAGTTACTTCTCCGTAAAGTAAATTACTGTAATTATAACTTTTTTCTTTCGTTTGTTTGGTTAATTGATTATTCTTAACCAAATAAAAATCTCCTAAATGGTCAAATGAAGCAAATTGGATACCTTTTGAATTTGGAATACTTTTTACTAATTCTACATCTAAATCTTGAGCTTGAATCAAACTCGAAAAACTCAAAAATAAGATGATGAAAAATTTATTCATTATTCCGTTTGTAAGTAATTATATCAAAGGCATATTTATGTTTTTCGTCTGTTTCGTGATGAACAACTTCAACTGATTTCCAAACATTTTTATTAATTGCTGGGAAATATGTATCAGCATTAAACAATTCATGAACTTCTGTAATCGAAAGTTCGGTAGCTAAATCAATAGTTTGTATATAGATTTGTCCTCCACCAATTACAAAAAGTTTATCTTGATTTTTATCTTGTGTAAATTTGATGGCTTCATCAATCGATTGAAAAACAAAACAATTTTCAGGAACTTGGTAATTGGTATTTCTAGAGATAATCAAATGCGTGCGATTTGGTAATGGTTTGGGAAAACTTTCAAACGTTTTTCTTCCCATCAAAATAAAATGCCCTGTGGTTAAACTTTTAAAATGTTTAAAATCATCTGGTAAATGCCAAATCATCGCATTATCTTTTCCTAGCGCATTATTTTCAGCGACCGCTGCAACAAGAATTATTTCCATATTAAACTGAAACTTGACCTTTAATTGCAGGATGCGGTTCGTAATTTTCTAAGGTAAAATCATCATAAGTAAAATCGAAAATATTTTTCACTTCAGGATTTAACCTCATCGTCGGTAATGGTTTTGGTTCACGTGATAATTGCAATTCCAATTGTTCGATGTGATTGTTATAAATATGAGCATCTCCAAAAGTATGGATAAAATCACCATATCCTAAACCACAAACTTGGGCAACCATCATCGTAAACAACGCATAAGATGCAATATTAAATGGAACTCCTAAGAAAATATCCGCACTACGTTGGTATAACTGGCAAGATAATTTACCTTCGGCTACGTAAAACTGAAAGAAGGCGTGACAAGGTGGCAATGCAGCTTTATTATTTGCAACATTTTCTGCGAACGAAACCGATGTATCTGGCAAAACACTTGGATTCCAAGCAGAAATCAACATTCTTCTACTGTTTGGATTTGTTTTTAAAGTTTCAATCAATTCCGAGATTTGATCGATTTCTTCGCCGTTCCAATTACGCCATTGGTAACCGTAAACTGGTCCTAAATCGCCATTCTCATCAGCCCATTCGTCCCAAATACGAACGCCATTTTCTTTTAAATAAGCAATATTTGTTTCACCTTTCAAGAACCATAACAATTCGTGAATGATTGATTTTAAGTGAACTTTTTTAGTGGTAACCATCGGAAAACCTTCGTTTAAATCAAAACGCATTTGGTAACCAAAAACACTTTTTGTTCCAGTTCCAGTTCGGTCACCTTTTTGAACACCAGTTTCAATAACGTGTTTTACTAAATCTAAATATTGCTTCATAAGTTTTATTTATTCTTGTTTTCTAGAAATTTCATCACGTAAACGAGCTGCTTTTTCGTAATCTTCATTTGCAACAGCGTTTGCTAATAAGTCATTTAATTCTTTAAGAGAAAAATGTGCATATTCGTTTACTTTTTCAACTGGTTTTGATGGTTCGATATTTGTAAAAATTTCTTCAAGAACATCATCGATATCGTCATCTTCTTCTTCATTTCCATCAACAACTCCATCATTCAAATAAATACCAGCTTTATCTAAGATGTTTTTGTAAGTAAAGATAGGTGCTTTAAAACGAATAGCTAATGAAATAGCATCTGATGTACGAGCGTCGATAATTTCTTCAATCCCATCGCGTTCACAAATAATACTTGAAAAGAAAACGCCATCAACCAATTTATGAATGATAACCTGATTGATAACAATATCAAAACGATCTGCAAAATTTTTGAACAAATCGTGTGTTAATGGTCTTGGTGGTTTTAATTCTTTTTCAATAGCGATAGCAATTGATTGTGCTTCAAAAGCTCCAATGACAATCGGAAGTTTTCTATCGCCATCAACTTCGTTTAAAATCAGCGCATAAGCACCATTCTGCGTATGACTGTACGAAATTCCCTTTATAACTAATTTTACTAAACTCATATATTTCCTAACCAAAAAAAGGGCTATTAAAACAAAGATACTACTTTATTTTAATAGCCCAAATGGGTTTTTATATTTTTAAAAAGAACTAAGCGTTTTTAGCTTTGAACTCTTTTAATTTAGCGATTAAAGCTGGTACAACTTGGAAAGCATCACCAACAACTCCGTAATCAGCAACCTTGAAGAAAGGAGCTTCTGGATCTGTATTGATAACCACTTTTACTTTAGATGAGTTGATACCCGCAATGTGTTGAATAGCTCCAGAAATACCAACTGCAATATATAAGTTCGCAGCAACTGGCTTACCTGTTTGTCCAACGTGCTCAGAGTGAGGTCTCCAATCTAAATCAGAAACTGGTTTTGAACAAGCAGTAGCAGCTCCTAAAACAGCAGCTAATTCTTCAATCATTCCCCAATTCTCTGGACCTTTTAATCCACGACCTGCAGAAACAACGATTTCAGCATCAGCGATAGTTACTTTTCCTGTAACTTTCTCAACACTTTCTACAACGATAGCAAAATCTGCATCATTTAAAGCTGGAGCAAAATCTTCTGCAGCAGCAGCTCCTGAAGCTTCAACTAATCCGAAAGAGTTTTTAGCTAAAGCTAATACCTTTACGTCTGAAGAAATCTCAGTAACGTTAAATCCTTTAGTTGAAAAAGCATTTCTTTTTACTTGGAAAGGACTTGTTGAAACTGGTAAAGCAACAACGTTTGAAGCAAATCCTGCTTCTAAATTAACAGCTACGATTGGAGCTAAGTATAAAGAATCTGTAGTTGAAGATAGAACAACAACCTTAGCTCCTTCTTTTTGTGCAGCTTGTTTGATTACATCAGCGTAAGCTTTAGCACTGAATTTATTTAATTTATCGTTAGATACTTTTAAAACTTTATCAACTCCGTAGTTTCCTAATTCAGAAACATCAGATGCATTGATTGTTACAGCAGTTACAGTTGTCCCTAAAGATTCTGCAACTTTTTTTGCATAAGAAGCTAATTCTAATGCAACTTTTTTAAATTTTCCTTCTGCTGATTCAGCATATATTAAAACTGACATACTCTTTTAATTTTGTAATGAATAAATAAATTGAAGTGATTAGATTACTTTAGCTTCGTTATGTAATAAGCTTACTAACTCATCTAAATTATCTGCGCTAACGATTTTACAAGCAGATTTTGGAGCTGGACTTTCGTATTTAACAACTTTAGTTAAAGCTGCATCACCTGTTGGCTCAACAACATTTAAAGCTTTTGTACGAGCCGTCATAATTCCACGCATGTTTGGAATACGTAAATCTTTCTCTTCAACAATTCCTTTTTGTCCACCAACAACTAAAGGTAATCCAGCAGATAAAATTTCTTTACCTCCGTCGATTTCTCTAGTTACTTTAGCAGTATTTCCATCAACTTCGATTCCAACACAAGAATTCACAAAATTATAGCCTAAAATTGTAGCTAACATTCCTGGAACCATTCCTCCATTATAATCTAAAGACTCTTTTCCTGCAATTACTAAATCATAACCACCGTTTTTAACTACTTCAGCTAACTGTTTAGCAACGAAAAATCCATCAGTTGGATTAGCGTTAACACGAATAGCTTCATCTGCACCAATAGCTAAAGCTTTACGAATTGTAGCTTCAGTTTCTGCACCACCAACATTAACAACAGTTACGTGAGCACCTTGTTTTTCTTTGAACCAAATAGCACGAGTTAATCCAAACTCATCATTAGGATTGATAACAAACTGAACACCATTTGTATCGAACTCTGTATCTCCGTTGGTGAAATTGATTTTCGAAGTAGTATCAGGCACGTGGCTGATGCAAACTAATATTTTCATTTATTGTAAGTTTTTTAGATTAATGTTTTAATAAAAACGAAGATAAAAAATTTATTTATATAAATAGTATGCGTGCATAATATTTTTTAGTAGAAAATCCAATTTTTTAAAATAAATTCATTTTACATCCGAAATAACAACATTAAAATATGTTTTAATGAAAATACGTAAAAAAAATTAACAATATCACAAATGAGATTTTTTTCTTTATTATCAACTGCTCATTTTGATTTAATATAAAAAATATTGATTTCATTAAAATAAATTAGAATTAAAGAAAATTATAGATATTTTTGAATCCAAACAAAAAAACTTATGTCAAAAACTACATTTATTTTCGGAATTATCTCATTACTAAACTTTAATGTTTACAGCAATCAACAATCTAATCTTATTAAGTACGAAATCGTACAAGACAAAAATGAATTAGCAACTCTAGAAGAAAATTTGATAAAAGCATATAAACAAATGCAAGAAAATGCTGAACTTTCAAGCTCATTTGCTAAGCAATTTAATCAAATTATTGAAAAAAATCCAAGAAGCTTAGAATATTCCTTTAAAAAACTACAAGAAGAAACCGATATTCGAATTGCAACTTCTTCTGACAAAAAGTTGAGAATTTACAGTTGGGATAATAATCAAGGTGGAACAATGCGTTTCTTCGACCAAATTATTCAATTTAACGATAACGGAAAAATCAATTCGAATCTAAAAACAGCAAATGAAGATGCACAATCTTTCATTTCAAAAATATATTCAATAAAAACCAACAAAAAAGAAACCATTTATTTGACGATAAACAATTCCATATATTCTACAAAAGATGCAACGCAAAGCGTTTTTGCATATAAAATTTCTAACAATAAATTAATCGCTACAAAAGCTTTTAAAACAAAAAATCAATCACTTTCATCGATTCATTGTGAGTTTAATTTTTTCAGCGTAGTTGACAGACCTGAACGTCCAGTTGAATTAATTACTTTGAAAAACAACATTTTGTATATTCCGTTAATAAATAAAGAAGGAACAGTTACAAAGAAAAATTTAATCTATAAATGGAATGGTTCAAATTTTAAATATGACGGAATTAAATAAAATCAAAAACATCGATTAAAGTAAAAAACCTTAATTATAATTTATTCTCAAAAAGAAGCCAAACAAATTATATTTTTATATTTTTGTGTTCCTATTAATTACGATAATACATTATGAGAACTATACAATTTAGAGAAGCAATTTGCGAAGCGATGAGCGAAGAAATGCGTCGCGATGAAACCATTTATTTAATGGGAGAAGAAGTTGCTGAATATAATGGTGCTTACAAAGCTTCAAAAGGAATGTTAGATGAATTCGGACCAAAACGTGTTATTGACACTCCAATTGCAGAATTAGGTTTTGCAGGT
Source organism: Paenimyroides tangerinum (assembly GCF_003865405.1). Lineage (GTDB taxonomy): Bacteria > Bacteroidota > Bacteroidia > Flavobacteriales > Flavobacteriaceae > Flavobacterium > Flavobacterium tangerinum. The sequence goes on from NZ_RQVQ01000021.1 coordinate 18,685, forward strand.
ATCGCAGTTGGTTCGGCTATGAACGGATTACGTCCGATTGTAGAATTTATGACATTCAACTTTTCACTTGTTGGAATCGACCAAATTATAAACAACGCAGCAAAAATGCGTCAAATGTCTGGTGGACAATTTAATATGCCAATGGTTTTTCGTGGACCTACAGCATCAGCTGGGCAATTAGCAGCAACACATTCACAAGCTTTTGAAAATTGGTATGCAAATACTCCAGGTTTAAAAGTTGTCGTTCCTTCTACTCCTTACGATGCAAAAGGTTTATTAAAATCTGCAATCCGTGATAACGACCCAGTTATTTTTATGGAATCAGAACAAATGTATGGTGATAAAGGAGAAATTCCTGAAGGAGAATACACAATTCCGTTAGGCGTTGCTGATATCAAAAGACCAGGAACAGATGTTACGATTGTTTCTTTTGGTAAAATCATCAAAGAAGCTTTAATTGCTGCTGAAGAATTACAAAAAGAAGGAATTTCTTGCGAAGTTATCGATTTAAGAACTGTACGTCCATTGGATTTTGATTGTATCATCAACTCGGTTAAGAAAACAAATCGCTTGGTAATTTTAGAAGAAGCTTGGCCATTCGCATCAGTTTCATCAGAAATTACTTACATCGTTCAAGAAAAAGCATTTGATTTCTTAGACGCACCAATCCAAAGAATTACGACAGCAGATACACCTGCTCCATTCTCTCCAGTTTTATTAAAAGAATGGTTACCAAATTCAAACGACGTAATAAAAGCTGTTAAAAAAGTAGCTTATAAATAGAAAAAAAACTAATATATTTGATACTCCAACCTAAACGTTGGAGTTTTTTTTTATGAAGCCACTTAAACAAACACTTATACATCTATTTTTCTTAATATTTTCACTTAATTTTTATGCACAAACTAAAGTTAGTGGAGTTGTAAAAGAAAATAATAACCAGCCACTTGCATATGTAAGTGTCTATTTTAAAAATTCATCTGAAGGAGTTATTACTAATGAAATTGGAAAATTTTATCTAGAATCAAATTCAAAACACGACACTTTAGTTATCTCTTATGTTGGATATGCAGATAAATTTATCTCTTTAAAATCAGCTTCAACACTTAATTTAAATATCGAACTCGAGGAAGACAACACGCTTGAAGAAATGAAAATCTATGCTGGAAAAACTTCAAAAAAAGACAATCCAGCTATTGATATTTTACGCAAGATTTGGGCAAATAAACGTAAAAACGGACTTTATAAATACGACCAATATCAATATTCAAAATACGAAAAAGTAGAATTTGATATGAATTCTATTGACAGTGCTTTTATGAAAAATCGCATTTTTAATGGAATGGAATTTATTTTCAATCATGTTGACACTTCTTCAACTACAGGAAAAACTTATCTTCCCATTTTCATCAATGAAAAAGCTTCTATGATTTATGGCGATAATATAAAAAAAAGAAAGAAAGAATTATTAAAAGGGAATAAAAACTCTGGGTTTGAAAACAATCAACACATAATTTCATTTATTAATGATTTATATGTTGATTATAATATCTATGACAATTATATCCGATTTTACGACAAAGATTTCGTAAGTCCACTTTCAACAACGGGTATAAATGTTTACAATTATGTTTTAGCTGACAGTACTTTTATTGGAAATAAATGGTGTTACAACATCGTTTTTTATCCAAGAAGAAAAGGTGAACTTACTTTCAAAGGAGATTTCTGGGTTAATGATTCAACTTGGGCAATCAAAAAAATAAATTTAGCAGTAAGCAAAGGTGTAAATATCAACTGGGTAAAAGATATTTATGTAGAACAAGAATTTGAAGTTTTTGACGACTCCGTCTTCTTATTGACAAAAGACCACATGATGACGGATTTTAGCATTAGCAAAAAAGACGAATCTAAAGGTGTTTATGGGAAAAGAACTACTTATTACAAAGATCATCAATTCAATCTAAAACGTCCAGAAAACTTCTACACTAGTGAAATCAACACTTATGATGAAAATATAATGGCTCGTGACGATGCCTTTTGGGAATCATACCGATTTGAACCTCTTTCTGAAGAAGAAATGGGAATCTATGAAATGTTAGATGCGCTAAAAGAAAACAAAAGATTCAATAGTTACATGAATTTAGTAAGTGTACTATCTAGTGAATATATCCAGTTTGGAAATTTTGACTACGGTCCTATTTTCTCTTCTTTAGGATTTAATGATGTTGAAGGAACAAGAATCAGAGTTGGCGGAAGAACCTATTTTGGCCCAAATGATTATTGGCGTTTAGAAGGTTTCCTTGCCTATGGTATTAAAGATGACAAATTCAAGTATGGAATCTCTGCAAAATACATGCTAAACAAAAGAAATCGTTTCATGATATATGCTGGAAATCGTAGAGATGTAGAACAAATTGGAGCAAGTTTATCGCCAATTGTTGATGTACTTGGAAGAAGTTTTGCATCGAGTGCTTTATTTGCAAGTGGAGATAATTCAAAATTATCTAATATCAATACAAGTACGGCAGGTTTAGAAATCGAACCTGCTAAAAATTTAAAATTTTCAACGTCTTTAAATTACAAAACCTTAAAAACAGCTTCACCAACATTTAGTTTAGATTATTTAGATTTAAAAACTGGAACTATTGAACAACAATTAAAACAATCAGAAATAAATTTATCTGTTGATTATACTCCAAAAAGAAAATATATTGGATATGGAGTTGACCGAATTGATGTAAATTATGATTATGCAAGATTATTCGTGAATTATAGTTTAGGAGTAAAAGGAATGCTTGATGGTGATTTTGATTACAAGAAAGTTCAAGTTTTCTATAAACATCCATTTTGGGTTGGTGGATTCGGAAGATTAACACCTATTATTGAAGCAGGAAAAACATTCGGAACCGTTCCATTAGGATTAATGAGCGTAATTCCTGGTAACCAATCGTATTTTAGAATCGAAAACGCATTTAGTCAATTAAACTATTACGAATTTGTTACCGATACGTATGTCACTTTACATTTAGAACATAATTTCGAAGGGCGTTTATTTTCTAGAATTCCTTATGTTAGAGATTTAAATCTTAGAGAAATCATCGGATTTAGAGGAGCTTACGGAACGGTATCAGATGCAAACAAAGCAATTAACGCTTCAAACATTCATTATGTAGCGCCAACTGATAAAATATATTACGAATATTATGTTGGAGTTGGAAACATCTTCAAATTAATAAGAGTTGATTTTACTTGGAGAGGAAACTATTTAGAAAATCCAGGAGCTCATAAATTTGGAGCAAAAATTGGTTTCGGATTTCAGTTTTAAGACTATTTTCACAGATAAAGTTGTAATAATTTGGATTTTAGCTTACTTTTGCATCCAATTTTTTTGACAATTAAATATTACACATAAAAGCATTATGGCAAATTTTGAAAAATTCGATGCATTTATCGAAATACCTACTGGAAGCAGAAACAAATACGAATTTGATTTTGAATTGAAAAAAATGCGTTTCGACCGTTTATTATTCTCTTCAATGATGTATCCAGCAGATTACGGATTCATTCCTGAAACTTTAGCTTTAGATAACGATCCATTAGACGTTTTAGTTTTAGTAACAGAACCAATGATTCCAGGATTAATTGTAGAAGTAAAACCAGTTGGTGTTTTCTATATGTCTGACGATAAAGGACAAGACGAAAAAATCATTTGTGTTCCTACAGGAGATCCAATCATGAATAAATTAAATGACTTAAAAGACGTTAACGAACACAAATTATTAGAGATCGAACACTTCTTCCAAGTTTATAAAGATTTAGAAAAGAAAAAAGTAGAAACTAACGGATTCGGAGATAAAGCAGCTGCAATTGCTTTAATCGAAGAATGTCAAGCTCGTTTCAATGCTTTAGACGCTGAAAAACAAGCTTCATTCGCAATCTAAAAATACCAAGCCAGAACAAAAGTTCTGGCTTTTTTATGAATATTGCACTAAAATATTTATCAAAAATACGATTCCGATTGGAATAGAAAAATAAGGAATCAAATTAAAAAAATCACGAGCTCTCAAATTATAAAGCAAAAAAGCATAACAAAATAAACTCAAAAATAACAAATACAAAAAATAAGCATTGTAACAGTGATAACCAATAAAAACACTATCAGAAAATCCACTATCCTTATTTACAACCTTCACAAAAACATTATTCTGCAAAAATTTATTTTTCTCTAAAAAATAAGAGTTATTAGAATTACCATTCAAGGTTTTAGAAACATTTGTATTTCCATAAAAAACAAGCTTATCAAACTTGATAATAATTTGTTTTTTACTTTTTCTTCCATCAACTCCTCTAGAAGTAATTTTATCAAGAAAAATTTCGGTTTGCGTTTTAGGAAAAGTAAAATCTGCAACTAACAAAAATATATTTAGAACAGCCAAAACATTCACAAACCACAAAGAATATTTATTAATTTTCTTTTTCATATAAATTAAAATCATTTAATTGTTTGCTAAATAACAATAAAAAACTCAACACAGAAAATCCATACTAAAATAGTTATTATATATCAGTAGAACAATCATGAAAATTAAATTTCCTTTTTAAGAATTCCTTATATTTGTAGAAATTAAAAAGGAAAATGTCAAAACAAATCAATCCATATAAAGATTCTAACTTGGGTAAAAAAGAACAAGTTGCCCAAATGTTTAACACCATTTCTGGTAATTACGACAACTTAAATCGAATGATTTCGTTAGGAACAGATCAAGGTTGGAGGAGAAATGTATTGAAAATGGTTGCTGATAAAAAGCCGAATTCTATCTTAGATATTGCAACTGGAACTGGTGACATGGCGATTTTTTTATCTAAAACAAATGCAAGCAGAATTGTAGGTTTAGACCTTTCACAAGGAATGCTTGATGTTGGAAAAGTAAAAGTAAAAACTTTGAAATTGGACAAACAAATCGAAATGATTTTGGGAGATTCAGAAAATTTACCTTTCGATGACAACACTTTTGATGCCATAACAGTTGGCTTTGGTATTAGAAATTTCGAGACTTTAGAAAAAGGTTTAGCAGAAATTTTAAGAGTGTTAAAACCGAACGGAATTTTTATTATATTAGAAACTTCAGTTCCAACTAAATTTCCTTTAAAACAAGGATATAATTTTTATACAAAAGTTGTGGTTCCTTTTATGGGAAAAATGTTCTCTAAAGATCAACAGGCGTATGAATATTTATCAGAATCTGCAAAAAACTTTCCTTTTGGGGAAGAGTTAAACAATATTTTGAGAAAAGTTGGGTTTAAGAATGTAAAGCATCATCCTCAAACAATGGGAGTTGCTACAATTTATGAATCATCAAAGTAAACTATGAAAAAACTAATTGTAATTGCTTGTCTTTTTATTTCGGTAACAAGTGTTGCTCAAAATATGTTTGGAAAAAATCCATACAAAAACCAACAAGAAATGGATAAACAAAGAGTTCATTGGGGATATTTTCTTGGTTTCAACACATATAATTATAAAATTAATTATACAGAAGGTTACCAAATTAAAAACAATGGACAAGAAATTCAAGTAAATACAACTGGTGGATTTAACGTTGGTTTTATCACCAATTTGAGATTAACAGAATATTTAAGCTTACGCTTTGAACCTGGATTATATTACGGAAAAAAAACACTTTTTTTTCCACAACTAGCAGAAGGAAATAATTTATCTAAAATAAGAACAATCAATTCAACTTACATAAATTTTCCGCTTTTATTAAAATTCTCAGCGATGAGAACTGGAAATATTCGTCCGTTTGTACTTGGTGGTTTTTCTCAATCTTTAAATTTAGGAAGTAATCAAGATTCTAAAGACGATAATTACGCAGGGAAATTTCGTGTAAAAAAATGGAGTTCTAATTATGAACTTGGTTTAGGAATCGATTTCTATTTCGAACATTTCAAATTCACTCCATCAGTACGTGGCTCATTCGGAATTGGCGACGAATTGGTAAGAGACCGAAATGCACAAAGTCCATGGACTGGAGGTATTGAATCGATGAAAACAAGAGCAATCTTAGTCAACTTTACATTTCAATAAAAACATAAAAAAAGCTATATCAAAACGATATAGCTTTTTTGTTATCTTCTAAATTCGCTCAAAGTAATTGCTGTTGCTGTAGCTACATTTAAACTTTCTGTCGCTTGTAAAGTTCCAAATCTTGGAATTGAAATTCGATTGCTTACCAATTTTTCAATTTCAGCAGAAATTCCATTTGCTTCATTTCCCATTACAATTATTCCATCTGTTGCTAATTTCTCATTATAAATATTTTCTCCATCCATAAAGGTTCCATAAATAGGTAAATCCGTTTGTTCGAGATATTTTTTTAAATCAACATAATGAATATTAACTCGAGTAATAGAACCCATGGTTGCCTGAACCACTTTCGGATTATAAACATCAACCGTTGTTTCGCTACAGATTAAATCAGAAATTCCAAACCAATCACAAAGTCGGATTATAGTTCCTAAATTTCCTGGATCACGAATATCATCCAAAGCAACTTGCAAACCTTCCGTTTTTGGTTGTGGTAAAGCTGGAATTTCAAAAACTGCCAAACAAGTATTTGGATTCGTTAATGCAGAAATTTTCTTTAAATCGGATTCAGAAATTTGACTTATTAAGTTTGGTTGAACACCAAAGTCAAAATCTTCTGTTGAATAAATATGAATTAATTTCAAATCTGATGCAATAAGCTCTTGAATCACTTTAATTCCTTCAGCGATAAATTTCTGTTCAATCTCACGAAATTTCTTTTGTTTCAATTGACTGATTTGCTTTATTTGATTTTTACTTATCATATTTTCTATTTAATATTAGGCAAATTTATAAAGTAAAACTCATAATAAATAGAAACAAAACAAATAATGTTTTTACAATATCATAATCTCGAAAAAATAGAATCTTTTGGTAAACAAAAAATTGTATTTTTACATTCTATTTTATTACGACTTTGAAAAAATACATCTCTAAAACAGCAATAGTTATCATTTCAAGCATGATTTTGTATTCTTGCTCTTTGACAAAAAGAGTACCAGATGGCGAACAACTTTTAATGAAAAATGAGATTTCAAAAAATGGCAAAAAGGAATCTTCTGATGCCATAAAAGGTCAATTATACCAACATCCAAATTCCAATTTATTTGGGATGAGAATTCGTTTGCAATTATATAATTTAGCAAAGGTTAATGCAGACTCTTCATATAACGCTTGGTTAAAAAGAAATCCAAATACCAATCGTTTTTTAATTTCTGTTTTGTCAGAAAAACAAACCGATCGTTTAGGAAAGTCGTTTTTAGTTTCAGGAATTAGCAATTCTTTGAAAAATCTTGGAGAAAAACCGGTTCTTTTGAATGAAGATCAAGCAAAAAAATCAACATTACGATTACGAAATTACTATTTCAACCGTGGTTTTTTCAACACTAAGGTGGATTATAAAATCGACTCAATTAAACTTAAAGAAGCTAAGGTTGATTACACAATTACTACAGGCGAACCGTTTTATATTGATAGTTTATATTCAACAGTATATTCTAAAGATTTAGAAACTTTGTATAATTTGAATGAAAAACGCTCATTAATCAAACTAAATAAACAATATAACAGCGCAATTTTAGACGAAGAGAGAGAGCGAATTACAACATTATTTAGAGATAATGGTGCTTACGATTTTCAGAAAACATTTATTAATTATGAGATTGATACAATTGGAAAAAATCACAAAGCAGACATCAACCTAATAATCAATGACAAAACAGTAAAAACAGGTGATTCTTTAATAAAAGAACCTTTTAAAATATATACACTAAGTAAAGTTAATGTTTACACATTAAACAAAACCGCTAGCAATCGAAGAATGTTAACGGACACGATTGATTATAATGGAGTTAAAATTTTAAGTGAAGGTCCTTTGAACTATCGCCCTAAAGTTTTAACAAATACCATTTTCTTAGAGCCAGAAACAAAATATAGCGATAGCAGAAGATTATTAACTTCTCGTTCATTAAGTAATTTACGAGTTTTCAATTATCCATCAATCGAATTTGTAAAAGATCCAGCAGATAGTACGGGACAATCCTTGATAACTAACATTACTTTAGTTCCAAAACAAAGAGCGGTTTTTAGACCATCTATAGACGTAACACATTCAAACATTCAAGATTTTGGAATTCTAGGAAGTCTAAACTATGATTTCAACAATGTTTTTAAAGGAGCTGAAATTTTAAGTGTTGGTGTTCGCGGAAGTATTGGTTCGTCTGCAAGTAAATATAGAAGTGTCGAAAATTCTTTTTTTGACATCTTAGAATATGGAGCCGATGTTAAATTATCCTTTCCTCGATTTGTATTCTTCACAGATACCGATAAAATTCTACCTAGAAGAATGTTTCCAGTTACCAATATAAGTTTAGGATTTTCAAGTCAACAAAATATCGGTCTTGACAAAAGAAACTTAACTGCTGTTTACAACTACAATTGGAGTCCACGCAGAAGAACAAATTTCAATTTGGATTTATTGAATTTACAATATGTTCGAAACTTAAATCCTGGAAATTATTTTAATGTTTACAAATCTTCTTACAATACATTAAACGCAATTTCAAGAGGTACAGATACTAATCCAAATTATTTAAACAATCAAGGAAATTTGGATATTGGTAATGATGGCCCTGATCATTTTATACAAGACGTTTTAGCTGGAGACACAACAATTGCAGATAATTCTCCAGAATACAAAACGGTAAGTAGCATTAATGAACGAAAAAATAGACTTACTGAAAACAACTTAATACTTGCGTCAAACATTACATTCACGCAATCGTCAAGAACAAATATTGATGACAATGAGTTTTTTATCCTTAAAACTAAAATTGAATCAGCAGGAAATATAGCAAGTTTACTTTCTAAACTTCAAAAAAACAACATTCGCGAAGACGGTTCAAAAACTTTATTCGACGTAGCCTATTCACAATATATAAAAGGAGAAGTTGATTTTATAAAATACATAGATTTAGGCAACAAAAAAATTATAGCGTTTAGAGCATTTGGAGGTATTGCAATTCCGTACGGAAATTCAAAAAGCATTCCCTTTTCTCGAAGTTATTTTGCCGGAGGTTCAAATGACAACCGCGCATGGCAATCTTATCGTTTAGGACCAGGAAGTAGTGGTGGAATAAATGATTTTAACGAAGCAAACATGAAATTATTATTTTCTGCAGAATATCGTTTTAATTTAACAGGAAAATGGAACCTTGGTTTATTTGCAGATGCAGGAAATATTTGGAATGTTTTAGACAATGTTCAAGACGATGCAATGAAATTTAAAGGATTTGAATCTTTAGAAGAAATTGCTCTTGGAACAGGACTTGGAATTCGCTACGATTTAGGTTTTTTTGTAATCCGTTGTGACGTAGGATTTAAGACTTACAATCCAGGAAAATCTCCTGGTGAAAGATGGTTCAAAGAATTTAATTTAAGCGATGCTGTTTTAAATGTAGGAATTAACTATCCATTTTAATAAAATTACTATTTTTGTAAACATTTAAATTAAACAAAAAAAACACAACTAAAATATGGCACATAACATTAAACCTGGAGTAGCAACAGGTGATCAAGTTCAAGAAATCTTCAGATATGCAAAAGAAAAAGGATTTGCTTTACCTGCAATTAACGTAACAAATTCTAGCAATATCAATGGTGTAATGGAAACAGCAGCAAAATTAAATGCTCCTGTTATCATTCAGTTCTCTAACGGAGGAGGATTATTTATGGCTGGAAAAGGTTTGTCAAATGAAAATGAAAAAGCAGCTATTGCAGGATGCGTTTCTGGTGCAAAACACGTACATGAATTAGCAGAATTATACGGTGCAACTGTAATTTTACACACAGATCATTGTGCAAAAAAATTATTACCTTGGATTGATGGATTATTAGATGCAAGCGAAAAATTCTTTGCTGAAACTGGTAAACCATTATTCTCTTCTCACATGATTGATCTTTCTGAAGAACCAATCGAAGAAAACTTAGAAATCTCTAAAAAATATTTAGAGCGTATGAGTAAAATGGGAATGACTTTAGAAATTGAATTAGGAATCACAGGTGGTGAAGAAGACGGAGTTGACAATTCAGATGTTGATTCTTCAAAATTATACACACAACCAGAAGAAGTAGCTTACGCTTACGAAGAATTAATGAAAGTTTCTCCTCGTTTCACAATCGCAGCAGCTTTCGGAAATGTTCATGGTGTTTACAAACCAGGAAACGTAAAATTGACTCCAAAAATTTTAGACAATTCTCAAAAATTTGTTGAGCAAAAGTACGAAACTACAGCTAATCCAATTGATTTTGTATTCCATGGAGGATCAGGTTCGACATTAGAAGAAATCAGAGAATCTATTGGTTACGGAGTTATCAAAATGAATTTAGATACCGATTTACAATTTGCTTTCACAGAAGGTGCGAGAGATTACATGGTTTCTAAAATAGATTATTTAAAAACACAAATTGGAAATCCAGAAGGAGAAGAACTTCCAAATAAAAAATATTATGATCCACGTAAATGGTTACGCGAATCAGAATTAACATTCAACAAACGATTAGAACAAGCTTTCTCTGATTTAAACAACGTAAACACGCTGTAATAAAATCGCTGAAGCTATTAAAAATTAAAATATGGCTTGGTTTAAAAGAACTGAAAAAGGGATTCAAACCCCAACTGAAGATAAAAAAGACACACCAAAAGGTTTATGGTACAAATCTCCAACAGGTAAAATTGTTGATGCAGATGAACTTGCTGCAAACTTATGGGTAAGCCCAGAAGACGGCTACCACGTTAGAATTGGAAGTAACGAATATTACAAAATTTTATTCGACGACAACAAATACACAGAATTATTTGAAAAAATTGTATCAAAAGATATTTTAGATTTCGTTGATACAAAAAAATATACAGATCGTTTAAAAGAAGCACAAAGCAAAACCAAATTGAAAGATGCGGTTCGTGTTGCTGTAGGAAAATCTAAAGGAGCTGATTTAGTAGTTGCTTGTATGGATTTCGCTTTTATCGGTGGTTCAATGGGATCTGTTGTTGGAGAAAAAATCGCAAGAGGAATTGATTATTCAATCAAAAATAAAATTCCTTTTATGATGATTTCCAAATCTGGTGGTGCACGTATGATGGAAGCTGCTTTTTCTTTAATGCAAATGGCAAAAACTTCTGCAAAATTAGCTCAATTAGCAGAAGCAAAAATCCCTTATATTTCTTTATGTACCGATCCAACTACTGGTGGAACAACTGCTTCTTATGCGATGTTAGGTGATATTAATATTGCTGAACCTGGAGCTTTAATCGGATTTGCGGGACCTCGTATCGTAAAAGACACAACAGGTAAAGATTTACCAGAAGGTTTCCAAACATCAGAATTTTTATTAGAGCACGGATTCTTAGATTTTGTTACACATCGTAAAAAATTAAAAGATAACGTTAATCTATATATCGATTTGATTTTAAATCGTCCAGTTAGATAAAATAAAAAAAGCATTTTCAAAAACGAAAATGCTTTTTTTTATAGAATAATCTGAGTTTACATTCCAGAACGAATTGCTTCAACCGGATCCAATTTAGAAGCTGAAAGCGCTGGTAAAATCCCTGAAATCAAACCAATAAAACTTGCTAAAGACAATCCGATTATTACATTCGTAAAACTTAAAACAAACTCAAATGAAGATAATGACGTTACTACAATCGCAATTAAATAAACCAAAACTACACCGACCAATCCTCCGATAAAAGAAAGAATTACGGCTTCGAATAAAAACTGATATAAAATAAAATGATTCTTTGCGCCTAATGCTTTTTGTATTCCGATAATATGTGTTCGTTCTTTAACCGAAACAAACATAATATTTGCAATACCAAATCCTCCAACCAATAAAGAAAAAGCACTAATAATCCAGCCAACTAAATTTAAGCTACCTACAATATTATCGATAAATTGAGTCAAACCGGCAAATTCGTTTAAGAAGAAATTATCGATATCCGAAGGTTTCAACCCTCGAAATGTTCGTAACTTTAAAGTAATATCATCTTTGAAAATATCAGAATCAAAACCTTTTTTTGGCTTTGCAACGATCACTGGAGTAAGATAATTACTATTCTCTCCATAATATTGTCTTAGAAAATTTGATGGAATAAAAACCTGCAAATCTTTTGATTGTCCAAATGAAGATGAACCTTGTTTTTCTAAAACACCTATGACATCAAATCGTTTTCCATACAATCGAACAGTTTGACCTATAGGATTTACATTCGGAAACAAAACTTCTGCTATTTCATAACCTAAAACAATTACTGAACTTCCAGATGCATCTTCACTTTCATTAAAAAAACGCCCTTTTTCGACTTTTATATTATCTATATATTGGTAATCAAAACTACAAGGAGAAATCGAAACATCATTTGCAGTTGCGAATTCTGACTTTATATTTTGCGAATTGGTAAAATAATTAAAAGAAATACGGTCAATACTAGCTACATTTCGTTTTAGATAATCATATTCATCATATTTCATATCTGGAAATTGTTCTATTTTCCACTTTGGAACATCAGTTGGTGAAAAAGAATATTGAAAAATGTTTAACATCGAGTTATCCATTCCTGCTAAATCTTTACGAATTCCTTTATCCATAGAATCTACTGCAGCCAAAACAGCAATAATCGAAAAAATCCCGACTGTAACTCCCAAAAGAGAAAGCAAAGTTCGCAATTTATTTGTTCGCAATGCATTGAGTGCAAACAATAAACTTTCTTTAATTAGCTTTAAATAAATCATTCAGATTGAATAGAAATTGATATAAATATAAGTAGAAAAACAAGAGATATTGTTACAATAAATTTGTAAAATATTTTTAAGTATGAATATTTGAAAATCAATTCATTTTTTTTTTATTTAATGAATAACAAATAGTAATTTTGCATCTTAAACACAAGACACAACTATAATGACAACAACTAAAAAGATTCAATCTGCATTAATATCAGTTTTTGATAAAAATGGTTTAGAACCAATCGTAAAAAAATTACACGAGAACAACGTAGTTATTTATTCTACTGGAGGAACAGAAACATTTATCAAAGATTTAGGTATTCCTGTAGTTCCTGTTGAGGACGTTACATCTTACCCATCAATTTTAGGCGGACGCGTTAAAACTTTACATCCAAAAATTTTTGGAGGAATTTTGAACCGTCAAGACCATGAAGGTGATGTACAACAAATGCAAGAATTTGCTATTCCTCAGATCGATTTAGTTATTGTTGATTTATATCCGTTTGAAAACACAGTAGCTTCTAAAGCACCAGAAGCTGATATTATAGAAAAAATTGACATCGGTGGAATTTCTTTGATACGTGCTGCTGCTAAAAACTTTAAAGATACAGTTATCGTTGCTTCTGTTGATGAATATGAATTATTCTTAAACATGATTACAGAAAGTAATGGTTCAACAACTTTAGAAGAAAGAAGATTGTTAGCTACTCGCGCTTTCCATGTTTCTTCTAACTATGATAGCGCTATTTTCAACTACTTTAAAACAGACGAAACAGTATTAAAAATCAGTGAAGCAAACGGTCAAACTTTACGTTACGGAGAAAACCCACATCAAAAAGGATTTTTCTTTGGGAATTTTGATGAAATGTTTACAAAAGTTCACGGAAAAGAGTTATCTTACAATAATTTATTGGACGTTGATGCTGGTGTAAAATTAATGGAAGAGTTTAGAAATGAAGCTCCTACGTTTGCTATCCTTAAACACAATAACGCTTGTGGAGTTGCACAAAAACCAACTATGGTTGATGCTTATTTAACAGCTTTAGCTGGTGATCCAACTTCTGCATTTGGTGGTGTTTTAATCGCAAATGGAAACATTGATGTAGCAACTGCAGAAGAAATAAATAAATTATTCTGTGAAATTGTAATCGCTCCTTCTTACGATGACGAAGCTATTACTATTTTACAAAGCAAAAAAAATAGAATTATTCTAATCATTAACGATGTAGAATTACCAAATAAACAAGTTCGTAGCTGCTTAAACGGAATTTTGGTTCAAGATAAAGATTATATCACTGACACAAGAGAACATTTAACTTACGTTACAAACTTAAAACCAACTGAAGAACAAATTGAAGATTTATTATTTGCATCTAAAATTTGCAAACACACCAAATCGAATACAATTGTTTTAGTAAAAAACAAACAATTATGTTCATCTGGAACAGGACAAACATCACGAGTTGATGCTTTAAATCAAGCAATTGAAAAAGCAAATTCTTTTAATATTGAATTAAAAGGAGCAGTAATGGCAAGTGATGCATTTTTCCCATTCCCAGATTGTGTTGAAATTGCTAATAATGCAGGAATAGCTGCTGTTATTCAACCAGGAGGTTCAATCAAAGATGAGTTAAGTGTTACTTACTGCAACGAAAATAATCTTGCAATGGTTACAACAGGAATTCGTCATTTTAAACATTAATTTGTTATTTTTGTAAACTAAAATTTTAATTAACCTAATACCCTTTTAACGAATATGGGATTTTTTGATTTCATGACCGAGGAAATTGCAATGGACCTTGGTACTGCTAATACACTTGTTATTCACAATGGAAAAGTTGTGGTAGACAGTCCGTCTATCGTAGCTCGTGATAGAGTTACTGGAAAAATTATTGCAGTAGGTAAAGAAGCAAGTTTAATGCAGGGTAAAACCCATGATAACATTAAAACCATCCGCCCGTTAAAAGACGGAGTAATTGCAGATTTCGATGCTTCTGAAAAGATGATTAGTCTTTTTATTAAAAGTATTCCAGCTTTAAAGAAAAAAATGTTCACTCCTGCCCTACGTATGGTTGTTTGTATTCCTTCTGGAATTACGGAGGTAGAAATGCGTGCGGTAAAAGAATCGTGTGAACGTGTAAATGGCAAAGAAGTTTACTTAATTCACGAACCAATGGCAGCAGCTATTGGAATTGGTATTGACATCATGCAGCCAAAAGGAAACATGATTGTTGACATAGGTGGAGGAACTTCTGAAATTGCTGTACTTGCATTAGGTGGAATTGTTTGTGATAAATCAGTAAAAATTGCTGGTGATGTTTTTACAAATGATATCATTTATTACATGAGAACGCAACATAACTTATTCGTTGGAGAAGGAACCGCAGAGAAAATTAAAATTCAAATCGGAGCTGCAATCGAAGATTTAGATCAAGGTCCAGAAGATATGTTAGTTCAAGGACGAGATTTATTAACAGGTAAACCAAAACAAATCAATATTTCTTATAGAGAGATTGCAAAAGCTTTAGACAAATCGATTCAACGAATTGAAGATGCAGTTATGGAAACTTTATCTCAAACTCCTCCAGAATTAGCTGCAGATATCTATAACACAGGAATTTTCTTAGCAGGTGGCGGTTCTTTATTGAGAGGTTTAGATAAACGTATTTCTCAAAAAACAGATTTACCAGTTTATATTGCAGAAGATCCATTAAGAGCCGTAGTACGTGGAACAGGAATGGTAATTAAAGACATCAATAAATACAGAAGTATTCTTATCAAATAATTAAAGAAAAAGCATGCAGCAGATCATATTTTTTTTTACAAAAAACAGCACGAAGTTGCTGTTTTTGCTGCTTTTAGTCATCTCATTATATATGACTATTCAATCGCACGCTTTTCATAAAAGCCAGTTTGTAAATTCAGCAAACGTTGTTTCAGGAACTATCTACGAAGAAACCAACAATTTAAAGGAATATCTTCATTTAAAATCTGAAAATGAAATGCTTGCAAAAGAAAATGCAAGACTTAAACAAACTCTTTATAATAGCGAAATTATTATTGATTCTGCATTCAAGGTAAATCCTCAATTGCGAATTGCAACAGATTATAATGTATTCCAAACAAAAATTATCCGTAATAATTACAACAAAAAAGAAAATTATTTGACTATCAAAGGTGGAGCAAAAAATGGCTTTACAAAAGACATGGGAGTTATTAATTCTCGTGGAGTTATTGGTATTGTAGAAAATGTTTCAAATCATTATGCAACGGTTCAAAGTATTTTAAATTCGAAAACGCGAATTGATGCAAAAGTTAGTAACTCAAATCATTTTGGAACAATAGTTTGGGATGGGAAAAATGCTGGATTTGTTCAGTTAATTGATATTCCAAAATTAGCTAAACTTCACAAAGGTGACAGCATAGTAACCGGAGGAGAATCAACTATTTTTCCAGAAAACATTCCAATTGGAGTAGTTGATAAAGTTTATGCATCAAAAACATCCAATTTCTATACAATTAGTGTTCGTTTGTTTAACGACATGACCAATATTGGCTCAATATATTTGATTGAAAATGTGAATTTACAAGAAATAAAACAACTAGAAGAAGCAACTTTAAACGATGAATAGCACATTAATCATAAATATTTTTCGATTTGTATCTTTACTTTTGTTACAAGTTGTTTTGTTTGACAATATTGATTTATTCGGTTTTGTTACACCCTATCCGTACATTTTATTCATCTTACTTTATCCTTTAAATTCAAATCGTTCAGGACTGATTTTAGCAAGTTTTTTTCTTGGTTTGATATTAGATGGATTTAATAATTCAGGAGGAGTTCAAGCTGCGGCTTGTGTTTCATTGGCATATTTTAGAGAATCCTTTTTGAAGTTTTCATTTGGGATTAGTTACGAATATCACATGATGAAAATCACGGATAAAATATCAACCGAATTATTAACTTATCTTGGGATTTCTATTTTATTTCATCATTTAATTTTTTATAGTTTAGAAATATTTAATTTACAATTTACATTAGAAATATTATTAAGAACCGTTTTATCATCAGCACTAACTTTAATATTTATTATTATCTTAATCTTCTTAACTAAGACTGCAAAAAAATGAGAAAATTATTATTTCCCATTATCATAATTCTAGCGACAATTGCCATTGTTGCTAAATTATTCTATTTGCAAATAATAGATGACTCTTACTTAAAAAAATCAGATAATAACGCTCTAAAAATTGTATATGAATATCCAGAAAGAGGATATATTTATGACCGAACTGGTAAGCTTTTAGTAGCCAATCAACCGAGTTATGACATCATGGTTATACCTCGAGAAATAAAAAATCTTGACACATTAGCTTTGTGTAAAATTTTAGATATAACCAGAGAAGATTTTGATAAGAAGATAGAAAAAGCAAAGGTTTATAGTCCACGGCTTCCATCTGTATTTTTATCTCAATTAACAAAAAGAGAATTTGCTGCTTTTCAAGAGAAGATTCGTCATTATAAAGGATTTTATATTCAGAAAAGAAATCTTCGTGATTATCAAGTTGATTTTGCAGGAAATGTTTTTGGATATATCCGACAAGTTAATGAAAACGACGTAAAAAGAAATCCGTATTATATCAGTGGAGATTTAATCGGAATTCAGGGAGTTGAACAAGCTTATGAAGAAGTTTTAAGAGGACAAAAAGGAGTAAAATACATCCAAAAAGATAAACACAATAGAGAAATTGGACCTTTCAAAGAAGGAATTTACGATTCAATTTCAGAAAAAGGAAAAGATATTACGATTACTATTGATGGCGCTTTACAAGAATATGGCGAAAAATTAATGGTCAACAAACGCGGAGGAATTGTAGCTATTGAACCAAAAACAGGTGAAATTCTTGCATTAATTGCATCGCCAAATTATGATCCTAAATTATTAGTGGGAAGACAACGTTCAAAAAATTATCAGCAATTAGCAGAATTACCTGGTGATCCTTTTTTTGACCGCGTTTTAATTGGTGAATACTCTCCAGGTTCACCTTTCAAGATTTTAACAGGATTGATTGGACTGCAAGAAGAAGTAATTGATACACATACAAGTTTTCCGTGCAGCCATGGATTTTATTACGCAAGAGGCGCATTTATGAAATGTCACGATGCTGGAAGTTGGAATTTGCACCCAGCAATAGCCAAATCATGTAATACCTATTTTGCACAAACTTACAAACGTATCATTGATAAATATAAAAATCCTAAATTAGGAATGGATGCTTGGTACAACCATTTAAGAAGTTTTGGTTTAGGACAATTTTTAGGTTATGACTTACCAATCGGTCGTAAAGGACAAATTCCTAATTCAGAATATTATGATCGTTGGTATCCAAAAGGTGGCTGGAAAGGAACAACAACTATTTCAAATGCAATTGGTCAAGGTGAAATTACAGTAACTCCAATTCAACTTGCAAATGTAATGTGTGCTGTTGCAAATCAAGGTTATTATTATACGCCTCATATTATCAAATCAATTCAAGACGACAAAATCGATAAAAACTTTGTAGAGAAAAAAACGACAACTATTGACAAACAACATTTTTTTCCGGTCATTGAAGGTCTGGCAGAAGTTTATAAAAGCGGAACCGCTAGTAGATTACAAATACCGGATATTAATATTTGTGGAAAAACAGGAACTGTAGAAAATTTCATAAAAGTTGACGGTCAAAAGAAACAATTAAAAGATCACTCTGTTTTCTTAGCTTTTGCACCAAAAGAAGATCCGAAAATCGTAATTGCCGTGTTTATCGAAAATGGTGGTTTTGGAGCAACAATCGCTGGACCACTCGCTTCGTTAATGATAGAAAAATATTTAAAAGGAATCATTACAAGAACTGATTTAGAAAAAAGATTATTAGATTCAACATTAGAATCAGAATATATATTGAAAGATCAAGTTGAAGCAGAAAAAAGAGCAAAAGCTAAATTAGAAGCAGAATTAAAAGCTAAACAAAAAAGAATCAATGGTTAAAACGAAGCATTTAGCGAATCAAAGTGTAATAAGCAATGTTGATTGGCTTACCATTTTTATTTATGCTCTCCTAGTTTTTTTAGGATGGTTAAATATCTATTCGGCATCGTTACCTGATGAAGCTACTTCAATTTTTGATCTTGGTCAGATTTATGGAAAACAAATATTATTTATTGGATTATCAATTCCTTTAATCATTGTTCTTCTTTCCATTGATGCAAAATTTTACGAAAAATATGCAGTCGTTTTCTATTGCATTGGAATACTTTCTTTATTAGGATTATTTGTTTTTGGAAAAAGTATTAAAGGTCAAACCAACTGGTATCAATTTGCTGGATTTGGTTTACAACCATCAGAATTTGTAAAAACTGCTACCGCATTATTACTCGCAAAATACATTGCAGAAGCTCAACCTACTTTCGAGACTCTAAAAGAACAAGCCATTGGAATGGGAATTTTCATGTTTCCAGTATTGTTAATCTTAATGCAACCTGACATGGGAAGCGCCATGATTTTCATGACTTTATTTTTAGTTTTGTATCGCGAAGGTTTTCCAGGTTGGTATCTTTGGACTGGTTTTGTAGCTATAATATTATTCTTTCTTGCTCTTTTATTTGAACCACTTTTTATACTAATAGGAATCGCAATTGCTGTGATAATACATTTTATTACAAACAAGAAAATCAACAGGAATCCATTCATTTATTTGATAGTAACAGTCGTAATGATTGGTTTTGTTTACAGCGTTGATTACGTTTATGATTCAGTTTTAGAACCGCATCAAAAAGACCGTATCAACGTTTTGATAGGAGAAGATGTGGATATGAAAAAAGAAGGTTACAACTTAAATCAATCTAAAATAGCAATTGGTTCTGGTAACTGGACAGGAAAAGGTTTCCTTGAAGGAACACAAACTAAAGGCGGTTTCGTTCCAGAACAACATACCGATTATATTTTCACAACCGTTGGAGAAGAATGGGGATTTGCAGGTTGTATGGTTGTCATTGGATTATTTGTGACATTATTTTTTAGAATTTTATATTTAGCTGAACAACAAAAAACAGCCTTTCCTAGAATTTATGGATATTGCGTCGCTGCATTTTTATTCATGCACTTTTTTGTGAATGTTTCTATGTTAATTGGACTATTTCCAACAATTGGAGTTCCTCTACCTTTCTTTTCATATGGTGGTTCAAGTTTAATTGCCTTTACTATAATGCTCTTTATATTTCTAAAATTAGATTCTAATAAAGTAAACGAATGGTAATTGGCATGAATTTTGAATTATTAGTAAAATCACAAAATAACAACAAAATGAAAAAATTATTTTTAGTTACCGCGTTTTTATTATCGATTTTCAATTCACAAATACACGCTCAAAACATTGAAACAACTGTAGAAATAATAAAAACTTCAAAAGAAAAAATAACAGAGTTAAATTCTGAAGCTGCAGAAATTGGAAAAAAAATTGAATTGAAAAAACAAGAATTTATTCAAAAAGATAGTCAGGCAAAGCAATTAGCAATTCAAACAAAAGAAGCTAAAAGTCTTAAAGATAAAATCAAAACAGAAGATGCAAAGCGAGTTCAAAAATCAGCAGATGATGAAGTAAAACTTGTAAAAAATGAATTAAAAGACTTAGAAAAAGCTCAAAAATCTTTATTAAAAGAAGCGAATCGTTTATCTAAATCCAATAATTCAATTGAAAAGAGTCAAAAAAATGTTACAAAAACGAAAGAAAAATTAGCAAACGCTGAAAATAAACTTAAAAAATCTTCTACTCAATTTGAAAAAGATAAACTTAATAGAAAACTAACAGTTGAAAAAGAAATTAAAGCAAAAGCAAAAATTTTAAAACTTGACACGGAAGTAAAAGAACTTAAAATAAAATTACAACAAAACGAGTTGGAACTTAAAAAAGCAAAACTTGATGTTTAAAAAAACCGAAGATTTATAATCTTCGGTTTTTTTGTTTAAATGTATCACTTTCTTAAATAATTAAAGTAGCAACTTAATTATTTTTGATTAACTAAAGTGTTATTGGAATTCAATTTACCATTAACTTTCATAGTAATTGGAAGAATAAAATCAGTAGCAATAGCTTTACCATCTTTAGTTGCAGGATTCCAATTAGGCATCGTTTTTAGAACGCGTAAAAATTCGTTTTCAAAGGATTCATTAGCAGCTGACTTATTTACAATTTCAAAATTGGTTAGTTTTCCTTCTTCATCAATAAGCATTTTTATAACTACCTTTACTTCTAAAATATCATCAACATCAGGCGCATTTACTTTTCTCATAAAACTCTTATAGAAATACATCATTCCTTCTTTTGGTGAAGCTTTTATGATATCATTAGCAGAAACAGCATCTTTCATTGATTTACCATCCGTAATATCTGGATTTTTTGTTAGTACTTCAGTTCTGATATTAAAAAAAGATTCAATTTCTTTAGCTACTAAATTTGATTCATTTTCTTCTTTAGAAATTTCTTTCAAATCATATTTAAAATCATTTTTATCCTGAATTACACCATATCGATTATAAATTGAAACCTCCAATTCAGGTGAAATAATATAGTAATATGAATCATTCTGAAACTTAATATATCCATAAGACTTTTGACCTTTTACATATTGAAGAAAAACAGATCCCTTATTTGAACTTTCGTCCTTTATAGACGAAAGCTTTGCTAGTTGTTCTTCTTTTGTAATTTCTTTCAACTTATAATTGAATTCTTTTTCATTTTGCTTTACTCCTTCTCTATTAAAAATAGAAACTTCCAATTGAGGTGAAATAACATAGTAAAACATTTTATCGTGTTTTTTACTAAACATAAAACCAGTAGCTTCTTCACCTTTAACATATTCTAAAACATTAACCTCATCGTTATTTTCCTTAAAAGAATGTGTCTCGATTTTTTCATCAAATTGTAAATTTGAATTCGAAATCTTATCATCAATCATCAGATTTACTTTATCTGAGATTTGTGTTTCGAATTTTTCAATGGTATTTGCTTTGGTTTCAATTCCAACTAAACCAAAATACGTCAATACAAAAGCAGAACTATAAAACAGAACTTTTGTAACATTCCCTTTTTTTGTGTTTTTCATCATCATAAAACGTTTTTTTAAATTTTTATAATCTATCGAACTACTCAGTTCCAAACGCTTGTTTTGTTCGCTGTAATAGTTCAAAATAATATTTTGATAAGCATTAATATCCGTTGTTTGTTGTACACAATATGCATCAGCCAGAAATTCGTGATTTTCTTGAATGGCTTTTTTATAAAAATATAGCATTGGTTGGAACCACAATCCGATTTTTAAAAATTCAATAAACAGAATATCCAACGAATGTTTTTGAACTACGTGACCTTGCTCATGAATAAGAATTTCTTTTTCGATTAATCCAGAATTCCACGATTCCAAATTCAGATATATGGATTTTAGAAATGAAAAAGGCGATTTAACTTTAGAATGTAAAATCAATCTTCCGTATTCATTTTTGATTTGTTGTCCTGCTTTTTTTAATCTAACAATTAAGTAAACTCGAAATACAAATCGAATGGTTAAAAAAATAACGATTCCAATAAAAAGAATTTCAAGGTTTGAAAACAAACTTTCTTTTTGAATCATCGGAAAATATTCAAAATCAGAAAAACCTGCAATTTGTTGAAAAACGACTTCTTTTGTTTCGATAATTGGATTTGATTCTACAAAAAAGCTAAAATTAAAAAGAGGTAAAACCAATCCCAAAACCAAAGCAATCAATAAATAAAACCGATTGAATTGCAATGATTTCTTGTCTTGTAAACTGAATCGATAAATCGAAAAGAAAATCAGCAACAAAAAAGTTGATTTGATAAAATACAAAATCATAACTATTTATTTTTAAGTTCATCGTCAATTAAGTCGCGTAGATTTTGTAATTCTTCTTTAGTTAATGAAGCTTCTTTTGCAAAAAACGAAGCAAAATTGGAAGTCGAATTATCAAAAAACTGATGTATCATATTTTTCATTTGTTTCGAAAAATAGTTTTCCTTCTTAACAATCGCATAGTACAAACGCGTACTTCCGATTTCGTCATAAGCAACAAAGTTTTTATCAATAAGTTTTTTAATCGTTGTTGCAACCGTGGTTTTGGCTGGTTTGGGTTCGTCGTAACTATCAATTAAATCTTTCAACAAAATTTTCTTTTGTTTCCAAACATATTGCATCAATTGTTCTTCTGCTGGTGTTAATTTCATATTCTATGTTTTTAGAATCCGTTCTACGAATATAGAACAAAAAATTTAGAATCCAAATTTATTTTTGGTATAAAACACTAGTAATTTGATATTTAAAATAAAATCATCAATAAAACAAGGCGTTTTCGGGCTTTTTAAAAACAAAAAAAATCCCGAAGGATTTAAAAAAATAGCTCAAATAGACTACATAATTGATATATTTATGACAAGAGGAAATAAATATTCAGAATCAACTTCAACACCATTTAAAATAGCTGGATTAAATTTTGGAAGTAATTTAAGAACTCGAAATATTTCTTTTTTGAAATCAGCATTTTTGAAATCAGCATCATTAAGAATAATAAAATCAGTCAAATTACCTTTAGAATCAACAGATATTTTTATTACTAAGTTAACTTTAGTATTTCTTGAATTAAGTTCTGGAGCATTAAATCTACGCATAAAGTCAGTATAAAGTTGTTTTATACCGCCAACTGGTTCTGTTCTAGAAAAACTTCTCCGTATTTCCTCATCCTCAAATTGAAAAAAAATATCATAAACATCATTCGTTAATGAACTATTTTTTTCTTCTTCAGAAACTTCTGTAATCCGATATTGAAAATTAGACGAAATCTGTTTTTGACCTAGATTATTATAAAAGGAAACCGTTTTATCAGGCAAGATTACATAATAATAAACATTTTCGTAAAGTTGAAAATATCCAAACGAAAGTCTGTTATTCACATACGTAATATTTATTAAATCAGTTTGTGATTGAACAAAACTAAAAGTATTTGAAATTGCTTCTACCCTAGGAGATAAAAATAGAAAGATAAAAAGAAGACAAACTGAACTTTTATTTATAATGCTTTTCATATTAAATCTTTTAAAAATAAATTTAATATACAAAAAAATCTCAATACGTAAAAACATATTGAGATTTTTATAGTTTACAGAATGGAATTAATTTGCTAATTCTAATCTATTCATTAAGTTTTTGTTTAAAGCAGATTCTGCAAAATGTTTATCAATTACAAAATTATCTTCATTACTGCTTGGCAATTCATACATTGGGTCTGTCAAAATTGCTTCACAAAGTGAACGTAATCCACGCGCACCAAGTTTATATTCTAAAGCTTTATCAACAACATAATCCAAAGCTTCATCTGTAAATTTAAGTTCAACACCATCCATTTCAAAAAGCTTCTGATATTGCTTAATTAATGCATTTTTAGGCTCTGTTAAAATCATTCGAAGTGTTTCTCTATCTAACGGATCCATATGCGTTAAAACAGGTAAACGACCAATGATTTCAGGAATTAAACCAAAGTCTTTAATATCTTTTGGGATGATGTATTGTAACAAATTAGCTTTATCAACTTTTCCATCATCTTTAGAATTTCCGAAACCAACAGCTTGGAAGTTCATACGTTTAGAAATGATTCTTTCGATTCCATCAAAAGCTCCACCAGCAATAAAAAGAATGTCTTTTGTATTTACTTCGATAAATTTTTGATCGGGATGTTTTCTTCCTCCTTTTGGTGGAACATTCACAATCGAACCTTCTAACAATTTCAATAAAGCTTGTTGAACTCCTTCTCCAGAAACATCTCTTGTAATTGATGGATTATCACTTTTACGAGCAATTTTATCGATTTCATCAATAAAGATAATTCCGCGCTCTGCTTTTTCAACATCGTAATCAGCAGCTTGAAGAAGTTTTGTCAAAATACCTTCAACATCTTCTCCAACATAACCAGCTTCAGTCAAAACTGTAGCATCAACAATAGCTAATGGTACGTTTAACATACGAGCAATTGTTTTTGCTACTAATGTTTTACCAGTTCCTGTTTGTCCAACAATGATTATATTACTTTTTTCAATTTCAACATCATCATTCGATTCTTGTTGTAACAATCTTTTGTAGTGATTGTAAACGGCAACAGAAAGTACTTTTTTAGTTTGATCTTGACCAATTACATATTGATCTAAAAACTGACGAATTTCAATTGGTTTTTTTAATAAAACGTCATCAGAAAAACCTGAAATCCCATTTGACTTTAATTCTTCAATGACAATTCCGTGAGCTTGTTCCACGCAATGATCACAAATATGTGCATTTATTCCTGCAATAAGAATGTTCGTTTCTGCTTTCGGACGTCCACAAAACGAACAATCATTACCATCGTTTTTCATTTTATTCAATTTCTCTTGGAATTATTCTCTAATTAAAACTTCGTCAATCATACCGTATTCTTTAGCTTCAGCAGCTTTCATCCAGTAATCACGTTCTGAATCTTTATATACTTTATCGAAAGGTTGCTTAGAATGTTTGGCGATGATTTCATACAATTCTTCTTTCAATTTCAACATTTCTTTCAAGTTGATTTCCATATCTGTAGCAACACCTTGAGCTCCACCAGAAGGTTGATGAATCATCACACGTGAATGTGGTAAAGCCGAACGTTTCCCATCAGCTCCAGCACATAATAAAACAGCTCCCATTGAAGCAGCCATTCCAGTACAAATTGTAGCAACGTCTGGTTTCACGAATTGCATTGTATCATAAATTCCTAAACCAGCATAAACGCTTCCGCCAGGAGAATTGATGTAAATTGAAATGTCTTTAGAAGCATCAACACTTTCTAAAAATAACAATTGTGCTTGAATGATGTTAGCCACGTAATCATCAACTCCTGTTCCAAGGAAAATGATACGATCCATCATTAAACGAGAAAATACATCCATTGAAGCGATATTCATTGGGCGTTCTTCGATAATATAAGGTGTCATACTTCCTACGATTTTGTCGTAGTACATACTGTTTACTCCGTGATGCTTAGTAGCGTATTTTTTAAATTCTTTACCAAAATCCATATGCAAAGTTTTTTATTTTTTTGATTATTTTAAATAAGCGAGCGTCAAATTCGATTGAATTTGACGCTCAAATATAGTTATTTTTTTTCGTAAAATTATGCTTCGTAAGCTTCCTTAACGAAATCTTTATAAGAAACTTGTTTTACTTTAGCGTTTGTTTTTTCGCTAAATAATTTAACCATTTTCTCTTGCATTAATTGCTCAGAAATTCTACGAACTTCTTCTTGGTTAGTTAAAACACGAGAAACGATATTATCAACATCAGCTTCAGATGGTTCTAATTGACCAAATTGAGCCATTTGTTCTTTGATTAAATTTGAAGTATAATCTTTAATTTCTTCGAAAGTAATTTGTAAATTATTGTCAGTAATAATTCTTCCTTCGATTAATTGGTAACGTAAACCTTTTTCAGATTTTGCGTATTCTTCGTTAGCTTCTTCTTCAGTTAATGGTTTCTCAGATGCAGTTTGTAACCATTTTTTCAAGAAAGTTGCAGGTAATTCGAAATCTGTATTTTCGATTAAAAATTCAACTACATCGTTAGTGAATTTTTGATCACCTTGAGATGCGAATTGTTTTTCAGCATCTTCTTTAATTTTAGCTTTTAATTCTTCAACTGTAGTAACTACACCTTCTCCAAATAATTTATCAAAGAATTCTTGATTTAATTCAGCTTTTTCAGTTGTGTTGATTTCTGTAATTTCAAAAGAAACCTCAACATCTAAACCATTAGCTTTTTCAGTATCGATATTTAAAACGCTTACTAATTTTTGCTCATCTTCGAATAAACCTTTTGTTGAGATAGTTACAACATCTCCAACTTTTTTACCGATAAATTTCTTCTGGTTTGTTTTTGTACGAACATCTCCGATATTGAAAGTAACTTCGTTAGAAATTCCTTCTTCTTCGTTAGAAACTTTTACACGGATATCATCACCTTCTTCAGATTTTTCTTTAGAAACGATTTTTCCGTATTGTTTTTGGATAAATTCAATTTGCTCTTCTAACATTGCATCGTCAGCAACAATATTGAATTTAGTAATATTATTTTTAGAATCTAAATCAACAGTGAATTCTGGAGCTAATCCTAATTCAAAATCAAAAGATAAAGTATCAGCTTTCCAATCGATATCTTTTGCAACAGGAAGTGGATTTCCTAAAATATCTAATTTTTCTTCTGTTAAAAATTTATTTAAATTTTCTTGAAGTAATTTGTTTACTTCTTCGAATAAAACTGCAGTTCCGTATTGTTTTTGAATTAAAGACATTGGAACAGCACCTTTTCTAAATCCAGGAATGTTAGCACTTTTCTTGTAGTTTTTTAAAACATTGTCTACATTTCCTTGGAAATCTTCTTTTGCAAGCTCGATAGTAACGATTGCGTTAAGAGCATCTACATTATTTTTTGTAATATTCATCTTTCTGTTTATTTACTACTAAAATTGGCTTGCAAAATTATAATATTTTTACAAGCCAACCAAGTTTTTAATCTATTGTATTACAATAAACTATTAATTTTTTATTTTTTTTTAGAAGAAGGAATCAGAATTCCAGCTATAGTTTGTAATACTGATAATACGATTGAGAAAAGCAATGCACTAAAAAATCCATTTACCACAAAACCACTAACAAAATATTCTGCCAACAATACGATTATTGCATTAATTACTAAGGTGAATAACCCTAATGTAAGAATCGTAATCGGAAATGAAAAAATTTGCAAAATTGGTTTTACAATCGCATTTAAAACAGACAATGCAACTACAACCCATAAAGCTGATGACCAACTTTCTATTGAAACCCCTGGGACAATAACTTCTGTTAACATCACCAAGATACTTGAAACGATTAATCGAATAATAAAATTCATAGTTATTTAAATTAGAAAAGCGCTACAATGTAACGCTTTTTTCTATAAAACACTAAATTAGTTTGTTGCTTTAATAGTTACACCAGGGTAATTCCCAGGAACCAATAAAGGTATATTAGATTTGTAATGTTTATTAATCACTTGAATGATTTCGTTAGATACAAATGCATATCCTCTTGGATTTGGATGAACTCCATCTAAAGAGAATAATACAACATTCATATTCCCTAAACCTTTAAAATAATCAGCTGTATAAATTTGGCCATCTGCAACTCGAATTCCAGAAACTAATTGAGATAAAATCGCATTCATATCAGCAACTGCTAATCCTTTACTTGCAGCGACTGTTCTAATTGTATTATTAAAAACATCTGTTGCAACTCTAATATTTTCTTGTTCTTGAGGAATTAGAGTATATTTATCTTCTAAAGGAAAAGTAACTCCCATTTTATTGAACATCGGTAAAAACTGAGCTGGAATATTTTGCAACAATGGTGATGATGCATTTGTACCAATCACAGAACTTGTTCCTAATACAAACAAATCATCAGATTTTGCATGACGAGCTTGACCGTAAATCTGCCCTAAAATTGGAGCTAATGGACCAAACTGAGGATCTTGTGCAAAAATAGCAGTTAATTGATTAGATAAATTTGGTAAAGTTTCGTCTTTTATTAACAAAGGATTTGAACCCGTTGTTGAAAACAATTCAACACGATCACCTGCTCCTAAATAAGTCAAAGCACCTTTCAATTTCCCAACCAATTCATTCAATTGACCAACAACTGCCGCACCACCCAAAGCTTCAGGTGTTAACGGATTATAAGGAACTGTTGTAAAATGTGGGATTGAAGTCACATAAGGAATTGTCGCAACTACACCTTTGGCTCCATTAGCTGTCAAACCATTCGTAATTGTAGAATAAACCTGAGCAAATACATTTGGGTCGGTAATATCATTTCCACCATATGTCGCTGGATTTAAATTACCTTGTTGATTAACTCCAGTTCCACCAGACAAAGCATAAGCTAAAACATCATTACTTCCAATCCAATTGGTAAAGAAAGTAGGATTCATAGACATTGCATCTGTCATCACTGTTGTACTTGGAGAAGTCGCCATACGAACAAAGTAAGGATTCGATTGACCAGTTGCAACACCAGCTAAATTACCATAACCCGGAGCAAGTAAATGAAAAGATTTAGCTCCTGGAACTCCCATATTATTGAAAGCTTTAGCTTGAAGTTGACCAACCTGAATAGTTGGGGTTCCTACAATATTTTGAGGTCCTCCAGTACTCATATTAATAATCATACGAGTTTGAGCGATAACATTTCCTCCCAAAAGTAATCCACCTACATCATTGACGTCATCCGCATACGAAGGTTGAGTAAATTCTCCTCCACCAACTACAGAAAATTGTTTTGATAGTAAATTTGGAAAAGAATATTGCTGTCCTGAACGATACATTGTTCCATCCATGTAACCAGAAGTTAATGAATTACCTACAGCAACATATCTAGAAAAATCAGCTTCACCAGCAGTATAAGTTCCGCTTGCAATTTCATCATCGAACTCTGGTTTACATGATGAAAAACCTACTGCAATTGCAGCTAAAAGTATAATTTGATATTTTTTCATGATGCTTCAATTAAAAGTTATAAGAAAGACCTAAACCAAGAGAATATGCTCCTGAACGATATGTTCCGCCAAAAGAAACAGGATTTCCATCTTCCATGAAATAATCATAAGAATTATCTGTCTCTTTAAAATGAAGAACAGTTGCAGAAAAATCTACTCCTAATCTTGGAGTAACATTATAAGTAAATCCTAAAGTTCCTGCCAAAGCATCGTTTCTAGGTGTTTCTGGTGCAAAATATCCATCTTGAACTGGCGAAACATCATAATATCCACCAATACGAGCAGAGAATTTTTCAGTTGGCGCATATTGTACTCCAGCACGAATTGTACTTGAATTTTTATAATTTCTCGGATTAACCGAAGTTGGAATATTCGGGTTTTCAAATTCAATTACTAAGCTTTCATAAGCACTCCAAAAAGTATAATTATAATCAATAGCAGCTAACCATTGCTTATTAATTTGATACGAGAATCCTACTGTTAACTCAGCTGGTAACGGCATCGTTGCATCGAATTTACCATCTTTGTAAGTTGATTGTGCAAAAGTTGGCATATCATGAAAAGTTGCATTACCTCCTTTTGCTTTCATATCAATTTGAGAACGGTAATTAACACCAAAAGTCACATAATCGTCTAATTTCGCTGTCAAACCTAAATTATATCCAAAAGAATGAACTCCTTGTGCATCAACCGTAACATCAGATCTATTCATACCAGAATCATCTGTCATATTACGAGTCAAATTTCTATTGAATTTAACACCACCATTCACATAAATCAATCCAACACCTAAACTTACTTCGTCTGTGATTTTATACGAAAAAGTTGGTTGAATAAAGTAAGATTTCAAATCAATATTATTTACCAAGTGTGAACCTTGCCAATCTTGATCCCATTCAACAGCACTTCCATAAGGAGTATAAATTGCTAATCCAACAGAAAAACGATCATTCACTTGATAATTACCATAAAAATAAACAGGCGTCCCCGTATTACTTGTTTCGTTTTTCCAATTATAAGTTTTATTTTGAAATTTCACATCTGATGTCAACGCAGTAACACCAGCAGAAAAGCTCCATTTGTTTTTTAAGAAAGTTCCATTCGCAGGATTGAAAAATATACTTTCTGCGTTTTGACCAATGACAGCAACTCCAGTGTGCCCCATCGCCAATTGTCTTTGACCTTGCATACTAATACGATATCCCCCTGCAAAAACACTCGAAGACATCAAGGTTAGCAAAGAGATTGCCATAAGTTTGTTTCTATTCATAAATTTCACATTTATAGTTTTATAATCTCAAATATATAACAAAATGTTAACCTTGCAATATTTTTAGAAAAAAATACATTTATAAAAAAAAATAACGTTTTAATTAAAAATTATTAAAGCTTTAATACTATTTATCACAAATAAAATCATTTACTTTAATAAAAAATTCATTTGTATTTTCCGCATGAAGCCAATGACCTGAATTAGAAATGGTTTCTATTATTGAATTCGGAAAATGATTTTGAATATCATTATAATCAGATTCTTGAATATATTTTGAACGACCTCCTTTTAAGAACAAAGTTTTCCCAGAGTATTTTTTATCTGAAGATAAAGCTTCTCCAATTACAGATTCGTCATTATTAAAAGCTTCTAAATTAAATCGAAAACCAAACGAATCTGAAGTCACTCGATGCACATTCTTCATTAAAAACTGAAGTGTACCAAAGTCTTTAATATACTTACTCATAATATCTTCAATTTCTTTACGAGAAGATACCGCAGAAAAATCAACAGCATTCAAAGCTTCCATCACATCTTGGTGATGTGGTGCATATTCACGAGGAGAAATATCTGCCACCAATAATTTTTCTACACGTTCTGGATAATCACACGCAAAATTCATTGCAACTTTACCACCCATCGAATGTCCTAATAAAATAAATTTATCCAGATTTTTATCATTTACATATTCCAAAACATCCTGAACCATTACTTCGTAATTAAATTCATTCGAATGAAAACTACGTCCATGATTTCTCATATCAAGTAAATGCATTTCAAAACCTTCAGCAGCGAATTGCGTAGAAAGCGTTTTCCAATTATCAGACATCCCCAAAAAACCGTGAATAATCAAAAATGGTTTACCCGAACCTTCAACCTTAGAATAAATCATACTATTTCATTTTTTGTTGATACATTCGAATTACGTTTTCAACTCCTAAATATAAAGATTCAGAAATCAAAGCGTGTCCAATCGAAACTTCCAATAAATCGGGGATATTATTTTTAAAGAACTCAATATTTTGCAAACTTAAATCGTGACCAGCATTTACACCAATTCCTAAATCATTAGCTAATTGTGCCGCTTTTGTGTAAGGTTCAATAGCTTTTTCATTTCCTAATCCATATTGATGCGCAAATTCTTCGGTATATAATTCAATTCGATTTGTACC
The DNA here is from genome assembly GCF_003865405.1 of Paenimyroides tangerinum. Taxonomy (GTDB): domain Bacteria; phylum Bacteroidota; class Bacteroidia; order Flavobacteriales; family Flavobacteriaceae; genus Flavobacterium; species Flavobacterium tangerinum. The sequence continues at coordinate 50,648 of NZ_RQVQ01000021.1, forward strand.
TGTCGCTTTTGCTCCTTCAATCATTTCCAGAACGGGGTCAACAAAAATAGAAGTACGAATTCCATTTCTTTGAAATTCAGCAACAATTTCTTTTAAATACGATTGATGTTTGATTGTATCCCAACCTGCATTCGAAGTCAAAGCGTTCACAGCATCCGGAACCAAAGTAACCTGAGTTGGTTTACATTCAAAAACCAAATCCATAAAGTTATCCATTGGATTTCCTTCAATATTATATTCGGTATAAACCACTTTTACCAAATCACGCGCATCTTGATAACGAATATGGCGTTCGTCTGGACGTGGATGAATGGTTACACCTTCAGCTCCAAAACCTTGAACATCAGTTGCAAATTGTAATAAATCAGGAACATTTCCACCTCGAGAATTTCTCAAAGTAGCAATTTTATTTATGTTTACAGATAGTTTTGTCATTATTAATCATTTTATTACAAAAATACAAAGTAAATATGAAGGGTAATTAGTATATTTTTAATTATTTTGCAGTAACAAATTTGAGCTTATGATATCTCTTCAGGAATTCATTATTAGAAAAAATAAATACTTTGATTTAGAAACTTCGTTTTCAGACGTAGTCGATGTATTGATAAATAAAAATTTAACACATTTCCCTGTAGTAGAAAACGGTATCTTTCTTGGAAATATCTCATTAGATGATGCAGAAACTTTTACACAAAATAATCCAATTGAAGACGCAAGAGCTTTATTTGAAATTTTCTTTGTTAGAGAAACAAGTTTTTGGTTTGAAGTTTTAGAACTTTTTTCAAAACATCAGACCAATATAATTCCTGTTTTAGACAAAAACAATAAAGTAGTTGGGTATTATCTTTTTGACGATGTTATTCCTTTTTTCAACGAAACTCCTTTTTTGAAAGAAATCGGCACAACAGTAATAATCGAAAAAGATATTTATAGCTATAGCATTAGTCAGGTTTCTCAAATTTTTGAAATAAACAATTCTAAAATTTTAGGTATTATTATAAGTGAAGTTGAAGGAAATATTGCTCAAATCATTATCAAAGCTACTTCAATAAACATAAATGAAATTATTCAATCGTTAAGAAGATATGAATACAACATCATTTCAGAACATATAGAAGACCAATTTCTGTCTGATTTAAAAGACCGTTCAGATTATTTAGATAAATATTTAAACATATAAATATGAAGTTTGCCATTTACGCACAAGTTTATAAACCATCGAATAATGCGATTGTAAAATCGTTAATCGAAGCCATACAAAACAAAGACGGTGAAATTAGTTTTGAACAATCATATTACAATGAATTAATTAAAGAAAAAATCATTGAACCAGTTTTTGAGACATTCACCAATCATATTGATTTGGCAGATGATACCAAATTTTTTGTAAGTATTGGTGGCGATGGTACTATGTTACGTGCTGCAAATTTTGTAAAAAGTAAAAATGTTCCGATTGTTGGAATAAATGCTGGTCGATTGGGTTTCTTAGCAAATGTACAACAAGAAGCTATTTCAGAATTGATTCCTTTATTGTTTGAAAACAAATATACACTTTCTAGAAGAACTTTATTAAAATTAGATTCTCCAGAACCAAGTCAAACACCGTTTGAAATAAATTTTGCATTAAACGAAATTACGATTTCACGTAAAAATACTACTTCGATGATTACCATCGAAACATATATCAATGAAGAATTTTTAGCAACATATTGGGCAGACGGAATAATAATTTCAACACCAACTGGCTCGACTGGATATTCATTAAGTTGTGGTGGACCAATTATCACACCAGACTCAAACTGTTTGGTTATCACACCAATTGCACCACATAATTTAACAACTCGTCCGTTAATCATCAATGATAGAAGTCGAATAAAAATGAAAATTGCAGGACGTGAACCTCAATTCTTATTATCAATAGATTCTGAAACCGCAGCATTAAATAACGAGACTGAAATAGAAATTTCATTGGCACATCATACAGTAAATATGGTTGAATTTCCGGATGTAACTTTCCTTAGAACACTGAGAAATAAATTACTTTGGGGCGAAGACAAAAGAAATTAACACAAAATAATTGTAATTTTTTAGCGTTATAGTAACTAAATAATTAATTAATTTCAATTTTGAAAATAACAATTATTGATTTACATTAGTATATTTGCAAATTAATAGATACCTATGATTCGAAATTTAATAACATTTTTTGCCTTGGCAATATGCGTAAATTCAAATGCGCAAATACATGAAATCGGAGTAACCATAGGTGGTGCAAATCACATTGGTGATATAGGCGCTACAGATTATATAGCACCTAAGGATTTAGGATTCGGAATTCAATATAGATGGAACAGAAGCCCAAGACATTCTTGGAGAGCTTCTTATATGTATATGGGAATATCTGGAAACGATGCAAAATCTGATATGTCAAGCAGAAGAATTAGAAATTTAACGTTCGAGAATAAAATTCACGAAGCATCATTAGGTATCGAATTTAACTTCTTTGAATTTGACCTTCATAACGAATGGTTTGCTTTCACACCTTATATTTACACAGGTTTAGCAGGATTCAAATTTGACGAAACTTATTTTAATAAAACAAATACCCAAGTTAAATACGGAAATGGATATTCAATGGCAATTCCTCTTCATGTTGGTGTAAAAGCGCTGATAAATAAGCGACTAGTTCTTAGCGCTGAAGTTGGAGCCAGATATACATTTACAGACAATTTAGATGGAAATCATCCAAAAGACACCAATTATTCATCAAACCAATTTGGAAACACATTATCAAAAGATTGGTATGTCTTTACTGGACTAACCCTTTCATACACATTTGGAAAAAACCCTTGCTACTGCGCACCTAATTAATGAACACAGAATTTAATTTAAATAAAGAAAAGTTACCAAGACACTTAGCCATAATCATGGATGGTAACGGAAGATGGGCTAAGAAAAATGGATTCTTAAGAACAATCGGACACGAAAATGGAGTAAAAACAGTTAGAACTATTGTTGAAGCATGTACAGAATTAGGATTAGATTATCTAACTTTATATGCGTTTTCTACAGAAAACTGGAATAGACCAAAATTTGAAGTTCAGATGTTGATGAAACTTTTAGTTAAATCTTTAAAAAAGGAACTAAAAACTTTCACAAAAAATAATATTCGCCTAAATGCTATTGGTAATTTAAACAATTTACCGTCGGAAGTTCGCAAAGAATTAACAGAAGTTTTAGAAAAAACAAAAGAAAACACAAAACTAACTTTAACACTCGCATTGAACTACGGCTCAAGAGAAGAGCTAGTTTCAGCCACAAAAGAGCTTTGTAATAAAGTTAAAAATAATATAATTTCAATCGAAGATATTGACGATTCCATTATTAATAATCATCTTTACACTAAAATGATGCCAGACGTAGATTTGGTTATAAGAACTAGTGGAGAGCAACGAATCAGCAACTTCTTGCTTTGGCAGATTGCGTATGCTGAGTTGTATTTCACTGAAGTTTTATGGCCAGATTTCACAAAAGACCATTTAATGGAAGCGTTACAGAATTATCAAGATAGAGAGAGACGCTTTGGAAAAACAAGCGAACAATTAAAATAAGAAAAAAAATTACCAATGTTTCATAAAAGCATAAAATATCTAATTCCCTTTTGCATAGGAATTGCTTCGCAAGTAAATGCACAAGAAATAGTAACAGAAACAGAATTTTCTGAAAATGTTATTAACAGAGAAGAATACGGAGTTAGAACCTATAAATTGGGCAACATTACAGTTACTGGAAATGTTAAATACAACGAACTTACTATCTTAACTTTTACAGGTTTAGAGAAAGGTCAAGAAATTAACATTCCTGGAGAAGAGATTCCTGATGCTATTAAAAAGCTTTGGAAACTTAATTATTTTAGTGATATTAATTTTTATGAAACTTCTATAGTTGGTGATGTAATTAACCTTGAGCTTAATCTTAATGAACTTCCTCGTTTAAACGAAATTACTTTAAATGGATTAAAGAAAGCTAAGAAAGCTGAGATTTTAAAAGATTTAGATATCAAACAAGGTACTGTAGTTAACGATAATTTAATTACTACAACTACAAACTACATCCAAAATAAATACAAAAAAGATGGTTTTTTCAACTCTAAGGTTAACATAAAAACAGTAGATTCTGGAGACGGAAAAACTCAAAATATGATTATTGATTTGGACAAAGGTAAAAAAGTCAAAATCGAATCAATCAATATTGAAGGAAATTCGAAACTTACGAATTCTCAGATTAAAAAAGCAATGAAGGAAACAAAAACTCGTAGTATTTTGAATCCTAAACGTATTTTTAAATCTTCTAAATTTATTGAAAAAAATTACAAAACAGATTTAAATAGTATTTTAGATAAATACAAAGAAAACGGTTATAGAGATGCTCAAATTGTAGAAGAAACTGCTATTTTTAATCCTAAAACAAATCGTGTAAAAATTGATTTAAAAATCGAAGAAGGAAATCAATATCACATTGGAAATATCCGTTTTGTAGGAAACACCATTTATCCTGACCGTCATTTAAGAAATGTTCTTGGAATTAAAAACGGTGATTTATATAACGGTGTTTTACTTCAGAAAAAAATTGCAGATACTTCTAATCCAGATGCATTTGATTTAACAAATGAATACCATAATCACGGATATTTATTTGCTCAAGTAATTCCTGTAGAAACTAAGACATACAATGATACTATTGATTATGACATTAGAATCATTGAAGGACCTTTAGCACGATACAACAACATTACTGTTTCTGGAAACAACAAAACTCATGACAATATTATTTACAGAGAATTAAGTACACGTCCTGGTCAAATTTGGAGTAAAGCAGATGTTGTAGAAACAATTCGTAGATTAGGTGGAATGGGAATATTTGATGCAGAATCGATTACTCCAGATATTAAACCTGATGGAAACGAAGGTAAAGTTGATATCAACTGGGATGTAACAGAAAACGGTCAAAGTCAAGTTGAAGTTCAAGGAGGATATGGCGGTGGAGCATTGATTGGAACACTAGCGCTTTCGTTCAACAACTTCTCTGCACGTAATATTTTCAATACAGAGGCTTACAAGCCATTCCCAATGGGAGATGCGCAGAAAATGTCTTTAAGAATTCAAGCAAGTACGTATTACAGAACATTTAGTTTAAGTTTTTCTGAACCTTGGTTTAGAGGTCGTAAACCAATTTCATTATTCGGATCGGTTTCTCACAGTAGACAATTTGCTTACAACTATAGCAATTACAAAGTTGACCGTTCACAAGGATTAAATATTACAAGTTTTAATTTCGGTTTTGCAAAAAGATTGAGTGTACCAGATGATTTCTTTTCTGTTTCTCATTCTATTGGATTCCAATATTATGATTTAAAGAATTATGATTTTGGATTATTTAATTTCAAAAATGGAAGTTCAAAAAATTTAAGCTACAATTTCAATATTACTAGAGAAAGTAGAGGTAATAATCCAATATTTCCAAAATATGGATCATTAATAAGTTTTGATGCAAAATTAACACCTCCATATTCTTTGTTTAACAAAGTAGATTATGGTAATTTAGGTAACGAAAGAGAATACAAAATTAGAACAACACAAATTCAAACCAATCCTCAAACAGGTGCTGATATTCCAATCGGAACTTATCTAGATTCAAAAGGATTGCCAGTAGCAAATTGGGAAGATGCTGCACCTAACGAAGAAAAGATTGATCAAAAACGTTTCAATTGGTTAGAATATTATAAGATAAATTTAAAAGCGGAATGGTATTCAAATCTATTTGCTGATTTAGTTTTAAAAACTTCAGGACAATTTGGATTTTTAGGAGCTTATAATCAAGGTAGAGGATTAATTCCTTTTGAAAGATATTATTTAGGAGGAAGTGGAATGATTAATTATTCAATGGATGGTAGAGAAAACATAGCATTGAGAGGTTACCCGGACAACTCTTTATCTCCAGTAAATGCAAATGGAATTGATATTGGTGGAACTGTGTACAATAAATTTGCCCTAGAATTACGTTATCCTATAACACTTAAACAATCGATGAGTGCATACGTATTAGGATTCTTTGATGCTGGTGCTTCGTATGCTTCATTCAAAAATTATAATCCATTTAAATTGCAACGTGGAGCTGGAGCCGGAGTACGTGTTCACATGCCAATGTTTGGTCTTTTAGGAATTGATTTTGGATACGGATTTGATAAAATTCCAGGAACAAACCAAAAAGGTGGTTGGCAAACGCACTTTGTCTTAGGGCAACAGTTCTAATGGCACAATATTTGAAAAATAACATTTATGAAAAAATTTTTAGTTTCAATTCTATTCTTTTCAGCGAGTTCATTTGTTTTCGGACAAAATGGCAAAACTGCTTATGTTGATATCTATCATATATTAAAAAAGAGCCCTGAATATACAGAGGCAAATTTGGAACTAGAAAAACGTGTCAAAGATTGGCAAGCGCAAATCAATAAGAAAAAAGCAGAAGTTTCTAAAATGAAAGATGCTTTACTAACTGAGAGAGCGCTTTTGACAAGTCAACTTATTGAAGAAAAAGAAGATGAAATCAGAATGGTCGAATCGGAACTGAACACACTTCAACAAGAAAAATTTGGCACGGATGGGGATTATTTCAATCAACATCAAAACATTTATAAACCAATTTTAGATCAGATTCATACCATTACAAATGACATTGCTGCCAAAAAGAAATACGATGTAGTACTCGTAAAAGGTGACGGTAATACAATGCTTTATGCTAATAAAAGAAACGATATTACAGATCAGGTCTTAAAAGAAATGGAGAAAAGTCGATCTAGAGGTAAATTATCTAAAAAAGAAATTGCAGATTTAGAAGCTCAAGATAAGATAGCCGAAAGTAAAGAAAGACAACGCAACAAAAGAGATGATTTAAGAGAAAGACAAAAAGATTTAGAGTCTGGTTTATTAAATCCTTCGAATACAAATGAAAATAGTCGCGAATCCAATCCGATTGCTCCTAATGAAACTGAAGCCGAGAAAAGAAAAAGAATTAATGAAGAACGAATAGCTGAAGCCAAAAAGAAACAAGAAGAAGCAAGAGCAGCGCAACTTAAAAAAATTGAAGAGCAAAAAGAAGCTCTAAAAAAGAAACAAGAAGAGTTAAAACTTCAACGAGAAAAGGCTGTTCAAGATGCATTAGATAGAAAAAACAATGTCAATCAAAAATCCAATAATGCTCAGAGTCAACAAAAAGAAATGACTCAAAAGCAAAAGGAAATGATGGAAGCTAGAGCCCAAAAAGCAAAAGAAGCTAAGGAAAAAAGAGAACAATTAGCAGCTGAACGAAAACTAGCAATGCAAAAACGCCAAGAAGAAGCAAAAAAACTACAAGAAGAACGCATAAAAAAAATTAAAGAAGATAAAGAAAAACGTTTAAAAGAGCTCGAAGAGAGAAAGAAAAATCAATAAATATTAAATCAAAAACAATTAAATAGTACGATTAAAATGAGAAAATTAAAAAGTTTAGTAATTGCAGCAGTTTTATTTTTAGGTGTTAACTCTAACATGACAGCACAAACAAAAGTTGCACATATCAATTTAAGTGAATTAATTCCTTTAATGCCAGAAGTTAATGCAGCTCAAGACCAATTAAAAAAATTAGCTGAAGGTTTTGACAAAGATTACAAAGCAATGACAGCTGAATATCAAACAAAAGCAGAAAAATACGGTAAAGAAGCTCCAACAGCAGGAGATGCTTTAAACGAAACAAGATCTAGAGAATTACAAGATTTTGGTGCTAGAATTGAAAAATTTGAACAAACAGCACAAGCAGAAATACAAAAAAAGCAAATAGAATTAAACACACCAATTTTAGAAAAAGCTAGATTAGCGATTCATAAAGTTGCAAAAGCTAAAGGATTTGATATGGTTTTAGATTCTACTCCAGGAGCTGGTGTTATTATGGCTGACACAGGAGACATTTTCCAAGATGTTAAAGCTGAATTAAAAATTAAATAATAAAGCATATAAATACAACAACTGCCAAATTCTGGCAGTTTTTTTTTTATTTTTGTATTTATGAAAGAGCAAGATCCTATTGGTTTATTTGATTCAGGAATTGGTGGAACTACAATTTGGAGAGAAGTAAATAAAATTCTTCCAAATGAAAATACAATCTATTTAGCGGATAGTAAAAATGCACCTTATGGACAAAAAAGTAAAGACGAAATCATACATCTAAGTGAGAAAAATGTTGATTTTTTATTGAATAAAAATTCTAAGATAATCGTTGTTGCGTGTAATACTGCAACAACAAATGCAATCGATCATTTACGCAGTAAATACAAAATACCTTTTATAGGACTTGAACCTGCAATCAAACCAGCCGCACAACTTTCAAAAACTGGCGCTATTGGTGTTTTAGCAACTAAAGGCACAATTGAGAGCGAACTGTTTCAAAGAAGTGTAAAATCGTTTAAAAACACAGAAATCATAGCTCAGATTGGATTTAACTTAGTCACACTTATTGAATCAGGAAAAATAGATTCAAATGAAACTAAAGATTTATTAAAAGAATATTTAAATCCAATGGTCGAAAAGAATATAGATCATCTTGTTTTAGGCTGTACACATTATCCTTATCTGATTCCAATCATACAACAGTTGATTCCAAACACAATAAAAATTATTGATTCAGGAGAGGCTGTTGCCAAACAAACCAATAACATTTTAACATCGTTAAATCTATTAAACACAAATTCTGAAATGATTACAAATGACTTTTATATCAACACGAATTCTGCTGTTTTAAAAACGTTTTTACCGAATATAAAATCAATCTACGAATTAGATTTTTAAAAAAAAGATTCTTCAAATTGCTCTGAAGAATCTTTTTTTTTATTGCCAACTTGAATACATGATATAATTATTTGCTATTCGTTCGATTTCTCCTTTAAAATCTGAAGCATCTAAATCTTTTACTTTTCTTGCTGGAATTCCTGCATAAATAGCATTTGATTCAAGAACAGAATTTTGAGTTACAACTGATCCAGCTCCAATAATTACATTACTTTTTACCACGCAGTTATCCATTACAATTGCACCCATACCAATCAAAACATTATCTTCAATAATACAACCATGAACAATAGCATTATGCCCAATTGAAACATTGTTACCGATGATTGTGGCGTGTTTTAAATACGTACAATGAATTACAGCTCCATCTTGGATATTAACTTTATTTCCGATAGTAATAGCATTTACATCACCACGAATTACAGCATTATACCAAACGCTACATTGAATACCGAAACTTACATTCCCAATAATAGTTGCATTCTCAGCAACAAAACAATCTTCTGGAATCACTGGAGCAATTCCATTTATTTCTTTTATCAAACTCATAATTTATAAAATAAAAAATCCCGATAAATATCGGGATTTTATTTGATTAAAAGTTAACTGAAGGACAGCTACATTTATAACTTGAATTTCTACACATGAAGTTAAATCCTAATGTTAATTGGTGGAAACCACCTTTCTGGAATCTAACATCACCGAATTGATGTGAATAAGTATATCCTAACATCATGTTTTTGTATTTAACACCAAGGATTGGAGAAACTGAATGATAATATTGTTTTTTAGTTTCATCTGTTTTTACGTATTCTGCACCGTCAAAAGCAGTACGATATGAAATACCAGCAAAGAATTGTCCGTTTGTAAATTCTTTATACATTTTCATATTAATATCAAGCTGTTTCTCGTTTGTTTTTTCAGTATATTGAAACAACATAGAAGGTTCCCAAGTGTAACCAGTATTACTATAAGTTCCGAAAACATAACCAGCAGAAACTAAATACTTTCTTAAGTTGTCGCTTTCAATATCAGAATAAATATCACTTTTTGTTGTAAAAGCATTTTTAACTGTAGCATGAGCATAGAAATCTAAATAATGATATGATGCACCAAAATCAGCTATAAAAGAAACATCTTTCTGATCAACACCTCCATTAATAATTGGATCAAATGTAGGTCCAAAACTTGACTCGTCAAGAGTTGTCTGATTAACACCTGCACTAATACCAAATGATAATTGATTCAAATCATAATAACTTCTTGAAAAATTAATATGATGCGCATACGTTACTTTAGCACCGTATTGAGAGTGATACCCATTTCTATCATTAAAGGCAATGAATCCAACACCAGATTGTTCACCAACTTTAGTATTAAAACTCAAAGTTTGTAACGCAGGTGATTTATCATTATCTGTCCATTGCTGACGAGCGGATAAACGAATCTTAGCACAATTCGCAGCTCCAGCCATTGATGGATGTATTAAATAATAATTATCTGTTAAATAATCTGAATAAACAGATAGACCTTCTTGAGCTATACTAGCTTGAGAAATGAAAAGTGATGACACTAATAATAATAAAGGCTTTTTAAAAATATTCATTCGTTATCTTTTTAATGTAAAGTGACCTATAGCTTCTTTTTGTAATCCTGTGTTTGGTTCAATATATTCAGCTTTGAACCAGTAGTCAGTTGATGGTAATTGACTGTTGTTAAAAGTTCCATCCCATCCTTCTCCTGCTGGACTTAACTGCTTCAATAATTTTCCTTGTCTGTCAAAGATATAAATTTTTGCTTCAGGTTGTTCTTTTAATGCAAAAATATTCCAAGTATCGTTATATCCATCATTATTTGGTGTAAAGAACTTAGGATAATTCAACACATTGATTACTTTTGAA
>NZ_RQVQ01000022.1 GCF_003865405.1 Paenimyroides tangerinum
ATAAAAAAGAAAATGTATTTTAAGATTTTCATAGCTTTTAAATTTATCTTTTTTATTAAAAAAACTTTAATAATAGCTAAAGTAGCTTATAGATAATAGATTAAGAAATTAAAAATCGCTATCAGTAACGATTTGGTAATGGTTCTAAATTCATTAGAGCTCTTTCAATTTCCTTGTAAATCAGTACACAAAGATATAAAATTTAGAATAAATTCTATTAATCCGAATTTTCATTTTATCAAGGAAAAATGTCCCCTCCTCAATTACTCTATTTCTATTCCGAAAACCATCATCATTTATTCATATAATTTCTAAAAACTAACGTTTGTATAGAATTACTATGAGCATAAGTCTTTTACTGACAGAATTATTTATTAAAATATATTCCTCGATTGAGGAATTGTTGTTTTAAAAACATAATGTTGAAAAGTAATTACAAAGCATTTAAAATCAAATATAATTGTGGTTTAAATTGATTTTGATTAAAATTCAAAATAGTAAAGTTATAAAAAACATATAAATATATCTCCAATTAAGGAAAATAAAATTAAGTTAAGTGTTTGAAATATTATTCACTTAAATGTTTTTATCATGGCTAAATTTATTTACAAAGATGTATTGTCACAGATACAAAAAGAAGAAAGAAAAGTTGCCTTATCTACGGATAACATTATTGAAGAGTGTTATAAAATGATAGGTTACCTACAAGAATTACTCCGTCAACTAAAGATGGATGTATTAAAACATGGTTTCGCTAAAGAAAATGAAGAAATAGATTTCTTCAAAAGAATCAAACCTCAGATTTTGGGCAAAATTGTATATTACAATAAGGTATCAAGAATTGAAACTACCTGCCCTGTTAGTGATGGTCATCTTTATTTAAACTATTATTCAAACCAAATGAAAAAGTTGAATAAAGAATTCAAAGACCACATTCTTATATCAGATTTTTATCGGTATTACAAATCAGGTAGAGTTGATAAAGATAATATTTACTTCAGATTAGGAAATATAAATTTCTATGATGGTCTAAATAGCTTTGTTTTTGAGATTGACACTCATTTTTCTACTTACTATGATTATAAAACTGCAAGAATCATAGCAAACGAAAATCTATACTTTTATTTGAATTCAAAAATTTGCAACAATGCACAGGAAGGACCGTCAACTGTAAATCTTATTTTGGATAATAGTGATATTCACTGGACAGATTCTAAGAGTGCCCTTATTGAATTGATTTATGCATTGTATGCTTCAGCATCAGTTTCAAATGGACGTATTAGTTTAACAAAGTTAAGTGCAATAGCCCAGGAATTGTTCAATGTGCAACTTGGAGACATTCATCATGCTTTTCACAGAATGAAGGACCGTGCTGGAGATAGAGCTTCATTTCTGAATCATCTTAAAAATTCTCTTGAGCAATATATGGATAAAGAATCTTAATGAAGTATATCTTACAGAGATAACGGGTGGTTTTGTTTAAATCCACCCGTTTTTTCTTGCCAAGTAGTTAGATATATACTACCAATATCCAAATTATTAAATGAGATAAATACAATCTCAACAACCTCTATATCAATCGATAATTAAAAAGTTAAAATTTGTTAAATATTCATTTTTAACATTATTTCTTGCTTGATACTTGGCTTTTCCTTGCACGATTTTTCAAAAAGTACTCTTCAATTTTGCCATGATAAACTATTGCAAAATGAAAATAATAACTATCGAAGAGGAAGCATGGAAACAGCTTAATAGCCGTATAGGTGCAATTGCCGAGTATCTGAAAAGATTAGAGAATACCAGTCATGATGATTTATGGCTTAACAACCATGAGGTATGCCAATATCTGCATATAAGTGAAAAGACTTTATGGCGTATGCGTACCAAAGGTGAAATAGCTTATTCAAAAATCTACGGTCAGTATTTCTACACTATTGGAGCTATAAAGGATATGCTCAATGCCAATGCTATACAAAGCAGCAATGAATATGTTGAGGAGCTTATGGCAAAAGGAAAAAGCTATATCGAGAAAGGCAGAAAACTAAAGGCAGATAAAAGATAGGTATAAACCCTTAAAGAATATCCCTATGAATATTGATAGAATGGAATTTTTGGCGTGGATGGAACGCATTATGGATCGCTTTGATATGCTTAGCGAACACATTGATGACCTTCAAAAACAACGCAACAGCATTGATGGAGAGGAATTACTCGATAATCAGGATTTAATGCAGATGCTTAAAATAAGTAATCGCTCCCTCCAACGTTACCGTACAATTGGCAAACTACGCTATTATACTATCAGCGGTAAATTGTATTACAAATTATCCGATGTACATCAATTCATTAGAGAAAGTTTTACTAAATGAACGCCAATGAACGCCAAATGCTGCCTTTGACGGCCACTTGATGCAAAGCAGCCAATACTTCTTTTACTTTCGGCACTGAACTTCAAAATATTAAAGAAATGAGTGAGCAAACAATAGACAAACAGAACGTTCCGGAACAATTATCGGACATACTGCTGGTACTGGATAAAGAGAAAAAGAAAATCCAGGCTGTAAAGAGCATCGATGAAAATGGAAAAATGGTAACCGTTGATCCTGACAAAAAGAATCAAAGTCAATTTATGCATGTAGACAAAAGTGGCGATTTCTTTTCCAACTTCTTTTCCAATTTTCTCAGCCAGTTAAAGAACCCTACAAACTTCTCCTTTTTCAAAGTTCCTGCACCTATCGCTATTGATATGGCAAATGAAATGCAGAAGCAGGTAGATAAGCCAACTCACGAAGGTGAAAAAGTAATGAAGGAACATGAGGTGAAAACAGAAACGAAACAGGATAGTAAACAAGAAAATCAAAATAATATGGAAACAACATCACAAACAACACCGGAAACAAGCGAATACCGCTTTAAGCCGGAACAGATCGATTGGGAAACCATGAACAATCTTGGATTAGGCAAAGAACGCCTTGAAAAAATGAACCTTTTAGATCCTTTATTAAAGGGTTATAAAACCAACGAACTGGTTCCTGTAAGCGTGAACCTTGATGGTGCTATTGTTCGTACGGATGCTCGTTTATCCTTACAAACAAATCAGGAAGGAAAAGTAGTAGCGGCAGTACACGGTATCCGTAAAGAACCCAACTTAAACTTTGAATTTTTCGGGCATAAGTTTACCGATGAAGACAAGAAAAACCTTCTCGACAGCGGAAATATGGGACGTGTGGTTGATCTCAAAAATACCAAAACAGGAGAAATGATGCCCTCCATTATCAGTGTAGACAGGCTGACTAATGAATTGGTTGCTCTACGTACAGATTTTATAAAAATTCCAGATGAAATCAAAGGAGTAAAATTGGATGATGCCCAGAAGCAAACGCTGATGGAAGGAAAACCACTTCAGTTGGAAGGAATGATTTCTAAAAAAGGAACTGAGTTTGACGCAACGGTACAGTTCAATGCGGACAAACGCTATGTAGAGTTTATGTTTGACAGAAGCAATACCAATCAACAAGCCCAAGGAAATAAACAAACAGAGGGCACTCAGCAATCACAATCTAAAGAGCAAGGTCAATCACAGGAAGCTCCGAAATCATTCAGAGGTAAAGAGCTGGACAATGAGCAATACAACAAATTCAAAGACGGTCAAACGATTTATATCAGTGGCTTAGTTGATAAAAAAGGTAAGGAATATAACGGTTATATCACTTATAATAAGGAAAGCGGAAAAACAGGCTTTGAATTTCCTAACCAGTATAAAGAACGTACACAACCTACCGAAGCCCATAAAACACAAACTGCGGTTAATTCTGAAGGTAAAACCAATGAAGCGACCAAAAACCTTAAAGAACCTTTGCAAAAAGGACAGCAAACACCGAAGGACAAAAAACAGCAGGAACAACAGGAGAAACCAAAAGCTCCTGCAAAATCCAAAGCAAGAAAAATGTAAACAAATATGAAGACAATCATTGCAGAAAAACCTAGTGTAGCAAGAGAAATAGCCAGCCTGTTAGGAGCATCCGATAAAAAGGACGGTTACCTGACGGGCAACGGCTATTTTGTTACATGGGCATTCGGTCATTTAATCGGATTAGGAATGCCCGAAGATTATGGAATCTCAGGATTTCAAAAAGAAACTTTGCCTATATTGCCCAATCCATTTATACTAACCGTTCGTAAAGTCAAAAAAGACAAAAGCTATACCGCCGATACAGGAGCATTAAAACAATTGAAAATTATTGAGCAGCTTTTTAATAAGAGCGATAGCATTATTGTAGCTACCGATGCAGGTCGTGAAGGCGAACTCATATTTCGCTATATCTATGAATATTTCAAATCCAATAAACCTTTTGAAAGACTTTGGATAAGTTCTCTTACCGAAAAAGCCATCAAACAAGGCTTTGATAATCTGAAATCCGGAAAAGAATTTGATGGATTGTATCAGGCAGCACAAGGCAGAAGCCGTGCCGATTGGCTTGTAGGCATCAATGCTACACAAGCACTTTCTATCGCTGCTGGGAATGGTATCTATTCTCTTGGTAGAGTACAAACACCAACACTGGCTTTGATATGTAAACGTTACTTGGAAAACAAAAATTTCTCGGTAAAGAAATACTGGCAGATACAGCTATTGCACCACAAAGAGCTGATAGATTTTAAAAGCCTTTCTCAAACCAAATGGGAAGATCAAACATTAGCCAATGAAACGTTGAAATCCATTCTACGAAGCAATTCGGCTATTGTTACTTCGGTAGAAACCAAAAGTATTACAGAGCAACCACCTTTATTATTTGACCTTACGGGATTACAAAAAGAAGCCAACAAAAAGTTGAGCCTGTCAGCTGAAGAAACGCTTAATATTGCTCAAAGCCTTTACGAAAAGAAGTTTATTACCTATCCACGTACAGGAAGCAAATACATTCCTGAAGATATGTGGGCAGAAATCCCCAACCTTGTGAGATCCTTGCTAGACAGGGAAACTTGCAAACAAGCTGTAACCAAAATGAAATGGGGACGTTTCAATAAGCGTATCGTAAATGATTTGCGTGTAACTGATCATCACGGGTTACTAATTACAGACAAAACACCATCTGCATTAAATGTAAAGGAAAATGCAATTTATGATATGATTGCCTTTCGCTTGCTTGAAGCCCTTTCCGGGGCCTGTATCAAAGAGATTACCGATGTTGCTTTACAGGTAACCCATTATGATTTCACTACAAAAGGCTGTAAGATTATTGAAGCTGGATGGAGAGCCATTAGAGGTAGTTTTTCTGATGAAGATACCGAAGCCATTCAAGACTTACCCGAACTGAAAAATGGCGATGAACTTAAAATAAATGATGCTACAGTTCTTGAAAAGAAAACCAAACCGCCAGTACTTTATACCGAAGCGGGACTTCTATCAGCTATGGAAAGTGCCGGAAAAGAAATCGAAAAAGAAGATGAACGGAAAGCTTTACAACATATAGGTATCGGTACTCCGGCTACCAGAGCAGCCATCATCGAAACATTGTTTACCCGTAATTATATCCAAAGAGATAAAAAATCATTAATCCCAACCGAAAAAGGGTTACAGGTCTATGAATTGGTTAAAGACCGAAAAATTTCCGATGTAGCAATGACTGCCGAATGGGAACTGGCATTGCAGAAAATAGAAAATAACGAAACCGATGCAAGTGCGTTTCAAAAGGAAATGGAAACTTATGCTTCCACTATTACCGATGAATTATTGCAAACTTCCATTGCTCAAAACAACCTGCCTAAACTGGTTTGTCCGAAATGCAAAAGCCAGCAACTCATTATCCGTGATAAGATTGTCAAATGCCCAGATGAGAATTGTGATTGGGTACAGTTTCGTAATGTATGTAGTGTGCAAATCGGTATAGGCGATATTGAAAAACTTGTCAATAATGGAAAAACTTCCCTTATCAAAGGAATGAAAAGCAAAGCCGGAAAGAAATTCGATGCCTATATCGTGTTGGATGAGGATTGCAAAACCTCCTTTGAATTTGAAAAGAATAAATCTAAACGGAAATAATGGAAAATAGTATCATTCCACAAAAAGATATAGAAAACAGAATTTACAGCATCAGAGGAAAACAAGTAATGCTGGATACCGATCTCGCTAATATCTATCAGGTTGAAACAAAGGTTTTCAACCAAGCAATAAAGCGTAATGCAGAACGTTTTCCCAAAAATTTCTGCTTTCAGCTCACTTCCGAAGAATGGGAAGTTTTAAGGTCACAAATTGTGACCTTAAATACAGGAAGAGGTCAGCACCGAAAATACTTACCCTTTGTATTTACGGAACAAGGAATAGCAATGCTTTCAGGTGTACTAAAAAGTACCGTTGCTATTAGAGTGAGTATTGAAATAATGAATGCTTTCGTAGAAATGCGAAAAATGCTAATCAGTAATGCTGCTTTATTTCATCGCCTGGATAAAATAGAACTAAGGCAATTAGAATCTGACCAAAAATTTGAAGAAATCTTTAAGGCTTTGGAAAGCGACAAGCTTCACAGCGAAAAAGGTGTTTTCTACAACGGGCAGGTTTTTGATGCTTATACCTTTGTTTCCGATATTATCCGACGTGCTAAAAGTTCCATTATTCTTTTGGATAATTATGTGGACGATACGGTACTTACTTTATTAGGCAAACGTAGTGATAATGTTACTGCAACAATTTACACCAAAAATATCAGTAACCAGTTAAGGCTTGATTTGCAACGTTACAATAGTCAATATCTACCTATCGAAGTGGAAATTTTCTCCAATGCACACGACCGCTTTTTAATTATTGATGATACCGAACTTTATCATATCGGGGCATCACTCAAAGACCTTGGCAAAAAATGGTTTGCCTTTTCGAGAATGGATATTGAAGTAGCCAGAATGCTTCAACTTTTAAATCCATAACAAATAACCCTCCGAAATTTGGAGGGTTTATTGTTTTAAGCTTTTGATGCTTCTAAAGACGCCTTTCTAAATTCTTTCAATAGCTTTTCAAGCTCCAAAGATGATTTTCTTGCTCTTGTACCTGCGGCTTTGTTTCCTTTTTCTGCCTGTAATTCTGCATCAGCTTTTAATGCTTCAAAGCTTGTACTGATTTTTTCGATTAGTTCTTTCATTATGATAATGGATTAAAATTTGACAATACAAAAATAGAGAATTAATTCAATTCGGTTATTCACCCGTGGATTGGTTTTCATTGCTTATTGGTTCAAAGTCCAAACGATTGCTTTTTCTTTCGTTGCCCTGAAAATGGTATTATGCTTTTCTTGGGGTTCGTCAGAATAATTCCATTTGATATTTGGATAATTTTATGTTTTAAAAATGCTGGCTAACTCTTTCGTATAAGGCGAAACATCCTCTGCGTTCGAGCCTGCAAACCAAATTCGTTTTCCCGTAGTAGGAAATTTTGTTAAATTCTCTTTTGCTGTTCTTACCAAATAATGATTGTTCCACCAAAGTGAAGGGTCAAATGCGATATAGTTATCAAACATTTCAGGAGTAAGGAAGAAAGTTTCCATTACAAAAAGCCCTGAAGCAGATTCGCCAATGATACTTTTTTCGCTTGTAGTTCTGTATTTTTTGTTGATTTCGGGAAAAAGTTCATCTTTTATAAATGCTCTGAATTTTTCCGAACCTCCCACAATTGGGGCAATTTCTTTGTTTTTTTCCACTTCGGTATAACCTGTCAGATCTCTTCTTCTCTGGGTGTTCTCAATGCCTACAAGAATAAGTGGTTTTATTTTTTTCTCCTTAATAAGTTCAGCCAGTGTGTTGGCTATGTGCGGAAAATCTTCTTTAATTCCACCGTCAGCCATATACATAACCGGTAAAGAGTCGGAGGTTGTTTTGTAATCTTCAGGTGTCCATATATTGATGGTTCGTTCCTCGCCAATTTGTTGGGATTGAATTTTAAAAGTTTCGTGTTCCGGAATCGGGTCGTTTGGCTGTGAAGCATTAGAACAGCTTGTCAGAAAAAGAATTGCTGACAAGAAAGCGAAATAAATGTTTTTCATATTTTTTGAAATTTGCTTTAGTAAAAATACAAATTAAATCCCTCGTTATTTAACTTCTTTACGCCAAATCCTGCCTCTTAACGCCAAACACTACCACTTTTTTAGAAGCACTTATCTGTTGCTATAATTTTAGGTTTTCATCAAAATTCTAAACAAAATATAGCATGGATACACAGCAAAAAGACCTTTCGTATTTTAAGTTACGACTACAGGAATTATTAAATACCAGTTTTCCCGAAAAAGCCTTTGACACAAAATTTATAGACCAGCGTTCCTCATGGGCTGCCAATGCTTATGAGGGTGCTTTTCAATCAGGAAACTCCATTGAGCAATGTAATGAAATAGCCAATTACATACTTTTTGAAGGCTTGCACTTCTCCAAGTTTGACACCATATTTCAGGTGGTTTGTAATGAGTTCGATACCATCATGGCAGATGAAGAGTTGCGACCATTTGCCCTGAAAATGTTTTCTGTCTGTGAACCCGTTTTCAAAAACTATCAACTAACCGATGATTTCGCTTATAACACAGAGTACGACCTGCTCTATACCGAAATAACAGGAACCATCGCAATATGGATTGAGGAAAATGGGCTTCAGTAAAAAGTTCCATCTCCAACAGAACATTTATGCCCTAAGAACAGCTTTTAAACTTGATAAGGAGAAACGGACACCCACATCGGGCGAAAGACTGCTAATGATGCAATACAGCGGATTTGGCGGTCTAAAGTTCGTTCTGAATCCTGTAGCAAACGAAATAGACATCAACAATTGGAGGAAAACAGACCACCAATTCTTTGAAGCTACAAAAGAATTGCATCAGCTTTTAAGAGAAAATTCAGCACACGAAAAAGAATACCGCCGCTATGTGGACAGTATGCGAAACTCTGTACTTACCGCTTTTTACACACCTCCGCCACTGATCAAAGCATTGGCAGATGTGATGAAAGAAAACGGCATTACCGTCAATAAAATGCTGGAACCTTCTGCCGGTGCCGGTGCATTTATAGAAACGTTCAAGGAACGCTTTGGAGCTATACGGGATATTTCTGCTTATGAAAAAGACCTGCTTACTGGAAAAATTCTAAAACATATTTACCCGGATGTGAATACACACGTTCGGGGTTTTGAGGACATACCTGAAGCAGATAAAGAAAGCTATGATTTGGTTACCAGCAATATTCCTTTTGGTACCGCTTCCGTCTTCGACCTTTCCTATACAAGAGGAAATGATCCCGCAAAAGCATTAGCAGCAAAAGCCATTCACAACTATTTCTTTCTTAAGGGAAGCGATATGTTGCGTGATGGTGGTATTCTGGCATTCATCACTTCGCAGGGTGTATTGGACAGTCCTGCCAATCAGCCGATACGTGAGGCACTGATGAAAGAAAACAATCTGGTATCCGTTGTCCGGTTACCAAGCAACCTCTTTACCGACCATGCCGGAACCGAAGTAGGCAGTGATCTGGTCATCTTACAAAAGAATAAGAACAAAAAAGAGCTCACCGAAAACGAAAAAGATTTCTGTCAATCCATTGATGCTAAAGACGACCGGAAAATAAACGCCTGGGTCATGTACTCAGCTTGTACGGTCTTTGATGAGATTATCGAAAGTACAGACCAGTACGGACGTAAACAGCCTATCTATCTGCACAGCGGAGGTGCCCAAGGTATTGCGGATGATGTAACAAAATTGCTCAGGGAAGATTTCGGGAACTATCTGAACCTTGACTTATACAACGGTAAAAAAACGGACACTCCAATACAACAAGCAAAGGTTCCGCTACCTGCCCCTAAAATTGAACCAATTATTCAACCGGAAGTTGCAAAGCAACCTTTGCAGGAACAACCTAAACCAATTCAATCAAAAAATGTAGCTCCTCAACAGGAGGTACAACTGAATTTGTTCGACCTTTTTGAAAGTCCACAGCCCGTTGCAATGGTTCCCTCGACACCAACGGTCAAAAAGAAAACAGCTACCAAAAAGAAAGCGGTAAGGAAAAGCTATCAGGGCAATCTGTTCAACGGAACGATGCAGCAAACCTACACACCAAACCAAAATATCCCAAAAGCAGAAACACCCTCAAACGGACAGCAAGAGGTTATAGGCGATCTGTTTTCAGGGTTGAACGGTAACGGCAAATCTGAACAAATCCCCATACAAGTTATACCAACAGAACCCGAACCATACACCGAACCGTTGCAGGCTTTTCACAGAAACGATAGCCTGGTATCGTTCAAAGGGGCGGTTGGCTACCTGAAAAATATAAATGTTTACAGGGAAAACGCTGTGTTTCATCCTTTGGCTATACCGCAAAGCCAAAAATTAAGAATGGAAGCCTATGTCAACCTGCGTGATACGTATATTAATCTCTATCATAAAGAAGCTGAAAAGCAAACTGAACAGGAGGAAGAACGAGACAAGTTAAACAGTTTATACGATGCCTTTGTAAAAAAATATGGCAACCTGAACAATGCAGATAATATCAAACTCATCAAAACCGATAGTGCAGGAAAGGAAATTCCTTTCCTGGAACGTGTGGTAGGCGGTGTTGTACACAAATCGGATATATTCCACCGTCCGGTAAGTTTTTCTACGACCACGCTTGCAACTGATAATCCCGATGAAGCCTTATCTGCATCGCTCAACCGATACGGAACGGTTGATTTGGATTATATGTCGGAGATCAGCGGAATGCCTGCTGATGAACTGAAGAATGCCCTGCACGGGCGTATCTATTACGATCCTTTGCAGAAAGGTTATGAAATAACCGAAAGATGGATTGCCGGAAACGTGGTTGAAAAAGCAAGCGATGTACGCAACTATGTAGAGAACTATCCTGAAGACAAAGAAGCAAAGGAAAGTCTTTCGGCTTTGGAAGAGGCTCGACCGAGGCGTATCGAATTTGAAGAACTGGATTTTAACCTCGGAGAACGCTGGATACCGACAGGGATTTATGCCCGCTTTGCTTCGCATCTGTTCGATACGGATGTACGTATCCATTACTCCGAAACTACGGATGATTTCAATATCAATTGCAATAGTAAGAACGTCCACATCTGGGATAAGTATGCCATCAAATCGCAAAGCCGTACCTATGACGGTATTGCCTTGCTGAAACACGCTTTGGTCAATACCACACCTGATATTACCAAAAAGGTTACGATTGATGACAAAGAAGTCAAGGTGCGGGATATGGAAGCCATCCAGATGGCGAATACCAAGATTGATGAAATCCGTACGGCTTTTACCGACTGGTTGCACGCACAGAACGATGAGTTTAAAAATCGTCTGACAGACCAATACAACGATACGTTCAATTGCTTTGTACGTCCGCAATATGACGGCAGTCATCAGGAGTTCCCCGGACTGGACAGAAAAGGTCTGGGCATTGAAGACCTGTATTCAAGTCAAAAGGATGCCGTATGGATGATAAAACTGAATGGCGGAGCGATTTGCGACCACGAAGTAGGTGCCGGAAAAACCCTGATTATGTGTACCGCTGCCCAGGAAATGAAGCGGTTGGGAATGGTACATAAACCTATGATTTTAGGACTGAAAGCTAATGTACACGAGATAGCGGAAACATACCGTAAAGCTTACCCTCATGCTAAAATCCTCTATCCGGGAAAAGAAGATTTTACCCCACAGAAAAGACAACGGATTTTTGGCGACATCAAGAATAATGATTGGGATTGCGTGATACTCACGCACGATCAGTTCGGGATGATCCCCCAATCACCCGAAATGCAAAAAGAGATATTGGAAGGTGAGCTACAGAACGTGGAAGACAACCTTGCTTCTCTTGAAGCACAGGGCAATGAAATTTCAAGGGGAATGCTTAAAGGCGTACAGATACGCAAGCAGAACCTTGAAGTAAAACTGAAAACACTCGAACACGATATTGAAAACAGAAAGGATGATGTAGTTGATTTTAAAATGATGGGCATTGATCATTTGTTGGTTGATGAAAGCCACCGTTTCAAAAACCTGATGTTCAATACCCGCCATGATCGGGTTGCCGGATTGGGAAATATGGCAGGCAGCCAAAGGGCAATGAACCTGCTGTTTGCCATCCGTACCATTCAGGAACGAACTGGAAAGGATTTGGGAGCTACTTTTCTATCAGGTACTACTATTAGCAATTCGCTGACGGAATTGTATCTGCTTTTTAAATACCTGCGACCACAGGCATTGGAAAAACAGGGCATCAATTGCTTTGACGCCTGGGCAGCGATCTATGCACGAAAAACCACCGACTATGAATTTTCGGTAGCCAACAATATTGTCTCCAAAGAGCGTTTCCGCTTTTTTATCAAAGTACCGGAGCTTGCCCAGTTCTATTCCGAAATTACGGATTACCGTACCGCCAAAGATATTGGTATAGACCGACCGGAAAAAAATGAGATACTCTACAACATACCACCGACACCGGAGCAGGAAGTATTCATCAAAAAGCTGATGGAGTTTGCCAAAACGGGCAATGCAGAACTGTTGGGAAGACCACCATTATCACAGAGTGAAGAAAAGGCAAAGATGCTGATCGCTACGGATTATGCCCGTAAGATGTCACTGGATATGCGGATGATAAACCGTAAGTATGAAGACCATCCCGACAATAAAGCTTCTCATTGTACCGCCAATATTGCCAAATACTACAACAAGTTCAATGCACAGAAAGGAACGCAGTTCGTATTCTCCGATCTCGGCACCTACAAGCCGGGCGAATGGAATGTGTATTCGGAGATTAAACGCAAGCTTGTAGAAGACCACGGTATCCCCGCACATGAAGTCCGCTTTATTCAGGAAGCCAAAAACGAGAAACAGCGTAAACAGCTTATCAGCGATGTCAATGAGGGAAAAATCAGAGTACTGTTCGGTTCTACGGAAATGTTGGGAACTGGTGTAAATGCACAAAAACGTGCCGTTGCTGTGCATCACCTTGATATCCCTTGGCGACCATCAGACCTTGCCCAAAGGGACGGACGGGCTATCCGAAAAGGAAATGAGATTGCGAAATTCTTTGCCGATAACAAAGTGGATATTTTCATCTATGCTGTTGAGAAATCACTGGACAGCTATAAATTCAATACACTATACAACAAGCAGGTTTTTATCGGTCAGCTAAAGAGTAACAGTATGGGTAAACGTACCATTGATGAAGGGGCTATGGACGAAAAAACCGGAATGAATTTCTCGGAATACGTGGCGATTCTTTCGGGAAACACAGACTTATTGGAAAAAGCAAAATTGGAAAAACAGATTGCCGGACTGGAAAGCGAAAAGCAGGCGTTCAATCGTTCCAAATACAGTTCTAAATACAAATTGGAGGATGTTACTTCCATGCTTGATGGTGCACAATCGAGATTGGAACGGATGAGCCTTGACTGGAATAATCTGGAACAACGGATACAGAAACATTCGGACGGCAGTATTGTCAATCCTGTTCAGTTAGATGGTTTGTCGGCAAATGCCGATGTAAAACAGATTGGTGCAAAGCTCAACCAGATAGCGGATAAAGCCCGAACCGGTGGCGATTATCAGGAGATAGGCAGTCTGTATGGATTTCAATTATTGGTCAAAACCGAAGTTTCTGAAAAAGAGGGCGTGGATATTCGGGTAAACCGTTTTTTGATACAGGGTGAAGGCAATATCAAATACACCTATAACAACGGTATCATGGCAAAAGATCCTGAAACGGCAGCGATGAATTTTCTAAAGGCATTGGAAAAACTGCCCGGATATATAGAGCAGGAACAAAAGAAAATAACCGAACTTAAAAAAGATCTTCCTGTACTTCAGGAAATCGTAAACGGCACTTGGAATAAAGAAACCCGACTAAGCGAACTCAAAACAGAATTGGCTGCGGTGGATAGAAAGATCATGTTATCTATTGCTCCTGAAGGCAAAGAAGAGCAAACCGAAAAAGAAGAGACTACAAAGGTTTCAGAAAGTATTGTCCGTACAAAAGGTGTTCACTTGTCAAGAGGTGTGTTGTAAGAAAATTGTATTATTCCTGCAACACACCTGCATTCTGCTTATTAAGATTGAGTATTTGTTCAAATGCAATTGCAGCGTTGTGTACCTGAACCGCCCAGTCCTCAGCAGCATTGTCATCAGCTCCGTCAGAAATATATTTAAGGCTAAGAAAAGGAATACTTTCTTTCATAGCCACCAAAGCCAATGCATAAGCTTCCATATCCACAACGTTGTAAATTGTTTCGGAATGTGCCATTTCAAAACTATCACCGGTACCACAAATTCCTTCTGATAATCCCTCCATTTTCAGACCGTATTCAAGAATGGGCGGTAATCCGGACAAAGGTGTTTCGTATTGCACATATCCTAATCCCCTTACATCCATATCCCTTTGTACAAATTTTGTACAACATACTATATCGCCTTTTTGAAAGTGATTACTTCCGGCAGAACCCAAATTGATAATTACCGAAGGTCTTTTCTGTTGTATGGCTTTCATCAGCTCATAAGCGGCACTTACTTTACCGATTCCGCATATCAGATGCGGATAGGTATTAAATACTTCGGCTGCTTCAGATGCCAGTGCAAATGTGAACAAAACATCTTTAACAGGAAAAGTGTTCTCAGGATTTATTATTATCATAATAAGACAATCATTACATTAAAGGATTAGCTTAACAGTACGAGTACAATACCGATTAATGCAGGTAATGCCTGTTTTACAAATATACTAGTAGATGCGGTAACGGCTCCAAAAGTACCCGCTACAAAAACACATATCAGAAAAAACAAAGCAATATTATGTTGCCATACAATATCCGATATTAAAAGCGACCACAATAATCCTGCTGCGAGAAAACCGTTATAAAGCCCCTGATTGGCAGCCAACCCCTTTGTTTCGTGAAACAAGTGGCGAGGTAACGTCTTGAATGTTTTTTTGCCTTTTGTTTCCCAGGCAAACATCTCTATCCACAAAATATAAAGATGTTCCAAAGCGACCAAACCAATCACAACTTTGGCTATTGTTCCTATAATTCCTTCCATTTAAAATAGTGTCTGTAGTATGATATTTGATGTTTAAAAGGAAAATCCGACTTTAAAGCCGGATTTCTAAATCTATTTATTCACTCCCGCTTTTTCGTAAGCTTCAAAAATAATATCTCTTATGGCATTTTCGATGCGTTCCTTTCCGGGATCTTCATTGATGTCGATTCCACAAAATGCACTACCATTGGTTTTAGCATGTAACGAAAGATAATAGATACCACCAATAAGCAAAGCTAAACGGGCTCTCAGGTCAGTATTGGATTTCTCAAAATCAGGCATGATAAGTGAAAATAACTGTTCACCAATGTCTTCACGTCGGTCAGCTATTTTTCGTAACATTTTATTGGTTTCACCTAATTCCCAGTGGATAATCTTTTGCAACACTTTGTCTTTTAAAAGAACATCTAACTGATTTTGTAATAAACCTTCAATTTCATTTTTGCCTATATCCTCCGGATTTTTCAACAAATCATCTATATATCCCTTTGCTGCAAATTTCCAGAAATCTTTCTGACGAACGTATTCTTCAATCAAATTGTCAATTCCACCAAAATATGTCCATACCAATTTCTTATCCACACCAGCAGCAATAGCGATGTTGGGAGCAGTAAGCCCCGGATAGCCTTTTTTTTGAATTACTTTCCCTACGGCAGCTACCATCCTTGCCATTGTTCTGGATTTGTCCCGAAGGGGACCTGATAAGGTTTTTCTTGTTTTAGGGGTTGTATCTTCTGTATTTTCTATTTCAGTTTTTTTCTTTCGTCCCATTATTTCTCTTTTATACAGACTTTGCAATATCTAACTTTTTATTGACATAATCAAATACATTCAGCGCTTTATCAAGATGTTCTTTTGTATGGGTTGCCATCAGACTCATCCGTATGCGTGAATCTTTCAATGATACTGCGGGATACATGATAGGATTGGTATAGACACCATTTTCGAGCAACATTTTCCCTGCAAGGCTATTTTTATAAACATCCCCGATTTTTACCGGAATAATTGCTGATTCGGTATCTCCGATTTCCAGACCAATATCCAAAAGTCCTTTTTTATAATAATTAATATTTTCCCATAATTGCTTTTGCCATTGTGGTTCTTCATCTATCAGGTCTATGGCACGGCTTACACCGATTACGTTGGGCGATGCTGATGCTGAAAAGGCATATTGACGTGATTGAAATTGCAAATAAGAAATCAGATCAGGATTATTAGCCACCAAATAACCGCCTACATTACCAAATGTTTTACTAAATGTACCGGTGATGATATCTACCTGATCCAGTACATCAAAATATTCCATAGCACCTCTTCCGGTTTCTCCTATGACACCTATACCATGTGCATCATCTACCAATAATACACCACCGTATTTATGTGTTATCTCTAATATTTCTTTTAGCTTGGCAATGTCGCCATCCTGCGAATAAACTCCGTCTATGATGACCATCTTGGTTCTGTAAGTATCTTTTGATGCTGCAAGGATACGTTCAAGGTTTTCAATATTATTGTGTAGAAAACGTTTTACAGTAGTTCCCATTATACCTTCATATACGGAAGAATGCACAGCCATATCCACAATGGCAATATCTTCTTTTTTTAGCAGACAAAGCAGAGAAGCACTGTTTGACGTATAACCGGTAGTATATACAATAGACGAACCTTGCGGACGTTTGAAGAAAGCGGATATTTTATCTTCCAGCTCTTTGTGGTAATCAAAATAGCCACCAATAAGTGGCGAAGCTCCTGCACCTGTTCCATATTTTTCAATACCGGCAATCACCGCTTTTTTTACTTCGGGATGCTGGGTAAAGCCCAGATAATCGTTGCAGACAAAACTGATGTAATCTCCTTTCTTGATGTAACCATCTTCCGCCAGTTCTATTTCGGGACCGCAACCTGAAGTGGCAAGCAGACGGTAGTTCATAAATTCGTTTTCACGCAGGTAGTTCAGGTATCCCTCGTGAGCTTTTGCTCTTTCAAAAATGTCAAAATCCGGAATGTTTTCAAAATCTTTAAAACTTGCTTTAGTAAAGTCAATATCCATGCCTAATGTTTTATAAAAAGTTAACAGGTATAAATTTATATTATTTTCCTTTTACGGGGAAATAAAATTAAATAAAATTCAACCTTAAATTACTGATTTAAACGTTAAATAAGCATTTTTTATATGGAAAAACCACACGAAATATTTTTATTTATCTCTGTTCGGGGTAATATCTAACTGCCTAACTCCAATTGATTCTTTACCAAGTTGTAGTATTCGTTTTTCAATGCTACCAGTTCCTGATGGTTGCCTTGCTCCACAATTTCACCGTGTTTAAGTACAATGATCTGGTCTGCGTTTTTCACTGTAGAAAGGCGGTGAGCAATAATTAAAACCGTTTTACCTTTAAAGAAGGACTGAAGATTATCGTGAATGATTTTTTCATTTTCCGCATCCAAGGCAGAGGTAGCTTCATCAAAGAATATATAGTGTGGATTCTTGTAAACCGCACGGGCAATCAGGATACGCTGTTTCTGACCTCCCGATATGCCGTTTCCAGCCGCTCCAATCTTTGTATTATATCCTAAAGGCAAACTTTCTATAAAAGATTCTATGTTCGCCACTTTAACCGCATGATCTAATTTCTCTCTGTCGATATTTTCATCACCAGTAGCAATGTTCCGCTCTATGGTATCAGAAAAGATATAACCGTCTTGCATGACCACACCGCAGTTTTCACGAATACTTTTCGGGGATAAAGTAAGTATATCATCACCATTGTAGGTTATTATTCCATTTGAAGGATCATAAAATCTTAAAAGCAGTTTCATAAGGGTAGTTTTACCGCTGCCGCTTGCTCCCACAACGGCTGTAACTTTGCCTTCGGGGATAGATAATTTTATATCCTTTAGAACAAAAGGGGATTTTGGTCCCTCATACTGAAAAGAAATATTATCGAGTTTAATGCCTTTCAATGTTCCATTTGAAAGATATCCAGATTTAATATTCAAGGGTTTTAATTCTTCTTGTTCTTCTTCTGGATGGTTTTGCACTTCGTTGAGTCTGGAAAGGCTTAGCTTGGCATCTTGTAGTGAACGAAAGAAAGTAACAAGTTGATTTATCGGAGAATTTAATTGACCAATAATAAAAGAAACAGCTAATAATTGTCCTAACGATATCGTATCTTTTACTACTAATGTGGCGGCTATAAATGTCACTAAAATATTCTTAATTTGATTTAAAAATTCAAATCCAGAAAGTTGTAATTGATCTATTTTTAAAATACGTATATTAATTTTAAATAGCCTATGTTGAATCTTTTCCCATTCTTTTCTTTTAAATTCTTCAAAATGATTAATTTTCATTTCTGTTACACCATTAATTATTTCATAAATACTTTCTTGGTTTTCACCTCTTTGCTGAAAGCGAAAATAATCTAAAGATTTTCTCTTCTTTAACCAATAAATTGACCACATAAGAGAGATAACAGTGAGAAAAGTATAAGTAAGCATAATGCCTACATTATAAGTCCAAAGTACTCCAAAAAACACAAGGAAAGTAATCATCGAAAAGAAAGTAATTAAACTTTGTGATGTTAGAAATCCTTCGATACGCTCATTATCTTGTATTCTTTGATTAAAGTCCCCCTTCATTTTTGTATCAAAAAATTTAAGTGGAAGCTTCAAAACCTTTGACAGAAAATCAGATATAATGGCAATACTTACATTTGTTCCTATATACAGCATTATCCTATTCCTGATAATATCAATTGTAATATTTCCGATATATAAACTTAATTGAGCAAGTAAAATCAGTGTAATTACATTGAAATCTTTTCCATTTACTCCTTTGTCTATTAAAGTTTGTGTAAGAAATGGAAAAATAAGTGAAACACCACTTCCTAATAATAGTAAAACAACGAGGATAGAAATTCTCTTTTTATATGGTTTTAGATAACCTAAAATTTCTCTAAGTTTGATTTCAGCCTGTTTGGGAGGTACTATTGAATAAAATTCTTCATTTGGGTTTAAAAATAATCCAATGCCTTGATTCTCTTCTGAAATCCAAGACTTTTTGAAATCCTTTTCAGAAAGCTTAATGATTCCGTGAGAAGGATCTGCTATGTGATAGTAAAAACTGTCTGAGTACCAATCCTTCGTAATCTTTTTTAAGACAACAAAATGATTTTGATTCCAATGTAATATACAAGGAAACAGCTTTTTTTGTTCAAATAATTCTTGTGTTGTTAATTTTGCAGAAAATGTATCAAAACCAATTTTTTTAGATGCTTCACTTATACCTAATAGAGATACTCCTTCACGCGAAATAAATGAAATTTCTCTTAAATAGTCGAGAGGGTACTTTTTCTTGTATTTTGACGCCACCATTGCTAAACAAGCTGGTCCGCAGTCCATTTGATCATGTTGTGGAATAAATTTCATCAACCTCTATATTATTTAGCATTAATAGAAACTTATTTTTTATAACCTCTGTCTTCCTTTCTTCGTCAAAATCATACATACAGTACTCTTTAGAATGTTCTAATGCTTGTTGGCTACATCCACCATTGCAGATTGGCAATAATCTACACGATAAACAGGGAGGGTTTTTAAATTTAACATCAATTCTTTTATAATATTTATCATTCCATTCAATATCTCCATTTTCATTAAGAA
Organism: Paenimyroides tangerinum; assembly: GCF_003865405.1. GTDB lineage: Bacteria > Bacteroidota > Bacteroidia > Flavobacteriales > Flavobacteriaceae > Flavobacterium > Flavobacterium tangerinum. The sequence continues at coordinate 19,719 of NZ_RQVQ01000022.1, forward strand.
TTCCTTCTTTGTCATTTTCATCAAAGTTCCTAGCGGTACACTTAAACACATTTCCATCATAATTTATAGTAGCATGGTTCTTTTTATCTGCATAGCAAGAATTTCTTACGTAATCTACATTACTAATAACAGAACTTACTTTAAATCCAGCAGTTGAAAACATATTCATTAAGCTTAAAACTTCTTCGCGACTTTCTTTTGTGTCTTCTGTCTGCCATACTCTTTGAAAATCAACTCTCATATTTTTTCTTGCAGAGGATTCCAAAAAAAGAACATCATTATAAATATCAGATACGGTATGTAATTTATCCTTTGTATAATTTATACGTAGAGAAACATGAAAATCATTAATGCATAATTTAAAAATATTCTCCAAAATCTCTTTGTATGAACCTTTGTTTTGATGTACATATCTAACCTTATTATGTTCCTCTTCATTACCATCTAAAGTAATCTGAAATCCATTAACTCCATAATTTTTGAAATCACAAATCATCTCATCATTGATAAGGTAGCCATTTGTTGTAAAAGTGCAAAAGAATTGAACTTTTCTCTTTTTACATATTTCGTAAGCATATTTAATAATGGGGAGTACATTCTTCTTATAATATAATAAGGGCTCTCCACCAAACCAAGATATTGTAAATGATTCGAGAGAATTATGAACTCTTTTGTCGATCAGAGATATAATTCTTTCTAGTTGTTTGTTATCTAAGATTGAGTTTTTTATATGACTCTCGTAACAATACCAACATTTAAAATTACAATTCATTGTTGGATTTATTGTTAGATGGAAATGGTTATCATTTAAATCTATTTCTTCTCTTAAATCTTTTACTAATTGAACTTCATTACTTTCTTTCTCTACAATTAAACCGTTTTCAATTAAAATATCATATAGTTCTTCATGATATTGTGGGATTTCGTTTAGCTTATCCTCTGTTGCAGCCGCCTGAAATAAATCATGCACTAATGGCTCCAAAAGAAGGAATTTATTTGATAGAGAGTTGTAAACAACCCATTTGTCGTTGTAAAAGAAACTGGTATTAAATTGACTACTTTTCATAATAAATTGTGGTGTTAATAAAACTCTATGTGATTTTTACAATCACATAGAGTTTGTTTGTAGTTTAACGAAATTGAAATTTTATCCAACTGTAATTGGACAGTTGCTCTTGTTGTTAAAACAAAGACCATCATTAACGTCATTGCAAGTTCCATGATTAATACAAGTTCCTGTATTATTACCTAATGTAGGGTTTGTTCCTGTTGCGACAACAGAGATACCACCTTTTAACTTGCCCATTTCATTTTCTTTCAAATTTTCCATTTTTTCGGCAAGTTTTTTAAAACTATTTTCTACTTTCATAATAGATACTTTTTAATGATTAAACCTACTCGTTGCTGGCTTTTCGGTCTCCGCCAATAAAACTAATCAAGAGAACTACAAACCTTACGGTTTTAGCCCTGGGAAATTATGGCAAGTTCCAGAGTTTGTTTCGCCAGAACAATCTCCATTATTTACACAAACGCTAGTGTTAGTCCCTACGATTGTAGAACCACTCCCGCCTTGTACAACAGAGATACCGCCTTTTAACTTACCCAATTCGTTTTCCGTTAAGCCATTCATCTTTTTTGCAAGGCTTTCGAAACTTTTTTCAACTTTTTTGTCCATTGAAATTGAATTTTTATTATAACACCTACTCGTTTTTGGCTTTTCGGTTTCCGCCATTTCTACTTATAGCTATAAGTTCTTCAATATTTTATAACCTTCTACTTTCTTCATCATTTCCTCCTTGTCGCTTCACACTTCTTATTTTCTGATTACCAAAATTGTACGAAACAGATAGATTAAAATATCTATTGTCATTATAAACATTGGCAATCCTTCTTAATCCTCCGTTATAGGTTGTGATTATATCAGGATTACTGGTTTTGAAAATATCATAAACATTGGCAGCAATCTGCAACTTCTTGTCCATAAATAGAGCTCTCACGCCTAAGCTTGCTGAATATCTACTTTCTTGTCTATGTAGTCCCGAGTTGTTGGGCGAGCTATACCAAAGACTTAAATCTGCGAACAACGTCTTACTTTTATTTAGTATGAATGAATTGTTATTAGTTAATGTATATGTAAACCCATTTTGTTCATTTCCTATAAGAGATTCATCTATATCATTGTTAAATTCTGTATCAGAATAATATACTTGTGTATGTAAAAAGCTATTAAACCATGTAGATTTTTGGTATTGGTAAACGACACCTATCCCATAATTATATTTTTTAAAATAATTCTGTCTTGTTAAAGTCACAACATTTGTATTTGGATCAATCAGAGGCATTTGACCAAACCCATTGTCTGTTATAGACATAAATAATATGGTAGTTAAAACCCCTTTATAGATATGGTTTAATTCAAAATTATCAACAAAAGCTGGTTGTAGAAAAGGGTTCCCTTCCGAGTAATAATAATCATTTACATACCACCGAAATGGATTGATTTCCCAAAATCTTGGTCTTTGGATTCTCTTCCCATAACTAAAAGAATAGGTGTTGTTATTATTTGGTGTATATGTAGTGTATAATGACGGAAAGAACTTATAATAATGGTTTTTATTAGTTTGGTTTAAGGTAATGGAAACTCCTTCAGTATTAGTGTTTTCGTAACGCATCCCTGCTTTAAAGTTCCACACACTATTTAATTTATGAGCAATCGAAAAATAAAGTGATTGAGTGTTTTCTTTATATTGGAATCTATCACTTTGGTTTAAGCCTGAAATCGGTGTACCAGTTGTTAAATCAGTAAATGAAATAGAATTATTGTTATCAATATAACTTATTTTCCCACCATAATTTATACTGAACTGTTTTATAGGATGTACAAAATCTGCCTTAATACTATAGATATTTATATCTTGATGACTATAGTTGTTAGAGATAGAGAAATTATCTCCCTCATTACCGTCTGCAAGTATTGTCCTTGTATGAAAGTCTCTATTCTGTTTTTCATCGAACTTTAAATAATCAAGGTCAATATTTAATGTTCTTCCCAAAGTGTCCATTTTTATAATGGTAAAAGCATTTAAGGAATGATTGAAATTCTCTCTTATATTATTACCTCCTGCAAGTACAAGTGAATCTAACTCACTAAAAGTGTTTGTTATTTGCGTTCTGCTGTTATCTTTAATGTTCGGGGTTGCAATCCCACCAACATATTGCCCTCCTATCGTAATTTTATCTGTGGCGTCATACTGTAGCGATAATCTTGAAGAAAGGTAATCTTTTCTATCTTTTCTCGTTGTTATTCCATTCCATAGCTGAGAGGGGTATTCTATTATTGAACTTTCTCTTACTCCTTCATATCCTTTTTTTCCGTTTATATCTAAAGTTATAGAAAGATTGTTCTTATAATAAGCGAGGTTTCCACCACCTGAAATTGCAGAATAAGTAGTTTGTGTATATGCACTATGCAATCTGCTACTCCATAAATTTTCCCGTTTTTTATAAATAATATTAATAAGACCGTAGTTTCCTTCCGAATCATATTGAGAAGGTGGATTTGTAATTACTTCTATTGTTTTTATATCATCAGATGAAATAGAGTTTAAAAAATTTGTGAGACCACCACTTGGAATCGTTGTTAATCTATTATTAATCATTATTTGAGTTTCGCTCTTTCCAATTATTGATACATTATTATTAACCACAGAAACTCCAGGAGTAATTTTCAAAATCTCTGTAAGATTAGTGCCTTCATGATGTGGTGAGTTCCCAACATCAAATACTAAACGATCTACTTCTCGTTTAATGAGTTTTCTATAAGAGCTCACAACAATCTCTTCCAATATTACAGATTCGTCAATCTCAATTTCTCCCAGATCTATATCTTGATTAAGTACCAGGTGCTGGTTAAAGTATTCAGTTCCGAATTGCTCCAAAATCAACCTATAATTACCTTTCTCGGCTTTAAACAAGAAAGTACCCAAACTATCAGTAGCTATTCTTTCAACAAAAACGGTATCATTTTTCAACAAAGTGGCATGAACAAACTCCACAGGCAACTTGTCTTTATTTACAACTTTTCCCTTAAGAGTTTGCTGCTGTGCAGAAGCAATGTTTATACTGAGAAATGAGATAACGAAGTAAAAAAGTAATACGGATGTCTTTTGGTTAATCATAATCATAGATGTTTTAATAGCGACTAATTTTATTTATATTTCCTTAATCAAAGAAATATAATTATTATTATTTAGCCAAAAATAATTCATAAGAATTTAGAAAAACATATCAATTATTATTTAGACTAAATAATAAAATAATTTATAATCATATATTTATAAAGATTTTGTGTGATTTTATATACGTAAAAATTAAGTTAACAATAAGCCTTAAAAATAACACTTAATTGAATTTTTAGCTTATTAAATTCCTTGAGCAAGGAATTAATGTAAAACAACAACATTAAGAAACGGGTGGCAATAAAAAAAGGCAACTCAATAGTATTATTGAATTGCCTTTTAGGTGAATGTTGTGAAATATGAATCAGGAGAAAATAGACTGATACTGCCTGTAATCAGAACTTAGTCTGCTGAGTGACGGTATTGTGCTTCAAAGTCAACGTGTATCATAGTTACAAAAATTAATACATCTAAATTCCCTGTTTCGAGATAAATAATCAGTATTAGTGATTTTTATGTAACATAGAATTACTCTTGCACCAAATGCTGTAAATCCGGATCGTTCTTGATTCGTTCCAATTCATTTTCCACTATATGCAGAATATCCGATTTTATCTGTCTGTAATTGCCTTCTATATGCTGTTTCATCTTATCCTCACCCTGTTCATCAACAAAGGATAGAATTTGCGGTATCTTTTGATAGGCTTTCGTTTCTGCGGCTACTTTCTCATTATCTACTACGATTTCAGCGTGAAAGATTTTTTGGTCGATACGTTCATCGAAGTTATCCGATACTGAACCTACAAACATACCCTGTGTGAGCGTTGAAATTTTGGAAGCCGGAATAAGGCTGTCCAACTGTGTGGATATAGAAGTAGATTTATCATTGCGGTTAATGGTCATACTCTGACGTTTCTGCAATACTTTCCCGAAACGTTCCGATAGGCTTTTGGCTGTTTCTCCAACTACCTGACCGGAAAAAATATTACCTACCGTGTTCTGAATTACTTTACTTTCCTTATCGCCGTAATCCCTTGTTAGCTGACTAAAGTCCTGAAATCCCAGGCAAACTGCGACCTTGTTACTTCTCGCTGTGGCGATAAGATTGTCCAGTCCCCTGAAGTAAATTGTGGGCAGCTCATCTATGATTACCGAACTTTTAAGCTGTCCTTTTTTGTTGATGAGCTTTACAATTCTCGAATTGTATAAACCCAAAGCTGCCGAGTAAATATTTTGTCGGTCGGGGTTATTACCCACGCACAAAATCTTCGGTTCTTTCGGATTGTTGATGTCCAATGAAAAATCATCTCCGGTCATTACCCAGTACAAACTTGGTGAAATCATTCTTGATAACGGAATTTTAGCCGATGCAATCTGTCCCTGAAGCTGGTCTTGTGCTCCGCCTTGCCAGGCATCCATAAAGGGAGATAAATAATTTTCCAAATCAGGATATGACGTTAAAATCGTAAACACGTCCGAATATTTTTTGTTCAGCAATTCAATGGCGTGTGGGAATGTACAATACTTGCCATTATCATAAATTTTTAAATACCAAATGATAGCAGCTAATAAGATAATTGGAGATTCTACGAAGAAATCTCCTTGCTTCTGTATCCAGCTTCGGTTAAGATTAAGCATTATGGTATATGCTGCTTCGTAGGCATCAGAAATATCGGTCATAAAATCAGGGTTAAGCGGGTTGCAACGATGGCTCTTACGTGGATCATCAAAATTGATGACGTAAAATTGTGGCTGTACTTTATACTTATCCCTGTGCTTCAGTAAATGATTGTAGGCAATGGTTGAAAGGTCGTCAAACTTGAAATCGTAGATGTACATTGAGAAACCTTTCTCAATCTGCTGCTTGATGTAATTGTTTACAATGGCATACGATTTTCCGGAGCCGGGTGTTCCTAAAACAATCGTTGCCCGAAAAGGATTGACGATGTTTATCCAGCCATTATTCCATTTGTTCTTATAATAAAACTTTGTAGGAAGATTGACAGAATATTCGTTTTCCATCAGTTTGGTTTCCTGCTGAAAACTTTCGTTCTCGTTATTGAAAACATCGTCCATTAGATTGTTGTTTAACAAGCGGTGCATCCATACCCCGGCCATCAGCAAAGCGATGTAACCCAGACCAAGTGTAAGGATGTAAAAGAACGTGCCAACAATTGGCGAAAGTTTTAATAGTGGTGTATTGAGAAAAAACAGTACAGAACCAATTCCTAAAGCCACATATATTTTAGTCCAGGTTATCTTCTCGTTCTTTACGCCTTTGGTTCCGAGGCAACTCAAAGCCAGCAGTACAATTGCAAAAACTTTCGTGTAAAGAGTATGCGAAAACAGTCCTGCCGTTCGGTCAAAATTGCCTAATATCTTATTGATGATTTCCAGTGTCCAGCCACGTTCTAAAAAGAAACCATAACAAAACCAATAAAGATGCATCAGTACCAAAAGGATACTTACTGCACGCATAAAAGCCATAATCTTGGCTAAACCTCTTAAATCGTCTTCTCCCTGCATTTTTTTTAAATTAATGTTCGGGCGTGAATTTAGAGGTTGTATTTAGTGGCTATGAGAATGTGGCGGTCATTGGCTGTGAAAGGCAGCGTTTGTCGTTAAACTCTAATTGCATACATAACGAATTTTATAAATTTGCAATAAGAAATAAACCTAGATATGAAGATTTTAATTTAAAACAAAAATGAAAATGATTCACAGAATACCAGTTTCAGAATTTCCAAATTTCAAATATGAAGATCAGGATGTAATTAATGCATTTCTTTGGTTAAGAAGTTTTTTATCAGATGAAGATTGGAACCAAAGAAAAGAAGCGATTGAGAACAAGTTAAGTTATGATTTTAGAATATCAAATCCGTTTTCTGAACCACTAACAGAAGGAACTTTATTATTAGATAATAATGATCAGATAGGTTGGTATCTGTATCTTGTACATACCTTACTGTATGAACCTCATAAGTATGAATATTTTCAGGGAGCTAGGATAATACCGATTTTCAAACGCTTAGGTATGAACCTCAATGAAGTGAAAAATATTGAAGGTATCCAAAAAAAGGTTAGAGATCTTTTGAAAAAAAGAAGAGCAGAAGCAGATGCTATTTTATTTGAGATATTAACTGCTTTATTGTGGGTAAGAAACGGCTGGCAGGTAAAATTCTTAGAAGAAGGAAAAGGTGGTAAATCGCCTGATATTTTGGCATCTAAAAATAATGAAGAATTACAGGTAGAATGTAAAAGACAACGAAAAACAGCAGATTACACCTATAAAGAAACTGAAAAAAGGCTAAAAATGGTCTCTTATTTGAGAGAGGAGCTTTTAAAGCATAACATTTTACTTGATGTAGAATTTCATGTAGAGCTTATTTCTCTTCCCGATACATATTTAAAAGATTTACTTCTTAATAAAATTCAGGAAATAAAGAAAGCTGGACTAATAGTTTCTAATAATGAAGTTACTATTTATGCTTCGTTTATAGATATAAATAGAATAAGCAAGTATCTTGAAAAGAACTTTGTAAAAAACAATTCACCTCAATTATGCGATTTGATTGCTCAAAAAGCTGTTGACTATTCAGGATTTACTTCAGGATTTTCTGGTAATTTTTTTCGTGTAGGAGAAGGAGAAGCTAATAATTTATATATCGCAGAAATTGCAAATGCTTTTGGTGTGAATTGTAGAAGTATGGCACCAGAAGCAGTTACAGCTAAAGCCCGCGACACAAAAACACAGATTATGGGTGCTATTAAACAATTTAATACGGAATCCGAGGGCGTTATTCATGTTGGAATGGAAACATATGACGGACAGGAAGTAGAAATGGAGCGGTTAAAAAAAACATCTAAAACTTTAGAATCAATAAATCCTTCTGAAACCAATTTACGTTATATATATTATCACTTTTTTCAAGCTTACACAAGACCTGATCAAATATGGATATTTGATGAAACCGTAGATAAAGTTTCTTCACTAAAACAAGCCGTATTTCCGCTTGAAAATTCTTTTTTAGTGGTAGATGGTGATGATGACTCTTTAATGGATATATCTCATTGGAATCGTGAGTTACCTTAAATTAACAATAAAAAACGGACTCTTTTGTAGTCCGTTTTTTATTGTTAATTTACATCATTAATCGATATTTAGAAATGTATTCTGTACCATTATACCAATAATTTCAGTCCTAAATTATAGCTCCAATACAAAAATTTTGGAGCAGATGGTGTTTTGAATTGGTAAATACCATAAATATAGAATGACGAAAATAAAAATGCTCCCCAACTAAATACAAGACACCATACATCCTGACGTTTTGTAATGTGAAACATACCGGCAACTACAGCTTTAATAATAAATGCCGGAAAGATGCAACATAAGATTATACAGATAATCCATGGCAATATCCATAACTTATTGTTCTTTGCCCGAAATCCAATGATTATACCCTTCAGGAAATAAACAATACAAAGTATAAGATAGGCAAAAATCAAAGACAAGCCCCAGATTTTTAATTGATCCGTTTCCCCTTTCAGCAATTTTTGAGACAATAAATATCCGGAATAAATAAATATACCAAAAACAGCTGCAATCTTTAAAAACAGTACCAAAAAGCCCATAAGCATAGACATTACTCCCATGGAAGCCCGTACTTCTTCATCCTTTCGGGCTAAGTATTCTTCTTCGGTTTCATTCGGGTCACTCCAATTCATGCTTTATTACTTTTTTATTTGATAAATATACTGAATTTATTTTTCCCCTTTCAAGGAAATAAAACAACAAAGTATTTTAACTGTTGGGAGGTGGATTATTTTAGATTACCGCTTCTGCCACCTCTTTTTCGTTTTCTTTTCTTTCTCATCTTATTGGCAAAAGCCTGTGCTTCATAATCTTCGCCCAGTGTTTCAGGCATAAGCAAACCGCCCAATCCTTCTATTAAACCATCTTCGTGTTTGGTCGTGTTTACGAAGTCAAATAATTGATGTGGTTTTTCATCAGGTAAATCTTCCTTATTGTTAGATTGTGATACTTTAGGTTGAGGTAGTACTACCTCTTTTATTTCCGGTTTGATATTATTATTCCAGTAATCATTAAATGTATTGGCAGAAAGTTCCTTACTTAAATGGGAACCATTCCATACTGTTTTGGAATTATGATCAATGAAAGTTATTCCGTAGATACGACCTGCATCATTTCTACGAACCACAACATTAATGCCCTGTTCTCCTAATTGCTTTTTAAAACTCAGCTCATCTTTTGTGGATTGCAAGGCAATAGTAACGGCAGATTGTAAAGTCTTTCGGGTTGGATGGTCTTTCAAATCTGTTTTGCATTTCGCAAAATGCAATTCCAATGCAGGAAGCCCGGCATCTTTGCCAAATAACGAAGCTTTGAACGGATGTCCGGCTCGGTCGCCTTTATCATTCAATGGAATGTATAACAAACCCTGTTGAGGTTTTCCCCTTAATTCACCTTCTACTTTTTCGGTAGTGATATTAAATAGTGAAAGTAAAGCGTTGTATTCTCCCAAAGTTTGAAATTTATAATAGTTGGGTAAGTGTCGAACTACCGAAGCAATCTGGCTTTTAATGTCGCCTGCTTTATAATCTACCGGACGGAAAATCTTATCATTCTGATTACGCTCTTTCTCTGTTGCAGGTATCAATCCGTGCTGTTTTTCCAGTTCCCTACACAGCTTCATTGACCGCATTTTTTCGAATTTATCCGAAATCTTTCTGCCTTCTTCATCCACACAGACCGATACGATATGAATGTGTGTCCGGTCAATATCTGTATGCTTAAAGACCACAAAAGGCTGTTCACCATAACCCATTTCACTCATATATTGTTCTGCCATTTGCCGAAATTTATCATCACTGACTGTATCTTTCGGGTCAGGATTTAAGGAAATATGTATCGTATGCTTTTCAGTCTGGCGGTTAGCGATGAGGTAAGTAGCAAAAGATTGGGCTAATTGTGCAACGGAATATTGCCCGTTTGCGGTTTCAATAATCTTATTGGCAAGCAAAATCTGTCCGTTTTCATGTTCAACTTTAAGATTATTGTATGCCAGGGCACCGTATATATTTGCACTTCTCCCAATCTTTGCTATCATTATTACCTCTGTTTTTTCAGGTTTTTTACCTCAAATTCATCAATCAGTTCAATGATCTGTCGGCATAACATCGCCATTTCAGTAGTTTGTTTTTCAAGTTTAAAAAGGTATGCCGATGCCTTTTTCTCCGAAAAATTCTTGTACAACAACTTTACAATCTGGTTATAATTAACCCCTACATTTCGGAACTGTGTGTGAAACGATGTCAACCGCATATAAAAATCAACCGTTCCTTTGTCAATCTGAATGGTCTTCACCGTCTTATCAAAGAGGCAGGACTTGATAAAATGTGCCTTAACCTGCATATCCGATTTGTCAAAAAGGGCAAGGAAACGAGCATTTTCTTCCTCATTAAGAGAAAGGGAATACCTGAATATTGCCGGATCTGTTTTAAGTGGACGACCTATGGTCTTCTTCACTTGTCTTCTGTTGTTTTCGTTCATAATTAATCCATTTTTAATCTATACAAAACCTCGACTTCGGAGAGTGTTTTTCAGCCCCCGGCAGGGCAAGTTGTTCTGCATCGGAAAATACTTTTGAGATGCTGAGAACACAACTTGCCGTGTTCCGTTGAACACAATAATCCGCCCTGCGGGACGGATTAAAAGTAGCAGGGAAAAACGGCTAGATGCCGTTCCCGGTTATTTCCGATTTTTCAAAAGTTTGAAGCATGTATCCGTTAGTAAAATTCATTTTACAAAGTAAAGCCCTCTTTTATAGAGTATTGCTATAACGTATTTGGACAAATACTGCCTTTGAAAGCCAAACAGTGCCAGCTCTATAAAAGTGGTAGAACAATATTGGTTATTTGTACCTGAATGTTGGCAGGAAGTCTATCAGTCCTTCAATCAGAGAGGTCTGAATGATAACATTCAGCAAGGCAGATATGTCTGCATTCCTGCTATCAGGAATGCAAGAACGCGGGAAGGATTACAAGAGCGAGTGCCTGTATGACTACAATCAGTAAGGCTCTCCTGAATGAATGATTGCAGGATAAGATACAAGCCCACAATCCTGTCGGATAAGGTGCTGGGATGACAGCCTTCTTGCTGTAAAGCATAAATGCAATCACGAGTTCCGACAAGCAACGTTGACTGATGGCTATCCTGCAAGGAAGCTAGAATGAAATCGGGAGCTCCTGAGAGAAAGACCGCAAGATTGCCTGCCTGCAATTGAGAATGTAAACTTTAATTTTTTAAGATATGGAAACAAAAAAGAAACCTCTGTTTATTGCCTTCTCTTCCCAAAAGGGAGGTGTAGGTAAAAGTACTTTTACCACTCTTGTAGCCAGTACGCTTCATTACCGGCTGGGTTATAATATTGCTGTATTCGATGCGGATTTTCCGCAGCACAGTCTAATCAAAATGAAAGACCGTGACTTAAAAATGATAATGGAAAACGAAGCTTTAAAAAAGATGGCGTATAAACAGTTTACCACCATCAACAAAAAAGCGTATCCCATTATGCAGCACAGATCGGATAGCGTATTGGAAGCGGCTCACGAATTTGTGAATGCGTCCGTGATTCCTGTTGATGTTGTTTTTTTTGATTTGCCTGGAACCGTGAACACACCCGGTATCCTTAAAGCATTGGCAGGAATGCACCACATTTTCACCCCCATAACCGCAGATCGTGTGGTTATGGAAAGTACCCTTGTTTTCACGCAACTTTTACAGGATGTCATTATGAAAAAAGGAGAAACAGACATAAAGACCATTAACTTGTTCTGGAACCAGGTAGATGGAAGGGAAAGCACTCCATTGTACGAATTGTATAATAATCTGATCAAAGAACTTGGATTAAGTCTGATGCAGAGCCATGTAAAAAACAGTACCCGCTTCCGCAAGGAAAGTGAGGTGGACAGTAAAACCATTTTTCGGTCAACGCTTATGCCACCTGATGAACGTTTGATGAAAGCCTGTCAGTTAGACTTGTTTATGAAAGAATTTCAAAAAATTATTCAATTGTAGTGCTATGGAGAAAGAAAACAAGAAAAAAGTTACTCCTGACATTGATGAAGAGTTAATGATGAACCTTATGGTTGATGGGGTAAAGAAAGAAGGTCTCAAGCTCCCTCCGGAGCCAATAGAAGAAAAACCCAAAGAGGAAATAAAACGAGAGTTTACAGAGCAGGTACAGGAGAAACCAGCACAACGGGAAAGAACAAGAACAAAGAAAAATCCCGATGAAAGCTATGGCGACCGATTTCTGAAAACCCACTCGATGACAAAACGTGGAGATAAAAGTATTTATATCCGGCAGGAATACCACGAACGGCTATCCCGTATTGTACAAGTCATCGGTGGCGATAAGATACCGTTGTATGCATATCTCGACAATATACTGGAACATCATTTTGAACTGTTCGAGAAAGGAATTACAGAAGATTTTAATGAGAAGTTTAAACCCATTTTTTAAAATACAGAATTATGAAAAAACAAATTAAGAAAACCAAAAAGCTTAATGATAACGAGCAGTATCAGAAGGATTTTTTACAACCAACAGGCTTTGTATCAAAAAACGGAAAATCGGTCTATATAAGCGAAGAGTTTCATCGGTACATATCTCGTATTGTATTCGTTATCGGTGATGGAAAAGTCACCATTACAGATTACCTGTATAATGTGCTGAAACTCCATTTTCAGGAGTTCGGAGAAGAAATAAAAACATTATATAATGAAAAAGACAAACCAATTCTTTGATTATGGAAATTGTAATAGTAATATGCCTGTTTATGGTCATCATTCTTTTAGTGAGTGAGAAAATCGTCATTAAAAAGATTACCTATAAAAAAGAAGATAAAGTATCTTCTGCACCCGATTTGCCCGAAATTATGGGTAAACCAAAGCCAGTAAAAAGCCATTCGCAGCCAAACACTGCCAATGAAAGCCAAATACAGGAACCTGAGATAAATCCCGATAATTTAGACATTGAATATGACGAGAACGAAGAAGTCAATATTCAAATTCCGCAGGAAGAGCTGGACGAAGTTTTCAGTAATATGCCTGATTTGGAAGAAGAGGAAGAAGAATGGAACAGGTATGGAATATCCGGCAGCGATAACGGTTATGCCCAGGGGGTTACCTTTGAAGAACTAAGCTCCGTGGGGGTGTTGCTCCAAAAAGAAAATTTGGAACCAGCCCAAAAGGAAACAGCGGTAGATATAGTTCAAAGATTACAGGGAACCGAATTATTCAGCCTGCTGGAAAGTTTAATGGAAGGTGCTTCCAGAAAAATTGCCGAGCTTTTGGACAGTAATCTTTCATCTGAAACGGAAACCGGTTCTTCCACTTTGCGGAAAAATGATTTGAATGATTTTGACATTGGGGAATTTGTATAACTCTCCAATGTCAAAATATTATGTACTATTTAAAGTTGCCAATTTAAGACATTATCTAACGGATGTTGAGCTTGGGAATTTGAAAAAACTTTACGCTCGTTAATTAATGATTTCTCTAGTCTATCAGTAATCTTTGAAATATATTCATTTAGACTTTTCGTTCCTTTTATTACGTAACCAACCTGTAAATAATCGGGTAGGCTTTTTTCAGCGATATCTTTTAAAGTCAACACCGACAATTTAATACGGTCTTCCTTAGATACTAATTTCTCTTTATCAAGAATTGAAGCATGACCATAACCAACTTCAAAAGGCACCCACTGAGATTTATATGTTTTTTCAGAAATAACCACCATCATATGAGTACTATTCTTAATTCCATCTTTAATACTCTCGGTGATTTTGATTGGATCTCCAACTGATGAAGCATATTGCAATTTGCTATCCTCTTCATCTAAATAGTAATCAATTCCTGCATTCTTTAGATAATTAGCTATTTCTTTACAAGCGTTTTTGTCTTCTCTTTTATGGCTTAAGAAAACGCACGGTCTTTTTGAAACAGTGTTGTCTTTTAATGAATTTGTTAACCAAGTAATATTCTCAAATAAATTCGCCCTATTTAAACCTTTTTCAATCATATTTACATCCTTTTTTGAGCTAACCACATTGTATGTTCTCTTGACATAGCGTTTTCTGAATCTAAAACATATTCTGAAAATTCATTTTCAGAAAAGTTTTTGTTTCCTTCTGCTTTAATTAAATTCAGTTCAGAATTTGCTGTAGTATATGCTTCCTTATTTTCCTGATATTTTTTTACTTGTAACCAGCTAAATCCACTTGCCGCAATAGTAGAGAATACTCCAACGAAATTATAATCTGAAGAAGGATATTTTATTAAGAAGCCTATAGAAATCAGTGCTAAAAATTGAAGTATTATAATTACTAAAAACCAAACATCATATTTTAACTTACTGTCTTCAGCTTTTGAAGAATACCAATTAATCTGATTTTGGATCCTATTATTCAGGTAATATGCTTTTTTATCATTTAATGATAAATTGCGTACTCTCTCCATCTCATTAGTGATAATTGGTAAATTCAATTGTTTAGGGCTTAATATATTGTTAAGGTCACTAAACTCATTGTTAATTTCTCTTATTCTTTGAATAAATCTTCTATCTGCTTCTTCTTTTGGAATATTGGTTTCAAAATATTCAGAAGACATTATAAATCTCCAGGTCAAAGTTTTACATGATTCAGCAAGTGCACGACCTCTGTACCAAACATCTTCATACTTTTTTGCTTTTAGAAAAATAGATATCAGCATGGCAAGTAGAAGCAGTATACCTGATATTAGGTATACAATGTTTTTTGATTCCTCAGTTTGATAATTGTAAACCGAAAGAATAGCAGATAAAACCATTAGTAGTAAATCCAGTCCAAATAAACGAATATACCAAAATTGTGCCTTTTTAGATGTAGTATCTCCAGCAACAAAATAGTTAGGATAATTATTATCGTCTATCATGGCTTTACTTTTGTTTTATTTGAAATTGGTTGACTTCTTTTATCAAATGCCCTGTCAATATACGTTTCTGGATCTGAACAGAAATCTTCCCATTTTACAAGTACACAGTATCTATCTTCTTCTCCCCATGCACATTTATTATTAGGGATATAGTAATTGTAAGAGAATTCTTTTATAACGGTATTTTCATTAATTCGAACAGTGCTGTGTGTACCTCCACATTTTGAACATGAATAACTTGATCCGTATATCTTTTCTGTCATTGAAGGTAAGACAACACCTAAAATGCCATTTTTAGTATTGCCAATACCATTATATAATGAAGATTGCAATTCTCTTTTTAAAAAATTTTGGTTTTCAAAAAGTAGGTTTTCAGCTGACTTTTCACCAATCAAAAAAATTGTTACAGTAGAATCTGACAAATATTCCTCGCGAATTTTTCTCATTATATAATCTTCATCCTCTGAATCTATGGCTTCATGTAAAGATTTGTCGATCATATCTATATCTAAATAGTCATGGATGTACTCTTTGTAATCCATATCTTCTGTTTTAAACGAGATAAAGCATTTATGTGCCATCGATATTTATTTTACGTGGTTTCTAATTGCTTCAACGATACTTTCCGTGTTCCATTTTACATCAACAACAGATCTTGAATAAACTTCTTGAGATATGCGTTCCTGGCCTCTTGGTATAATACCTATAATTGGAATATTCAAAGATTTTGCTGTATCTAATTCCCATGGCATCCATTCACTATGCGATGCATATATCCCTGCCAATGCTAATACTACATCGGAAGATGAAATTTTTGCTTTTAACCTAGCTTTGATATATGTAGCATTTTCTGAATTTATTGGAACATCCTTAGACGCTTCTGTAAATTCAACATTGAAATAACCTCTAGAATTTAAGAGATTTTGTAAATCAGTAAGGTCATCAGAATAAGACCATGAATGACTAATAAAAATTTTGTAGTTTTTTGCCATGTTAGTTATTTAAGTTTTGAATATTAGTTTTTGAATCGTTGTATGTTTCAAGTTCCCAGTCTAATGGAGATTTTTCCATAAATAAGGTTTCATTTTTTTCAAAATCAGCTATGTTATTTAGAGCAAGATGACAATTAGCAAGAGTCGCATAAATCCACTTTAAGTCACTTCTTATAAGGAAGTCATCATCTAATTCCAGAATATTAATAATTTCTATTATTTTACGACGAGTTTTTCTTGCCTCTAATTTACAGTAGATTTTTTCCTCTTCATCATCAATATGAGATCCTTTTAAGTCCAAACATAACGCATAGTTTTCGCCAGTATAATAATCAGAATTTATTGCAAATCCTTTTTCATAATATTTGATAGCTCTATCTAAATAATCTATTTCAGACTTGTCAAGCATCCACAATCTTTTGTAGATAGCACCAGTAATTCCTAATGTTTCAGGATCATTGGTAGTTCTTCCGTCGGGTTCAAGCTGAGATATGATAGTGAGTGCATCTTGTAAAGCAATTTTTTCTGAGGGAGTTTTACTCTTATAAGTACATAAAGCAAGTTGCTGGATAAAATATGAATCATTACTAATTTTATCACTAGCTTTTTTCCAATATTTAATAGCTTCAATAAAGTTATTTTTTGACATTTCAACTTTAGCTTGCTCAACTAGTGCAAAAATTAATTTTTCTTTTTCAGCCAGTTCTTTAATCAATTGGATGTATTCGTCTTCAGGTAGCACATAGGGTTTGACAGATTGAATGTGTTGAAATAGAGGACTGTCCACTTCCTGAGCCTTCTCAACGCTCAAAATTAAACCTGTAAGAGCTTCTTGACATCTCGTCGCCTCAGTTGCAGAAATATCTTCTCCCATGTGAGAGTATGTAAAAGTCTTATTATGATTAATATCGAACGGAATATTACCGTCCTTTTCTTTCATAACGATTGTTGAAAAAGGCTTAGCCGCATGCCTAATACCCAACTCATAAATAGCATTAGGATTAAATGTTGTGATGTCAGCAATTACTAAATCTGAATAAATAAGTAAACCATACATACTTCTGTCTATTAATCCAGACTCTTGAACCTCATCTCCTCTGACGCATTCATATCCCGCTGCAATAACAGCAGGTTTTATTATATTATGGTAAGTCTTGTCAAGATCAAATGTCTTTCCTAGAGTAGGGTCTGTTTTTTTTCCATATCCCATTATAACAAAGCATATTTTTTTCATTTAGCATTTGGTTTGATCATATGTATTTGTATATCAAAAAGATGCCCACTGTTAAAGAAATGTCAATTTGTCGGAAATTGGATTTCCTAATCAGACTTTTTGTCTATAAAGCCAATGACAGCCAAATGATGCCTTTGACAGCCACTTTATCAGAGTGCTTTGATTTCCGAAACACCTTTGTTCCGAAAGCCCACAAGGTGTGGGCAAACTGTAACAAATTAATGTGTTTCAATTATGGAAAAACAAAGAAAAAAAGTTTTGCTGACAGCCGTGGCTATGCTGTCAGCAATTGGCGTGTTCGCACAGGGAAACGGTTCGGCAGGTATCAACGAAGCTACCCAAATGGTAACTTCCTATTTCGATCCCGCAACCCAGCTTATTTACGCCATCGGTGCCGTCGTCGGATTGATCGGAGGGGTTAAGGTGTACAACAAATTCAGTTCAGGTGACCCCGATACGAGCAAAACGGCAGCTTCGTGGTTCGGTGCCTGTATCTTTTTAATCGTAGCAGCTACCATCCTGCGTTCATTCTTCCTTTAATCCTTTGCCTTATGAATTACAATATCAACAAAGGCATCGGAAGAACGGTGGAATTTAAAGGACTGAAAGCACAGTACCTGTTCATTTTTGCAGGTGGTCTTCTCGGTACGCTTATTCTCGTGATGATACTGTATATGGCCGGCGTAAATTCTTACGCCTGCCTGCTGCTCGGTGCCTGTGGTGCTTCATTGATTGTATGGCAGACCTTTTCACTGAATAGCAAATACGGTGAGCATGGATTGATGAAAATAGCTGCCAATAAAAGGCATCCCCGCTACATCATCTGCCGTAAACCCGTACACCGCTATTTAAAATTCACTTCTAAAACGAAAGCCGTATGAGAAATGTATCAAAGACCACCACGTTGGAAAGTAAGTTTCCACTCCTGGCAGTAGAAAACAACTGCATCCTTTCCAAAGATGCAGATATTACCGCCTGCTTTGCAGTGCAATTACCCGAATTATTCACCGTAGCATCGGCAGAGTATGAAGCCATTCATTCCGCCTGGCACAAGGCTATAAAGACTTTGCCGGACTTTACGGTCATTCATAAGCAAGACTGGTATATCAAAGAAAACTATGCTCCCGATCTGGCAGCCGATAACCAAAGCTTTTTGGCAAAGTCTTATCAACGTCATTTCAATGAGCGACCGCTCTTAAATCACTACTGTTATTTGTTCCTGACCAAGACGACCAAAGAGCGTATGCGGATGCAAAGCAACTTTAGCTCGCTTTGCAAAGGCACACTTATCCCGAAAGAAATTAGGGATAAGGAAGCGATACACCGATTTATGGAAGCTGTGGCTCAGTTTGAGCGTATCGTGAACGATAGCGGTTTCATAACGCTACAACGCCTTACCGAAGATGAAATCATTGGTACGGACGAAAAGCAGGGTTTGTTGGAGCAATACCTAACGTTATCAAGGGAAGCGGGAACACCAATGCAGGATATTGGTCTGGGAGCTGAAGAAGTGCGTATCGGAAACAAAAGGTTAAGTCTGCATACCTTATCGGATACGGATGATTTACCCGGAACAGTATCGGCAGATACCCGTTTTGAGAAGCTGTCTACCGACCGTAGCGACTGCCGTTTATCGTTCGCTGCTCCTGTGGGATTACTGTTGAGCTGTAATCACATTTACAACCAATATTTGTTTTTGGACAACAGCGAAGCCAACCTGCAAAAGTTTGAGAAGTCCGCAAGGAATATGCATTCTTTAGCTCGGTACAGCCGTGCTAATCAGATTAATAAAGAATGGATAGAAAGGTATCTGAACGAAGCCCATTCTTTCGGTCTATCTTCTATACGGGCACACTTCAAC
This sequence comes from Paenimyroides tangerinum, assembly GCF_003865405.1. Classification (GTDB taxonomy): domain Bacteria; phylum Bacteroidota; class Bacteroidia; order Flavobacteriales; family Flavobacteriaceae; genus Flavobacterium; species Flavobacterium tangerinum. The sequence continues at coordinate 38,983 of NZ_RQVQ01000022.1, forward strand.
ATCATAGCCTGGTCGGAAGATCCCGCGGAACTGAAACAGTTGAAGAACGATTGCGGTAGTGCCTTGGCACTGATGGAATGTAAACCCCGACACAACACGACGGACGTAGCCACTTTGTATTGGGCAGGAATGCCAGGCAATGCAGGAGATTTTCCAAGTGAGGAAAGTTTTTACACGTTCATTGAACCAGCCTTATGCTTCTTTACGGAAGAAACGAATTACCACAATTCGCCCTCGCCGTTCGGTATCAAAATGGCTGACCGCCTGACCGGAAAGCCTATCCATTTGGATATTTCCGATTTGCCGATGAAGCGTGGTATTATCACGAACCGCAACAAATTCATTTTGGGTCCGTCAGGAAGCGGGAAATCTTTTTTTACCAACCACATGGTTCGACAGTATTACGAACAAGGTGCTCACGTGCTGCTCGTGGATACGGGTAACTCGTATCAGGGATTATGTGAACTCATCAAAGGAAAGACCAAAGGCGAAGACGGGGTTTACTTCACTTATACCGAAAACAACCCGATTGCCTTTAATCCATTCTATACCGATGATGGCGTATTCGACATCGAGAAAAGGGAAAGTATCAAGACTTTGATACTCACGCTATGGAAACGAGACGATGAGCCGCCAACCCGTTCTGAAGAGGTTGCACTTTCTAATGCGGTTTCCGGTTATATCGAACGTATTAAAAACGAAGGGGTTTTTCCGTCATTCAATGGCTTCTATGAGTATGTGCAAGGCGATTACCGCAAGGTATTGGAGGAAAAACAGGTAAGGGAAAAAGACTTTGATATTGCCAATTTTCTTAACGTACTCGAACCTTATTACAAAGGTGGAGAATATGACTACTTGCTGAACTCCGACAAGCAGTTAGACCTGCTTTCCAAACGCTTCATTGTGTTTGAAATTGATGCGATCAAGGATCATAAAATTCTTTTTCCCATTGTGACGATCATCATTATGGAGGTCTTTATCAACAAGATGCGAAGGCTGAAAGGTATCCGAAAATTAATACTAATTGAAGAAGCCTGGAAAGCCATTGCGAAGGAAGGTATGGCAGAATATATAAAGTATTTGTTTAAAACGGTTAGGAAGTTTTTCGGTGAAGCAATCGTGGTAACGCAGGAGGTGGACGACATCATCCAGTCGCCTATTGTCAAGGAAAGTATCATCAACAATTCTGATTGTAAAATACTATTAGACCAACGCAAGTATATGAACAAGTTTGATGATATACAGGCTATGCTCGGGTTAACAGATAAGGAAAAAGCACAGGTACTTTCCATCAATATGAACAACGACCCAAGCCGATTGTACAAAGAGGTTTGGATTGGCTTAGGTGGTACGCACTCGGCAGTCTATGCCACCGAAGTTAGCTTGGAGGAATACCTTGCCTACACCACGGAAGAAACCGAAAAAATGGAAGTGATGCAGCTCGCATCGGAACTCGACGGTAACGTCGAACTCGCCATCAAGCATATCGCTATGCACAGGCGTGAACAAGTAAATCAATAATTATTAATCATTTAAAATTTTAAAACAATGAAAAAAGTAATGTTACTGGTGTGTACGGCACTAATGCTTGCCGTAGCACCCTCCGCAAAAGCCCAGTTTATAGTTGCCGATCCGGCAAACCTTGCATCAGGTATTCTCAACTCTGCAAATGAAATCATACAGACTTCCTCTACGGTAAGTAATGTGGTGAAGAATTTCAAAGAAGTTGAAAAAGTCTATAAGCAGGGAAAAGAGTATTACGATAAGCTGAAAGCCATCAACAATCTGGTAAAGGATGCCCGTAAAGTGCAGCAGACTGTTTTGCTGGTGGGCGATGTATCTGAAATGTATGTTCAGAATTTCGGCAAGATGATGAACGATCCCAATTTCACACCACAGGAACTGGTCGCTATCGGCAATGGCTATTCGGCACTGCTCAATGAAAGTACCGAACTGTTGAAGGAATTAAAGCAGATTATCACTTCTTCAAGCCTTTCGCTGAATGATAAGGAGCGTATGGACATCATTGACCGTGTGTACAAAGAAGTAAAGGAATACCACAGCCTTGTCCGCTATTACACCAACAAGAATATTTCTGTAAGCTATTTAAGAGCGAAAAAGAAAGACGATGCTAAAAGAGTGCTTGATCTCTACGGAACTTCTAACCAAAAATACTGGTAAATCATGGAATGGAATAATCTTCACGAAGTCCTGCGGTCGCTCTACGATGATATGATGCCGCTTGCAGGCGATATGGCAGCAGTGGCAAAAGGTCTTGCGGGATTGGGTGCATTATTCTATGTGGCATTAAAGGTTTGGCAGGCTTTAAGCCGTGCCGAACCTATTGATGTGTTTCCGCTTTTACGTCCGTTTGCTTTAGGACTGTGTATCATGTTTTTCCCGACCATCGTATTGGGAACAATCAATGCAGTATTAAGCCCTGTGGTTACCGGAACCCATGCCATATTAGAAAATCAGGTACTTGACCTGAACCTCTTGCAACAACAAAAAGACCAGTTGGAATATGAAGCAATGGTCAGAAATCCCGAAACCGCTTACATGGTATCGGACGAAGAGTTTGATAAAAAGCTTGAAGAGCTGGGATGGTCGCCCTCTGACATTGGAACAATGGCAGGAATGTATATGGACAGAACCGCTTACCAATTGGAAAAAGTGATAAAGGACTGGTTTCGAAATTTATTGGAAATACTCTTTCAGGCAGCCGCTTTGGTGATTGATACCATACGAACGTTTTTCCTGATTGTGCTTTCTATACTCGGACCGATAGCCTTTGCCATTTCCGTGTGGGATGGATTTCAGTCCACGCTCACCCAATGGATCACGAGATATATCAGTGTTTACCTCTGGCTTCCTGTTTCCGATTTATTCAGCTCGATGCTCGCAAGGATACAGTCACTCATATTGGAACGTGATATTCAGATGCTCTCAGATCCAACCTACATCCCCGATACCAGTAATACGGTGTACATCATATTTATGATCATTGGAATTATCGGATACCTTACCATTCCAACTGTTACAGGCTGGATTATCGAGGCAGGCGGTGCAGGAAACTATATGAAACAAGTGGACAGCTATGCAAAGAAAGCAGGAAATGTAGTAAGTGCCGGTGCCGGTTCAGCCGCAGGTAATATCGGTGGTCAGCTAATGAAATAATGTAAAATAATTAATCATCTAAAAAATGGAATTTAAAACACTAAGAAATATAGAAAACAGTTTCAGACAGATCAGGCTTTATGCCATCGTGTTTGCTGTTCTCTGCATTAGTGTGGTAGGATATGCCGTATGGCAGTCCTACCGTTTTGCAGAAGAACAACGCCAAAAAGTGTATGTGCTGGACAATGGGAAATCACTAATGCTGGCACTCTCGCAGGATGCCAGTATCAACCGCCCTGTAGAAGCAAGGGAACACGTCAGACGTTTTCACGAACTGTTCTTTACGCTTGCTCCCGATAAGAATGCCATCGAAAGCAATATGAAACGGGCATTTAACCTTGCAGACAAAAGTGCCTTTGATTACTACAAAGACCTTTCTGAAAAGGGCTATTACAACCGCATCATATCAGGTAATGTACAGCAACGTATCGAAGTGGATAGCGTAGTCTGCAATTTTGATACTTATCCGTATGCGGTAAAAACCTACGCCAAACAGTTCATTATCCGTTCGAGCAACGTAACCCGACGTAACCTGATTACTTCCTGTTATCTGGTAAACTCTGTCCGTTCCGACAACAATCCACAAGGGTTTAACATTGAAAAGTTTGCCGTAACGGAAAACAGGGACATCGAAGTGATTGAACGCTAAAACCAGAAGTTATGAAACAGTTACTTGATTTAGACACATTCGCCAAAACCCTGACAGATAAGGGATATGACGGTTACTTCCATACAGAAGCAGCTTATACCGATAAAATCAAAGATAGTATCAGCCGGTTTTTGGAGGCTTGTAATGCCGGAGCAGACAAACCGATGTTACCTAACATTATGATGCTGAAAACCTATCTGGAATGGTATGGCGACGATAAGCCAAAGGTAGAATGCAATATGTGGGTGAAGTATGAAAACGGTCTTTTCGATGTGCAGAAAATGATTATTGAAAGAATAGATCAGTACGGGCTACTATTGAAGCAATCGAAATTAACAGATCTGTCTACAAATTCGGTTCCGACAAGAAAAGAAGCCATTGCACAGGTTTCCGAAAAGCCCAAAGAACAGTTGTCTAACCAAGACAAACGGTTCAGAATGCGATAACCGATAATCATTAAAGTATGAAAAAATTAAGAGCAAATATGGACAGGTACTTTGACCAATTGGACGACCGCTGGCGGGAACTGCCTGTGCGGAAACAGCACCAATATACCCTTTACTTTTTTTTTGGGTATCTGCTACTTACCGCAGGGGTCATTGCCAAAGTATGGTATGATGCAGGAAATTCCAAAAATGACCTCCAAATCGAACATATCGAAAACCCTGTCCTCAAAAAGAATGAAAATCCTGCAAGCTTGCAGGATAGTATATCAACCATTTTAAAAAATAAGATTTATGAAAGAAAATGAGAACAAAAAAACGGTGGTTCGGGTAACAGAGGGTAATCCGAAAGAAACCGCTGATGTGCTGCAAGACAGTACACAGAATAAAGCCGAAAAGCTGAAAAAGCCACTCATATTCGGTTTGATGGGAATTGTCTTTGCTGGGTGTATGTACCTCATATTTAAACCATCGGAAGACAAGAGCGAAATCGAAAACCTTGGACTAAACGATGCCGTTCCGCAGGCTACAGAAGCAGGGATGCAATCGGATAAGCAAAAGGCATATGAGCTGGAAATGCTGGAGCAGAAAAATCAGGAAAAACGAAATGCCCTGACAACGCTTTCAGATTACTGGAATACGGACAGCTCACTAAATACGGAAGAAGAAATGCCCGAAGAAGAGGAAAGCTATGATATGGGTGGTGGTAGCAATACCCGAAGATCCGGCAATTCAGCATTGAACAGTTACCGCAATGCACAAAGTACATTGGGTTCATTCTATCAGGATAATAATTCGGAAACAATGGAGCTTCGCAGGCAATTGGACGAGCTAAAAGAGCAATTAGCAGAAAAAGATGTGCCAAAAGCTGCAACCATCGATGACCAACTTGCCCTAATGGAAAAGTCTTACGAAATGGCTGCAAAATATCTTCCCACAGGTACGAGTACACCCGAAGCTCCGGCTGTTAAGGGAGAGGCTAATGCCATGACAGCTTCAAATGTTTCCAATCAAAAGGAGCATTTTGTAGCATTTACAGCTGCAAGAAAGAACACCGTTTCCGCTTTGTACCGTGAGCCTTCCGATGCGGAGTTTTTAGACAATTGGAGCCAGACCAGAAACCGTGGTTTTTACACTGCGGGTTCTACAGAGCAAGTGGTACAGCCGAAAAACAGTATTAAAGCCTGTATACACGATGCTCAAACAGTTGTTGGTGAAACGGGCGTAAGACTGCGACTGCTGGAAACAGCCCAAACACCTCAACGTACCATTCCCAAAGGAACGATTGTAACTGCTAACGGCAAATTTCAGGGCGGACGTTTGCAGCTAAAAATCACTTCCATAGAATTGGAGGGCAATATCATTCCGGTGGATATTACCATTTATGATCTGGACGGACAGCAGGGCTTATACGTTCCGTATTCACCTGAAATGAATGCCCTTACCGAAATGGCGGGTAATATGAGCCAGACAGGTGGAACCAGCCTGATGCTCACACAAAATGCCGGACAGCAGGTAGCAGCTGATCTTAGCCGTGGTGTAGTACAAGGAATTTCGGGCTATTTCGCCAAAAAAGTAAGAACATCAAAAGTTACACTGAAAGCAGGACATCAGGTCTTTTTGGTATCAAAAAAATAATGTTGAACTCAAATAAATAAAACAATGAAAAATCATTTAAAAACCTTTTGGGCATTTGCCCTTATACTCGGCTTCGCCGTACAATCTTATGCTCAGGACAGTATAAGAACCAAACTTGAATTAGGCACGATAGAACCCTATAAAATGGAAGTGACTTATGATAAGACTTCGCACCTGATTTTCCCGACCGCCATTCGTTATGTGGATTTGGGAAGCGAATATCTGATTGCCGGAAAAGCAGAAGATGCGGAAAATGTATTGCGTGTAAAAGCAACAGTTAGGGACTTTGAAACCGAAACCAATTTTTCAGTCATTACCAATGACGGGCGTTTTTACAGCTTTAATGTGTATTACAGTGGATATCCCGAAGCGTTGAGCTATGACCTGTTAACGATGCAAAAAGCAGTTGATAAAGCCAATGGGAACGATGTACTTTTCGAAGAGCTGGGTAACAATTCTCCGTCATTGGCAGGTTTGCTGTTGGAGACCATTTACAAGAAGGACAAACGCATTGTAAAGCATATCGGGGCTAAGAGCTTCGGTATTCAGTTCATACTGAAAGGTATTTATATACACAACGGCAAATACTATTTCCATACGGAATTGAGAAACCGTACCAATGTACCGTTTCAGATTGATTTTGTCAATTTCAAAGTGGTCGATAAAAAGGTTGCCAAGCGTACCGTAGTACAGGAACGCCCGATGATACCGCTTCGTACTTACAAGCCATTGGATGAGATTGGCGGAAAATTGACAGAGCAAAATGTGTTTCTCTTAGACCAGTTTACCATTGCCGATGACAAGGTGCTGTTGATTGAAATTTTCGAGAAAAACGGTGGCAGGCATCAAACACTTCAGGTGGAAAATTCGGATTTAATCAAAGCTCGTTTGATAAACGATATGCACCTGAAATTTTAATAACCTTTTAAAACAAGAACAATAAAATGAAAAAGTATATCTATACCGTGATGCTCATAATCCTGGGCATCACAACCAGTCAGGCACAACGAATGTTGCCTAAACAAAAAGGATTGGAAGTAAATGTTGGTGTATTGTCCGATGATAAGATCGGGAATGATTATTACGTCAATATCGGTATGACCGTGAACGGTAAAAATGGTAACTACCAACTTTGGGCGTTGGAATACACGCATCAGTACCACGACTACAAAAATCTCCGCATACCACAGGAAACTTATACTGCCGAAGGTGGTTACAGTTTATTCCTGTTAGGCGATGCCCGTAAAAACATTGCACTGAATGCAGCTATAACAGGCGTAGTGGGTTATGAAACCATTAACAGTGGTGAAGCAATGTTGTATGACGGAGCCAAGATTTTGAATGAAGACAACTTCATTTACGGAGCTGGTGGAAGGCTCGCTTTTGAAACCTACCTGTCCGACCGTTTTGTATTAGTCCTGCAAGGACGTACAAAGGTAGTATGGGGTACGGATATGAAACAGTTCCGACCATCAGCAGGTGTAGGATTAAGGTTTAACTTTTAAAAACATAAAAATAATGACTTCATTTATTAATATTTTCAGAATAGGATTACTGCCGATATACTTTATATTGGCAATCCTCACAGCTTCGGTTTCTTTGGTATCTTGTAGCAAAGATGATGACCTCGAAATACAGAACGATTTTCCTTTTGAGGTAAACGTAATGCCCGTACCCAAAGATGTTGCCGATGGGCAGACGGTAGAAATACGCATTACCATACAACGAACAGGGAACTACACGAACACACAGTATTTTCTTCGCTATTTTCAGTTTGACGGTACTGGAACATTGCAGTATTACAATGAACCACCGTATTTGCCTAATGACCTATATCCGTTGCCAACGGAACAGTTTTGGCTGTATTATACTTCGGCATCAACGGTATCACAATCCTTTGAAGTTTGGATTTCAGACAGCTTCGGGAATGAAAAGCAATTAAGCTTTCAGTTTAATAGTAGTGATTAAGAAGAATAAGAAAGTGAAATATGTAAAAGGAACGCTATTATTTTTATAGCGTTCCTTTTTATTGCTTAATAATTACCAATACAATTAATAAAGGATCAATAAATATTCCTTAAATAAGGAGTTATATCTATTAAAATTATTATAAAATTCTATATTACAGTTGTTTCTAACTATTTTTTTTCTTTGATTAAAGAAAATTTTATTAAATTTGAGTTCATCATTAGTAGCTACGATGATTAAATATTGTTTAACGATTAAATATTTTAAATTATGAGTAAAGTACCGTTTAATCAAGAAGGTCTGGATAAAAAAAGAGAAGAAATTACATCATTACCAGAAGACCAATTGAGAGCACAATTAAAGGAAATAAGATTCAATACCAGAAAATGGACTATTGAAAACTTTGAATTGAATGAAGATCAACTGGATTATTTTAATCAAATGCCAGATGAGATGGTCGCACAATTAGGACTTAATACTGCTATTTGTTTTGATTATGACTTAAAACTTACGTTAGAGGTTCCCGATGTATCATCACAGGCAACAGCAAGAATCCGAATCTGTAAGAATACAGATGTAAGAGGTCAAGTCAGAGGACATTGGTCAGAAGGTGAAAGTCCTAAAATTGACTCTTGGAGTGTTACCGTAGGATTTTCATTTTAATTAACTTTGATGAAAAAGAAATTGATTATTCTTAAATTCGAATAATCAATTTCTTTTTTAAATTTTCATTATGAAAAAAACAGCAAAATATATTTTAGTTTCTTTAGCCTTTTTATTATTTCATACAACTTTTTTGTATGGCCAAAATTCTTTGAGTGCAAACCAAGGATATGTGGAGCCACAAAAATATCTAACAATGATCCCTTATAAGCAAGTTAAAGGAAAACTTATAGTAGAAGTAATTATCAATAACAAAATTAGAAAATTTATCCTCGATACCGGAGCTTCAACGGTTATTTCAGAAAATTTATATAAAGAAATTAATCCAAAATTATTAGGAAGAGTAGAAGTAATTGACCAGTCAGGTTTAAAAGATACGCTAAATGTAGTTTCATTATCAGAAACAAAGATTAACGAGCTTGCTTTTAAAGATATTCCTGCTTTAGTTTCAAAAGAAGCTAAAATGCTTTTTGAATGTTTTGATGTAGATGGTCTTATAGGAAGTAATTTACTTCGTAATTCAGTGGTGCAGTTTGATTCTAAAAACAAAACCATTACATTGTCTGACAACTCTAAATCATTGAATTTAAAAAAGAAAGATGCAAATGAAATGGAATTAAGCCCTAATCAGAGCAATCCATTTATTTGGATAAAACTTAAAAAAGGAAAATCTTTTGCTAATGAAAAAATTTTATTTGATACAGGTGATGACGGTTTATATCTAATGTCTATTAATGCTTACAAGCATATCATTGGTAAAAAGTTAGATGTAATTGAAACTATAGCCGAAAATGAAGGGGCTTTTTCGGCAGGTTTGCACGGAACAGCAGAAAAATTAACTAATTATGCTGTCAGTATTCCGACAGTAGAGGTTGATGGTTTAAAGTTGAATAATATGACAGTAAAAACATCTTATACAACTTCAAGATTCGGTTCAGAAATTTTGAAATATGGAAAAGTGACATTAGACTATAAAAACAAAAAATTCTATATAGAACCTTATGATGGTTCTTCCGAAATAAATGTAGCTGAAGGAATATGGGCTATTGATCCTATTATTGAAAATGAAAAAGCAGTAATAGGGATTGTCTGGGATAAAACGCTAGAAAATAAAGTAAATGTAGGGGACGAAATTTTAAAATTTGATAACATTGATTATCAAAATATGGACTTTTGTGAGATCGTAAAATCTAATAATAAAGTTAATAAAAAAACTGCACTACTTGTTTTGAAAGATATAAAAACAGGAGAAATAAAAAGTATTGAAATAAAGAAATTGTAGTACAAATTCTTATTCATTTTGATGTTTGGATTTTGAACAGCTTCGGGAACGAAAGCAGATAAGTTTTCAGCTTTACAATAACGACTAGTAGAAACTAATATATTAACAAAAAAAGGAACACTATTAAAATAATAGTGTTCCTTTTTTTACAAAGCAATAACTCAAATATTATATTTTAAAATTAATTATATTCATTGTTTAGAGATTTTTAAATTTTGATTAAAACGCTTTTTTATAGCTTTATACGCATAAATATTTTTATTAAATAATTCTTTAACAAAAGAAATATTTTTTAATTTTGTATTAATTAATTTAAACATAATTATACATGAAAACAATTCAATATTGTATTGGAGTTTTTTATTACTACTAACAATGGTTAGTTGCCAACAAGATGATTTATTAAATGAAACCGGAGATGGGTCTTTTAATAATGAGGTTAATTCTAAATCAAGAATAGCAGAAGGAATTATTCCTTTTACTGTGGAGAATGTTCAAAAGGCCTTACCTACAGTGCTGCAATACTACAGCGAAAATCGACCAGAGGTTGCTAAACGTTTCGGAAACTACAAGGTAAATACAACACATGTTTACTATAAATTTACTCCACAGGATAGCTTACAACAAGCTGCTTTAATGGAAAATGAAGACCAATTTCAACTTACAACACATGCTTTCGAATTTACACCCGTTGAAAGAACAGAAGACGCAAAAGATGACGAAATTCCTGTATTCTATGCTTTGGTTGAAACAGATATCAGAATTCCGGATGTGCCATATGAGGTAATAGCCAACTTACATTTTACAGATGAGGATAAATTGGAAGATGCTCCTCATAACTATGATGAAGTAGAGTTTAAACAAAATCTTATGTATGAAACCCGAAAAATTGCTGGTCATTTAGACGATGAGGAACTTGCAGAAGGCTATATGAATTACCGTGAAGGGTTTGAAGAAGATAAAGCACAAAAAGGTAATGTATCAACTAGAGGTTTGTTTGGTAAAAAATGGAGACCATCAGGAAATATCCGTGTAGAAGAAGATATAGTTCGCTCGAATAATAGTAGTAGAAACCATTTTGAGCCAGTAAAACGTGCTCGTGTAAATGTTTTGAAATGGGGATGGTTACAAGTTGAACATGGAACTACAGATAATAACGGAAATTTTACAACAGGAACAACCTATACTAAAAATGTGCATTATAAAGTAAAGTTTAAGCACGATTATGTAACTGTTAAAGAAGGTAATTTTTATAATACGGCTGATTATTTTTCAGGAAGTCATAAAAGAGCTCCTTTAAATATTACCTTTGTAAATAATGCAGCTTTGTCTCATTATCAGTTTTTTGCATTGATACATAATGCTTCATACGATTATTATAGCCGTTGTTTAAGCCAATATGGGCTTCATAATCCCGGAAATTTAAACATTACAGCTTTATACAATGGTTCTGGCTCTAATTCTGGTGCACAATGGTATCCTTTTAACTCTGCTATAAGAGTTTCAAGATCAGGAGGCGGTGTATACCGTGGTAGTGATGGTATCTATGCGACAACAGTACATGAATTGACACATAATGGTCATAGAAAAATGGATCCTGGAATGTTCAGCCTTTTTCACCTTTCAAGTAAAACCAGATTATTAATGACCGAATCATGGGCAGAGGGCGTAGAGACTATATTGACTAATGAACGTTACCTTACAATATATAGCACAAATGGGTATGGAAGATATACAGCAACAAGAACATCAAATACTATTAATAATTTAACCAGAGGTTGGAATGGAAATAAGCAATTTGAAAAAATTCAAGAGATGGATGAATATACGCCATTAGTGATAGATTTAGTTGATAATCTTAATCAAAACACCTTAAACAATGCCAATAACCTACCTGTAGATAGAGTATCAGGCTATACATTAAGCCAAATTCAAGCAGCACTAAAAGGGTCAAGAAATCTTAATGAATGGAGAGATAAATTGGTAAATAACTATAACAATCCTACGGAACAGTTTATTGATGATGTATTTGACTATGCTCAATTTGTAAGAAATAATAATTTATAAAAAATATTTAAAATGATAAGAAATTTGATTTATTTAGTTTGTTTTAGTTTTTTCTTGAGCTGTAATGTTGAACAAGATCAATATTTGTATAAGGTCAATTTCAAGAATACATCTAACACGCCTTTTCATTTGCTTGTATTAGGAGATACATTAAATCGTTCTGAACCAGCAAATGACACATTGATTAATGTATTGCTGAACAAAGGTGAAATTTCTCCATATTTTTCTTATAAATCTCATTTTTTTGAGGGGTTTAAATATGAACTAACTTACGTTAAAGTTCAATTTACTAATGAAAACAAAGGTTATGTCTGTACTAAAAGTACACCCTCAAGTGATTTATGTTTTATGACAAAAAGCAGCCCTATATACTCGACGGGTGAAGTTTTTATAGGTAATGATAAGATTTATTCTTATGAAATTACCCAAGAAGATTACGAAAACGCTCATGTATTGCCATAGTGTTTAATTAGACAAAAGGGTTGCAAAATCAAAAATCTCGTAACCTTTTTATCCCTTAATCAATCTAAATTTATGAAAAATGTACTATTAATATTACCTGTTTTATTCTGTGTAAGTTGTACTACAGAAGAGCCTACACAACAATACACCACTGCTATTAGAAATACATCTGATAAACCTTTAAAAATCTTAATTTTAGGTAATGGCGAAAACCGTAACACACCTGTTTATGACACTTTAGTTAATACTACATTAAATGCCGGTGATGTTATTTTAAAAAGCAGCTATAAAACACCTAGTTTTGCAGGATTTCACAATGGTATTTATAGTATTGACATATACTATACAAAAATATCTTTTTTAGATAACAATAAAGGTTATATATGTGAAAAAGACAGCTTAAACAACCTATGTTTTCATAATAAAGTTAGTTTAACAGAAGCTTATTATGAGCATGATTTCACTTTTGAAAATGGCATATATTATTATGATATAACTCAAAAAGACTACGAAAACGCTCACGTATTACCTTAATATTTTCTGAAAACATTTATACCTCGTTAGAGAAATTATACCGAGAATGATAAAATCGGATAACCAAAAAGGTTATCCGATTTTTTTGTTAGTAAACTGCCAAACACTGCCTTTCAAAGCCAATGACTACAACATTATGCATTCTCTTAGAAAGCCTTTCTAAATTGAACTTTCATTGAAAAATTAAACAGAAATGGAAGTTATTGCAATACAAAAATCCATACTTGAAGGACTGACAAATGAGTTAAAAACACTTTTGGAACTGACCGAAAATACAACGAAGAAATACACACCAATTTTCAAGGAGGAGAAATGGCTCGACAACCAGGAAGTGTGCCTGATGCTGGGTATTACCAAAAGAAGCCTACAGACCTATAAAGACAAGGGCTTGTTGCCTTATTCCAAACTGAAGCGCAAGAATTATTTTAAACTTTCGGATGTACAGGCTTTGCTTAGAGCCGGACAGCCGTATAATACTAATGACAATGGATCTATTGACTAATGAAGCTGAAGAAATCATCGCTTATCAAGAAATGATAATACAGTTACGAAGCCGTATCGAAGAAATACTGAAAAACTATCGTCCTGTAATGAACGGCGAGATTTACCTGTCGGGCGAGGATGTATGCAAACTGTTACACATCAGTAAAAGAACATTACAGCAATACCGTGATGATAATATTCTGCCTTATATTCAGATAGGGGGCAAAATAATTTATAAGGAAAGTGATATTATAAATGTTTTGGAAGAAAATTATATAGCAAAAGGGAGTTTAATATGAAGGATAAGAGAAAGGTAATCAAATTGAATTGATTACCTTTTTATGAATTGCCTAACTAGTTTCTGCACAACTTTACAAATAATTATTCTCTACCAGCCAGGCCGTAATACGTTTTAGTGTAAGTGCATTAGGATCTATAGCTGATGTGTGGAAATCAACTTTCTCTTTTTGTAGAATTGATACAACTTTCCTTACATTATCACGAGCTGTAAAAAGTTCAAAATTCTGTGCATTGTTACCACCTGCAAAGCTCACTCTGGCAATCATAACGCCATCGGGTACAAAAAATTCGTACATATCCACGCCGTTTACCTGTCCCGTATGGTTAAAGAATCCGATTTGCTCACCACCTTGCTCAATCGTCTTACCCTCTCTTAGCTCAATCGGTCCTCTTTTATTCCTTGAAACAAGCATGTAATTAACTACCGTTCTCGGTGTCACACCCTTGGATGCGATCAGGTCAGCTACCTTATCAGCGTTCAGGCTGTCTCCCTCCACAACCTGTCCTTTTCCGATCAGGTTTGCAAATCCTTTCTCCATTCCCAAAGTAGGAATGCGGAATATTCCTACCTGATTGGTCGGTACAAAAGTAAAACGGTAATACATACCCATATTGTCATTGGGATCGCTTTGATATTCGGTACTTAATACCGCAATTACCAACTTCTCACCATTCATAGAATACAGGTTGAAATTTTTGGTAAGTCCAAGGTTTTCTTTCTGTACTTCTACCTTTGCGACGGTTTTGCCGTCAACGCTTATCATGTTCTTTTTGTATTCAACTTTCTGTGCCGACATAGAAATGGTGATGCAAAGCACAGTCATCAATGTAAAAATTTGTTTCATTTGTAGATATATTGGGGTTATTTCTTATTGTAATAGATTATCAGCAAATCTTTTTCGGTAATGGGTTGATAGGTATTTACTTCTGCTCCTACAATGTTTTTGTTTCGTAGCTTCTTAAATCTGAATTTCTCTTTTTTGATAATATCAACAGCCTGAACGTATTTTTCTTTTTTGTAATCAACACCAAGCAGCATAATTCCCTCCAATGCCAACAGGTTGACTTTGCTGTCATAATCAATTCCATTATTGTAATTGTTCAGATAATCAGTTACCGCTTTTTCTTTGGATGAAATTTCTATAATTTCCGGTCTTCCCAATCCACAGATGCCAAAGATTTGAATGTATTTATTCTCTGTTGGATGTTTTTGGTCATATTTAAACTTACCCAATAGTAATTCGGTTTTGGTTTTAGTGTTTACGGAATTTGAATTGAGTACGGCAAACAGATTGATCTGGTTTTCTATCAAATAGATTCTTTTGTCTTTTGATGTCTGAAAATGTTGAAACAAATCCTGCGTTTTGGCTTCTGCAAAAATGGCATTCCAGATAGAATCTTTTTCCTGTTTATTTAAAACATAAGTATTTTTATGGATTGGCGGAATAGATGATTCTGGTTCTGGGTATTTACCATTCAAAGTTGAAATGATATTGACGAACGAATCTTTTGCTACCACAAGCGAATTCTGCCCGAAAGCGATATCTGATAAACTGTCCGAAGGATTCTTCAGATTTAAAATAGTTTTTCCGAAGTTCGGACAACAAGCACAATTTACCTGACAGCAAATATGACTATGAGCACAATCGCGTGAAGACAATCGAAGTTTATCTTCAAAATTTATGGAATCATTCTGCCCGAAACTAAAATGCGACAGGGAAAGAAGGATAAGCAATGTGAGTATGTATAGTTTATTCTGCATTATTCATTTTAATTTTTATGAGTTCGTTGATTGAGGTTTGAGAACCATAATAAAATCCTTTTCCTATATAATCTACTTCAAAAGTTCCGTCCTCCTTGTTTCTGTATATATGCAAGTTAGGCGTATTAAAAGAAAACATAATTTTCTTACTGAAATCATATTTTATATATGGCAATGATGATGAAACAAGATAAAACATATAAATTTTATCCTCTTTTTGAGAACTAAAAACAATTGTAGGAAAAGACGGAGCTGCCCACCACTCGTGATCCGCTTTCAATATTAAAGAGTTTGAAGACAAGTCAGTTTCAAAATGTATTTTGTTGAATTTACTGCGATCCGTTTGAGAATAGAATACTTCAATATGCTCAACAGAAATATCCTTATCAAAAGTTATTTTTAGATTTATTAATCCACCATCATTAGTCTGCCCGAAAGCAAAATACGATAGAGAGACAAGAATAAGGATTATGTATAGTTTATTCTGCATTATTCATTTCAATTTTTATGAGTTCGTTGATTGAGGTTCGGGAACCATAATAAAATCCTTTTCCTATATAATCTACTTCAAAAGCTCCATTCTCCTTGTTTCTGTATATATGAACGTTAGGCGTATTAAAAGAGAATAGAATTTTCTTGTTGAATTTATCTTCTACATAAGGTGGCGAATATGATGAAACGAGATAAAACATAAAAATTTTGTCTTTCTGCGGATAACTAAAAACAATTATTGGAAATGAAGGAGCAGCCCACCAATGATGATAACCTTTAATATTCAAAGTGTTATCGGTATTGTCTTTAGTGTAGTACATATTTTTAAAATCACTGCCATCATCTTTTACGTAGTACACGTCAATATCCTTTATTGAAATTTCCTTATCAAAAATTATTTTGAGATTTATTGTTCCGCTGCCGTTAGTTTGCCCGAAAGCGAAATGCGACAGGGAAAGGGAAAGGAGGAAAAGGATTATGTATGCTTTAGTTTTCATAGCTATGTGTTTTGAAAAAAGAATGAGTCCTATTAAATTTTGCTTTTTGCTTACCTGCTTTAAATTTTTTGAAAATGATTTCTGTATAAGACTCTTCTACAGGTTTTTCGGTGTGCATTAATTCAATTTCGTTCGTCTTTTTGTTTTTTCTGTAAATAATCGTTCTTAAACCGTTCTGATGAATTGCAGAACAAGGTCTGCTAAATTGTTTTGTCAATACAAGTTTATTTCTATTGCCGATTTGAACAAACTCACTATCGTTAGGAATTTCTAATAAGCTGAAATCTTGTATATAATATTCTAAATCTATTTTCCCAAAATCTTGGTCTTCAATAAAAAAACGATATTCATATTTTATCGTATCTACTTGTTCCAAAGCTATACGATAACGACAAACCGGTCCCTGCCCGAAAGCAAAATGTGATAGAGAAGTAAGGAAAAGGATTATGTATGCTTTAGTTTTCATTTTATGATGGATATATTATTATAATTAGAAGAATCTTTTATATCAATGAAAGTTTCAGATGTCCTTTTGCCTTTCTTGAATTTACTAAACTCTATTTTCATTCCGCATCTTGGATTTGCTATATCTGCATACATTAAGTCTATTTTACCCGTTTTTTTCTTTTTTCTAATTGCTATTACAGTTAATGGTCTATCATTAGGAACAACAAAGTTTACAAGCCAACTATCCACAAATAAAGTGTTACCTTTTTCTGATTTTAAATAGAAAGATCTTTCTCTGCCGGAAAAATTTGGAGCATACATATTTCTGTCCCATCCATAAAGCTCAATGGATTTTTTAATATCCTGAAAATTGGGTTTCTCAGGTTCATTTAAAAGAATGAATTTATAATCATATAATTCGCTGTTTACTTTTCTGATAGAAATATCAAAATGACAATCTGGACTTTGCCCGAAAGCAAAATGCGATAGAGAAATAAGGATAAGGAATATGGATAGTTTAGTTTTCATTGTTTAGACTTATTTCTTTTGAACAATTATTTCTACAGGTTTGTATAGTCTCCTGCCACTGTATGTATGATAATCTTCGTTATGATAATTTCCGCACAAATGAAATTTATCTACTTCGTAGAGTTTAATAAGTTTATAATAGGGAAGATGATATTTTGAAGTATTTCCAGTTTCTTCGATTTTTAAATAATAATCTTCAACAGAAAAATTAACACCACAGACCCATACATAATTATCTTTTGCAAACGGATATCTTATTTCTTTTGCATTTTCAAAATTGTTATACTCGGTGCTAGATTTTTCAGGATTTTGCCAGAATACAATTTCATTGTCATTTCTGTCCAAAACATTATTTCCCTCACTATCTACAATTGTGACTTTTAAATTTGGTATGTTATTTAAATTTTCTTTTTCGTGAATAGTAACTACTATGATTGATGCAAAATCATAAGCACAATGTTGCCCGAAAGCGAAATGCGACAGGGAGATAAGGAAAAGGAATGTGAGTAATTTAGTTTTCATCTTGTAATTCTAATTTAACGAGTTTGTTCATTCTTCTTAATTCGTATTCGTCTTTTCTTCGTTTATGTACAGATTTATCTGCTTTTACTTCAATGATTTCATAAGGAGAGGAAATCTTTAATTTACCGCCTGCTATATATCCATTTAAGAACTCTGAAAGAGCAATCGTTCCTAAATCATACTTTTGAAAACTTCCTTTTGCATTTTCAAAATAAACAGGAACCAACTTAAAGAATTTTCTTTTTTCATTATTTCGTAAATCGTGTTCTAAATTTACTTTTAGATAAATTTCGGGACACTGTACATAATGTATATCACTTTGACCACCAATGCTACCATATCCTATGGTTATCGTGTATTCATTTTTGGAAGTGTCAAATTTTAGTTTGCTACCGTTATAACTTGCTAAAGCATAATAACTGTCTTCGTACAATATTTCAAAATCTAATAGTTTACTTTGTTTTTGGTCTTTTATATCAGTTATATCTACTTTGAATTTAACCTCAAAGCTCCAAAAAATACCGTCCTGCCCGAAAGCGAAATGCGACAGCGAAATAAGGAAAATGGTTATGTATAGTTTAGATTTCATTTGATTTGAGATACTATTGATTTTAATTTACTATCGTTAATGTTGGGGTTTATGGTTTCGTAATTTTCATTCATCTGATAACGAAGCTGTTTATAGATTTTTTCATACTTGGGTAATTCATTGTAGTTGTACTCTTTCATATAATAAATTAGTTCTGTGAGATAAACAAAAGAATTTTCTTTTAGCTCAGCTCTGTCATTGTCCTTTTCATTTTTACTTCTAAAGTATAAGTCAAAACTATCTCCACAATGCTGTTTCAGAAAAGCTATCAATTTATTGGTTTTATTGAAATATTTAAACAAATCCACTTTTTGGCGGTATTTGTTATTTGGATCGTTATAAGCGTAAAATTTATTCTTTTCTGTCTCCAAAATGGAATTTATCGTTTCCAATGCTTTATCGTAATCTTTTTTCAAGGCATAAATTTTGAAAAAGTAAAATTCGATTTCTGTTTCCCAATCTTTTGAAACAGGAATGTTCCTTTTTATATAGATCAAGTCTTCATATGCCTTGTCTAACTGTAAAGTACTTCCATAAAAAAGCATTCTTAACAGATAAAAATCGAATGGATTAAGTTGGATTTTTTTTGATATAAAGGCATTA
This sequence comes from Paenimyroides tangerinum, assembly GCF_003865405.1. Taxonomy (GTDB): domain Bacteria; phylum Bacteroidota; class Bacteroidia; order Flavobacteriales; family Flavobacteriaceae; genus Flavobacterium; species Flavobacterium tangerinum. Next base: position 58,089 of record NZ_RQVQ01000022.1, read on the forward strand.
TCATAAATCATTTCAAAATCTTCATTATACTCTTTACAATCTATTTTTTCACAGGTTATGACATTTGGATAATGTCTAAAGACATCATTGAACTGCTCGTTACCTTTATCTCTCATTAACAAAGCCACTTTCATACCTAATCTTTCCCAAATCAGGTCATAATTCAAAGAATCCGTTTTTAGCTGTTCTGTGATTTTTTCAATTTTTTCGGGATAAAACCAAGCCGGGTCTGGTTGCCCGAAAGCGAAATGCGACAAGGAAATAAAGAATAGTAATGTGAGTAGTTTTCTCATTTTCTTTCAGTTTCGTTAATGTAATTAATGAGTCTTTTTGATGGTTCGGTTCTGTTATAATCAAAACCCGAATCATAGTGTACATATGGAGAAATCCGTAGCAGTTCTTTGTCATTTACTTTATATAGTAAATTCAATGCTTCGTCTTTTAATCCTTTTTTTAATTTTATCTGTGCCAACCTTAATCTTGATGCGTGGATAAACCTTAACCTATTATCTTGAATTTTTAAGCCTTCTATAAATGTAAAAATACCCTCCGCTTTTTCGGTTTCATTAATTGCCTGAAGCCACTTGGCTTCTGCGTACTTTACTTCTAAATTTTCAAATGAAATGGTATCATTCAGCTCAATATTTAATAGCTCAAAGCCTTTGGCTACCTTTTTAAAAAAATCGGGTTGTCTGGAATAGTTGAATGATCCGAGTAATTCCCATTCGTTATCCGTTTTTTTATTAAAATCAGCCTGTTTCAAATTAATTGGATGTACAACAAAATCAATACGATACCTATCAACATCTATCCCCTCTTTATCCAGATAGCCCATTGTAATTATAAGAAGTGATGCTTTGAATTTCGCAGGATCAATCTCATCTAATGTGTGATTTTCTATGTATTCGATAGCAGGATAAAATTCCACGTACATAAAATACTCCTCGGGTCCAATACGTTGAGCATTCACGTTGAGGAAAGAGCATATTGAAATTAAAAGTATCAGATTTTTCATTTTGTGCCGTTATTTTACAAGTTTTCCGTTATTAGAAATATCTCTTTTTGAACCTTTACTTTCAAGGTCAATTTTTAAATAATCATTGTATTTAATGTATAATTTGGGAAGTTTTTCAAGTTTTTCTATTGGTTTAATAGTTTTTATTCCCGTAGAAGAAATAGATAATCCTTGTTTTAGATTTAAGTTTTTAAGGTCAAATTCTTCCAATGCAGGAAGTGCCGTTAATGATAAATATTCCAAGCCTTTACAAGAATAAACGGCATCAATATTTTTCAATTTTGGATTATCGAAAATTCCAATATTCTTAATGCTTGTATTTCCTTTAAAATCAACATCTAATCTCTCCAAGTTGGTAGTCGCAATCCGGATATATTCAAGATTTTGATAGATTGTCAGATTGGAAACGGATAGAATATTTCCACTAATTAAAATTTGTTTTAAATCCTTGGATAAATAATCAGGGAACTCTTTTAACTCATCAGGTATGGTTATTTCCACTCCACCTAATTTTTTTAAAGTGTTCAGATTTGTAAAATCTAAATTATTGTGGACACCATTTAATTTTATATGTGAAATTTGCACCTTTGGGTTGAAGGTTGGAAATGCTTTTAAGCTACTGCAATCAATGGTAACAAATCTTAAACTTTCTATGTTTTTCAGAGCATCAATATTGTTGATGTTCTTGGAATATTCAATATGAAGTGTTTCTAAACCGTTAAAATCTCTAAAGCTCTTTGGTATTTTAGTTCCTGCAAAATTGTGAATACTAATTTCTTTCGCATTTTTAAATCCTTTTATGTTGGATAAGTCTGTTGTAATGTCATTACAGGAAAAATAGACTTTGTTTATACTGTCAAAAACTATGGTATTAAATTCTTTTGGAAAAGTTTTAGTATGAATCTTAAAGGAAAGTTCTTTGTGATTTCTCAGCAAAGCAAGTTTAGAAAAATCGGTAGTTGTTTCATCAATGATTATTGATAAAAGGTAAGTACTTGGATATTGCCGATTTAGACTTGCGTCATTCTCAAGCAAACGGTCTAAATTGACTGATTGTCTTATATATCCCGGTTGCCCGAAAGCCATTCCCGATAAGAAGATAAACGATATTAGTATAAAAAGTTTGTGTTTCATAGAGGATTAATTTTAATGAGCGAACTAAAAGAGGGCAATGTTCCATAGTCATAACCGACATTTTGATTTTCATCAACTTTTATGTAATATCGAGCCTTACGGTCATCCAACCGTTTGAATAAGATTTCCTTATCAAACCCTTTTTCAAACGTATAATCTTCGTTTATGAGATAA
>NZ_RQVQ01000023.1 GCF_003865405.1 Paenimyroides tangerinum
GAGCCGTTGCGCTATGCTCACTTTAATCCGCTGAAGGTGGTATACTATAGCCGTTTTTTGCAGATTAACACCATATGTTCATGTTTAACATTAATCATCCAAGTTTACGGTGATATTATTGAAAATCTAAAAAATTACAATAAAATATTAGAGTCGATTAACACCGAACCTACAGGTAACCAAAATGTTAAATAAGTATTTTTTAACAGCTTAAATAGAAATAAACAAACCTATAAGTTTTAATTTTATCACAGTATAACAACAAATAAAATTAATATGGACGAGAAAAATGTAAAGAAATTATCATTGAAATTATACAAACTTCAATTGGATTTAGCTGCTTTAAATGATGAAAAACTTAAAGGAATAATCAAAGAAATTGAATCTATTGATAAAGAACTTTTGAAAGAAAACAATGTCAAATTTCCTTCAAAAATGAAAAATGAAATTCTTGATTTCATGTAATAAAATGCCTGCCTTTTATTTTAAAAGTCAGGCATTTTTTTTTGAAATTCATATTAATTCTTACCAGAATATTAAATCCCAAATTAGAAAATTATATTCTAATTTGGGATTAATTTTTTTGATAAAAATGTCCGAAAAGGAAAAGTAATATTACTTCAAAATAACTTGACTTTTAATATAATCATATTTATAATTTATAATATTTCCATTCAAGATTAATTCAATAACTTCGTTAATAACATGTAACTGTACTAAAAACCACTCTCTAGGAATATAACGATTACCTAACTTATCATACAAATCAATATCTAAACAAGCTTCTGCAAAGAATCGGTGTAGTAAATTTTCAAGCTTTTGAATGTTTACGTTATAACAAGCACGTGAATCGATTATTTCTACATCTGCGAATAAGTAGGTTGCTTCTTTACTGGCATTTTTAACGCGTTCGTGAACTGGATATTTTGAAAAACCAATTTTATATAAGTTTTCTAAACTCTTGATTTTAGCGTTTTCTGATTTTGATTTCAAAACATAGATCCAACCACTTTGAACATCCTCTTCCTTTACAGAATTGAAATTTTCTTGAAGTTCATTATACATTCCTTCATCAGTATTAGTAACTAGTTTACCGTTTTTTTGAATAGCTTTACCTAATGAACGAAACAACATATTCGAAATAGTTCCATTTTCAAAAACAGTTACAGTTCTTCCCTCTAAACGAATTCGGTCTCCAGATTTGTTTTCTTTCACTACTTTTTCCGCTTTAGAAACTTCTAAATAGCACAGCAAACCATCAACTAAATAAAAATTCCCCTCTATTAAATTATCTTCGGCATTCGTAAAGTTTAATAGTTTACGCTTTCCTTCCTTAAGCTCTTTGTGAACTTGCTTAAACATCAATTCATATTTTTGAAAATCTCTTTCTGAAATAGATTTTCTTTGTGCAATATAATCTGCATTTGCTCTACTACCTTCTTTAGGAGTGTATTTGAATTCAAAAATAGAGAAATCTCCTTCATCATCTAACAACCCTAAATCATCATCACTCAAAATGTCATCTAATGTTTCCATTTTTAGTTCTACTTCACCTAAAAGATTGAAACGATCGAACGTTTTCAAGATACTTTTGTTTTGTTCATTAGCTCGAAAACCTTTTAATCTAGCTGATAAGGTGTATTCGGACATAGAAGTTGTTGACGGCTCTCTATTATTTTTTTCATAAAATAGATTGATTTCTTCAAAGGAATCAATCAAACGATCTTCGTCTGTACGGACAAAGGATTGTTTTTGTTGTGATTCTAATAAACCAAAATCATCATCATTAAATATATCGTCTAAACTTTTAGCCATTTTGATTTTTTCTACGTTTTGCGTCTTGCAAAAATAATAAAGCTTGTGCTAATCTTTGTTCCTTTGGATCATGGGAATTAATATCAGGAGCTTTCCCTGTGTTCATTTTCCAACGTTTAATAGCTTCCCAAGAAGCAATTGCTTCTTCCTCGGTCATTTCTATTTTAGTAACATTTATTGTGTCTTGAATAGCTTTTAAAATAGAAGTTGTTACATTCTTAGATAAAATTTCAAATGCTTTTTGAAATGGATTAATTGTGTCGATCAAATCAATATGAATATCATCAATGTTTACAAAACTCCCTGCCATACGAATGAATTTCTTTGAACCATGCTCCTCAACTTCTCCATTTTTAATAACAGAATCCACCACTACATATTGACGGATAGCTTCGACATCTTCAGCAGCTAAATCAGGGTAAATTTCACGAATAATTTTTGGAATTAAAACAGTATTGATCACTTCAGGTTCTAAATTCCCTGGCATTGCCTTTAGCATCGTATCATCTTGAAGAATACGTGCTTTTAAATCGTTTAAATCACTTTCAATAATATCTTTTGCTCTCTGCGAGGTTGGTTTTTTAAACCCTCTTATTTTGATTATATTTTCATCATCTGACTCTCCTTCATTTTCATCAGGATCATCCATAGGCTTGAATTTAAAATTTGGAGCTAATACTTGTTCCATCAACAAAGATGCTGTAATTGCTTTTAGCATGTTGTTTACAGATAGTCGCACATCATCATCAACGGCATCAGGTTGTGCAATAAGATTGGTAAACTGCGCATGTGTTTTATTACTGCTATCTCTTGTTGCACGACCAATAATTTGAATGATCTCGGTCAACGAACCTCTATATCCTATCGTTAAAGCATGTTGGCAGAAGGGCCAGTCAAAGCCTTCTTTTGCCATACCTAAAGCAATAATCATATCAATATCATCGGGAGTTTTTACACCACGTAAATAGGCTGTAATTTTATCACGTTCTTTCTGAATATCGTTAACCAAATCGGCAATTTTCAAGATTCTACCAGAGCGTTTACTTTTCACATATAAAACTCCTGTTTCTGTATCTTGATATTCTAAGTCACCAATACAATCTATGATGTGATTAACTTCTTCACGTTTTTCTTTTGAAGATTCTGCTGAATTTACGCTCGGAATATGAATGATTGTTTTAAGATTTTCATCTAAGATCTCCTCTAATGCAGACATTCCTCGATCCCCATCGTGTTTATAATATCTTCCACGGTAAAAATGATAACCAATACCTAACGATTTTAAATAATCATAACCATTAAGCTGATCGTAATAGTTATAAGTAACTTTCATGAATTTTTCTTCATCTTCAGGCGATAACACAGGAACACTGTCGCCACGAAAATACGATCCTGTCATAGCAACAATGTGAGCTGTAGATTTCTCCATAATTCTACGAATAACATTTCCTAAAATGTTATCTCCATCAGCAGAAACATGATGAAATTCATCAATTGCTACTAAACAATTATTAAAATCTGTTTCTTGCAAACCTTCAAAAGCAAAACGCAAGGTGGCGTGGGTACATATCAATACTTTTTCATCTGATTGAAGAAATTCCTTGAATGCTTTTACTTTGGAAGTATCACTACCTGGAGAACAAAGATTGTATCTGTTATTTAACTCCCAATCGGCATAAAAACCATACTTTTTCAGTTCATTGGGCGCAAATGAATTTCCAATAGATCGCTCAGGAACAGCTACAATTACTTTTTTTAGTCCTTGATTTATTAGTTTATCTAATGCAATAAACATCAAGGCTCTTGATTTTCCCGAAGCAGGCGGAGCTTTTAATAATAAATATTGTGCAGAACGAGCTTCATACGCTTTTGCCTGCATTTCACGCATTCCTAATTCATTTGTCGATTTACTTTTGCCTGTTTGAGCATAAGTAACATTTACCAAATTAATAGGTTTTATATAGTCTGTATTCTTTTCTTTTTCCATTTTTAACTTCTATTTTAACTAAAGGCATATCTAAAGTTCGTCTAAATTTATTCCTTTTAGTTGATTTTATATGTTGCTTATCTATTAATAATCAATTGATTAAAATTAAAAATATTTTTATTACGTCTAAAACTTATTTATCCCATAGGCTTTAGACGTACATTTCATTTATTTCATCACTGTTTATTCGAATGTTTTTATATATCCTATTGAGTAATATGAATCATTATTTTATATTTCCAATCAAATAAGCGTCAAATGAAAAACACCTAATTTTAAAGGCTTTATATATTTAAAGAGCGTATTTATCAAATGACCATCAAATAAGAATCCTCCTGAGCCAGTAAAGAAATCAAACAGTCATCAAATAAAAAAGAACTCATTATCAAATGTTTAAGGTTTTTAATTATCTTTCTATCAAATGACCATCAAATAAGATTTATGCCCAATATGGAATGTATTTGGTATATTTTCGTGATTTATTTTCTGGATCTTCAAGCTTTATAACCCCTTCTTCTAAAGCGTCTTTAATAATCCGTGAAGCAGTTGCTGCGTTTTGATCTTCTATTTGAAAACGTTCTCTTAATGATTGATTAGTCATTTTATCATTAGAGACATATCTTAAACACGCATGCTGATAACATGCTCTTATTTTTTCTTTTTTATCTAAATCATTTAAGGTTTTATATGCATAAATCGTTACCCGTGTTCTGCCTTCCACTATTAATACATTAATTGGAGGTAATTGATATATTTCATTATAATAAAACACTTTATCCATACCTGAGCCTTTTTCTTCACAGAAACCCATTCTACGCATTAAATCAGCCAGTTTATCATTACGAGAATTATAAGCATCAATAAAGCGATCGGGATTAACAATAGGTTCTCCCGGGTTAGTAAACTCAATACGATCTGTAAATATCTCAATCATTGGAAATCCTTTACTATTCAAATCTTGGTGAATTAATAAATTACCAACCAATTCACGTATGGCTATTTCAGGATACATCCTTGATTCTGTCCTTAAGGCTTTTCCAATCTCTTCATTAGCTGGTAACTGTCCGTTTATCCAATTAACCATCCCTGCAAATCCTAAAGCATACCCTTTAGCGCCAATTTGTTCCCGTTCTGTTTCTACTTTATTTGTTCCTTTATAAACAATTACTCGTACTGACTTACGTTCAACTGATCCAAAATCCTTTAACTCTTTTGCAAATAATAGAGCTCCAAGATTTGTAATTGCATATTTTGAATGAATTTTTATAACAATGTTATCTTCCATCAATTTTTCAATCACACCTTTTTGATCGGTGGGATATGGAATCTTCATCAAATCAAAATAAGTTTCTGTACTTAAATATTTAATGACATCAGAAATACTCAACCCTTCTCTGGCAATTTCCATTTCATACGGTTTCCCTGTATTTCTCCATATCTTTGCTTGCTTTTCAGGAAATTCATTCAGTAATTTGGTATAACTACCTATTCTAATATAAGATTTATGTAAAAAATCTATTGGTTGTGTTTTTGCAGCAGGAATTATGAAAAGAGAAATATGCTTAGTATCATAATCAAACCCGAATTAAAAATACAGAACAGCCCTGTTTCCAAAACAAATACATTGGACGATTTGCCAACGAAAGACCTTTTTGAGTTTATTCCACAGGAGCATTCGACTAATTTCGATTTAGGATTATTCAGCTTGCTACCCGATGCACAGGGAGTGAATTACGAAGAAGAACAGTTTGCCAACCGGATGAAGAAGAAAAAGAAAAAAGGGAGGAGATTGTAATACAATTATCTTTGTCGGAAGAGGTTTAAAAGATATTTTCAATACATTTGCAATATGAAGTATTTATCATACATATTAGCATTATTAGTGTTGGTCTTATCGACCGCACCTTGCTTTATGGAAGATAAATGTCTTGAAACCGAACAGCAAACAACAAGTAGCCAAGAGCAAAACGATGATGATTGCGGAATGGCGTGTTGCTCGCCTTTTTCCAAGTGTAATACCTGTACAGGATTTGTAATAGACTCTTTTTATTTTTCGACAATAAACTCTATACAACTACCTGTAAAGAAAGCAGGTGCAATACCTGCACCGTCTGTTTCAGACTTTCCTTATTCTATTTGGCATCCTCCACAATTGGCTTAATATATGGTGCTTTCCGCCCAAACTGATTTGTTACGGTGCTTTCCACCGTTATTACTTATTTATTAAATATTAAGCATTATTTTTCAATGAAAAAAATACTCTTTGTGTCATTTTTTATGACACTCAACCTTTGTGTATATGCACAAAATACGTTCAAAGCTGTAATTAAAGACAGCGAAAAAAAAGAGCCTTTAATGGGCGTAACCGCACAGGTAACAGGCACTACAATCGCCACAATTTCCGATGAAAACGGACAGATTATATTAACAGGTATTGCAAACGGTTTGCAAGAAATTCAATTTAGTTATATCGGTTTTGCCCAACGTACCGACAGCTTTAATTTTCCGTTAGAAGATACAGCTCCGATTGAAATCCTACTTTATGAACAATCGGAAGATTTGGAAGAAATCGTTATTTCATCAACAAGAAGTACAAGAACTATCCAAAATATCCCCACACGTATTGAGTTTATAGGAAGTGAGGAGTTAGACGAAAAAGGCAATATGAAAGCAGGGGATATTCGTATGCTTTTGGCAGAAAGCACAGGCATCCACGTACAAACCACATCGCCCACAAGTGCCAATGCAAGTATTCGTATTCAGGGGCTTGACGGACGATATACGCAAATTTTAAAAGACGGTTTTCCTATTTATTCGGGTGCTTCGAGCGGATTGGGTTTGTTGCAAATTCCACCGCTTGACTTAAAGCAGGTTGAAGTTATTAAAGGTTCAACATCTACGCTGTACGGTGGTGGAGCAATAGCAGGTTTGGTAAATCTGATTTCCAAGACACCAACGGAAGAAAGGGATTTGCGTTTTCATTTAAACGGAACATCGGGCAGGGGTTTAGACATCAATGGTTTTTACGGACAGAAGTTTAAGAAAATCGGAACGACAATATTTGCTTCGCATAATCGCAACGGAGCTTACGACCCTGCACAAATCGGGCTTTCTGCCATTCCCCAATTTGAAAGGTATGTACTGAACCCTAAATTATTTGTTTACTTCAATGATAAAACAAAAATGAACTTCGGCATTAACACCACCATTGAAAACCGTTTGGGTGGCGATATGCTTTACATCAAAGGCAAAGGCGATAACACACACCAATATTTTGAAGAAAACAAAACACAACGCTATTCTACCCAATTTGTTTTTGACCATACGGTAAACGAAAACAGTTTTGTACAGATAAAGAACAGCGTAAGTTATTTTAACCGCAATACAGCTATTCCCAATTACGAGTTTGAGGGAACGCAAACAGCCACTTTTACGGAAGCAAGCTATACCCACAGCAAAGAAAAGTCAGAATGGGTAACAGGCGTTAATATTTGGACGGACAATTTTAAAGAAAAGCAGATGACCGCATTTCCGTTGAGAGATTACAACCAAACCACATTCGGGGCTTTCGTTCAAAATTCTTTTAAGGCTACGGATTGGCTTCAATTGGAAACAGGTTTAAGAACGGATTACGTGATAGATTACGGAGCTGTTTTTTTACCGAGAGTATCGGCATTGTTTCAGATTGCAAACGGATTGACTTCACGTATCGGGGGCGGATTTGGCTACAAAACACCAACCATTTTTACAGAAGAAAGCGAACGCATACAATATCAAAACGTAATGCCTATTGACGATAATACCAATAAATTGGAAAAAAGCTACGGAGCAAATGCAGATATAAATTACCGTACTAATATTGGCGATGATTGGACATTCAGCATAAATCATTTATTCTTTTACACCTATTTGGATAACCCTTTGTTGCTTCAAAATATAGCTACAAATACATATCAGTTCATCAATTCATCGGGCTACATTCATACCAAAGGAACAGAAACAAATATCAAAATCGGTTATGATGATTTTAAATTGTTTTTGGGCTACACTTTTACCGATACCCGATTGATTGAAAACGGAACAAATACCGAAAATCCACTAACACCAAAACACCGCATTAACTCTGTACTTATGTATGAAATAGAGGATAAATGGAAAATCGGTTTGGAAGCCTATTATTTTAGTCCGCAAAAGCTCAATGACGGAACAACAGGAAAAGACTATGTTATATGTGGCTTTATGGCTGAAAAAATTTGGGAACGGTTTTCTTTGTACATCAACTTTGAAAATTTCTTTGATACAAGACAGACACGTTTCGACAACATTTATACAGGTACAATAACCAACCCTGTTTTTAAAGACATCTATGCACCATTAGACGGATTTGTAATTAACGGAGGAATAAAATTTAGACTTTAAGAATATGAATAAAACCATATTTAATATAACAAAAATGGATTGCCCAAGTGAGGAGCAATTAATCCGTATGAAACTGCAAAACTTTGATACGGTAAAGTCATTGGAATTTGATATTCCCAATAGAAAACTAAATGTTTACCATAGTGGAAACCCAGAGCCGATTTTTTCAGCTTTGGAAACCTTGAACCTAAATACAACGCTGATTTCAACCGAAGAAACTAACGCAGTTGTTGAAACAGATACAAGCAATAACCAACGGAAACTACTATGGACGGTATTGATTATCAATTTCGTTTTCTTTGGATTGGAAATGTTGTTCGGTATTTTTTCCAACTCAATGGGATTGGTAGCGGATAGCTTGGATATGCTTGCCGATAGCATCGTTTACGCATTGGCTTTGTTTGCTGTTGGGGGTACGATTGCAAGAAAAAACAATATCGCCAAATTTGCAGGTTACTTTCAAATCCTGTTAGCCGTTATCGGTTTTGTTGAAGTTATCAGACGTTTTATCGGAATAGAAGCGATGCCCGATTTCAAAACAATGATTATTGTTTCTGTTTTGGCATTGATAGCAAACGTACTTTGTCTTTACCTATTGCAAAAGAACAAGAGTAAAGAAGCCCATATGCAGGCTTCGATGATTTTCACGTCAAACGATGTTATAATCAATTCGGGGGTTATCGTTGCAGGAATTTTGGTCAATTGGTTAAACTCGAGCTATCCCGATTTGATTATCGGAGCTATTGTATTTGTAGTAGTGGCAAGAGGGGCATATAGAATATTGAAATTGGCAAAGTAGTCGTTAAGTTCCCTATTTTAACTAATAGAAACAGACAGGATAATGAAAATACAGGTATTAAGCTGTTGTGAACGTATTTGAATAAAACGGAAGAACAAGGACGAAAGACAGAGTTTATTCTATCAGTATTATGTGAAAAGGGCTTTGCAAGCCCTTTTCTCTTGTCCTGTAATCCCGATAGGGAATAAAATGTTTATTTGTTTTTGAGAAACAAAAAATTCGTATATTTGCTTTGAGCTAACGGAAACACGTTGAAATACAAAGCAATAAGCACCGTTACCAAATCGTTACCTGACTTTTTTGATAATCTTTATAAAAGCTTAGTATTCAACCGATACAGCTTTTTCCTGAAAACTTTAAAATAAAACAATCCTCCGTATAATACTTATATTATACATGATTTTTTTAAAGGGGAAATATTGTACATTTCTATAACAAAAGTTTCCCTCTATACATTCTGCTATAGAGCAGCACTATAAAATTATATATTGATCTCAGAATTCGTTATTAGTTTTTTTTATTTGTATAATTTTAAATCTACTGTAACAGTAGTATATAAATATATATTTATATACTACTCCCCTTCTCTACTCTATAAAAGGAAGTTTTACTTAAACCGGCTTGTTTACAAGCGTTATCAATACTTAATTTTTTATTATCGTAAAGGTGCTTTGCGAACTGGTATTTTTCTAAAGTTTCTTTTGAAACTCCTTTTGGTCGCCCTAAATTTTTATTACGCCTCCTTGCTCCTTCTAAACCGTGTTTCGTTCGTTCGCTAATGAGGTTACGTTCAAACTCTGCTACAGCGGAAAATATCTGAAGTAAAAATTTACCATTAGCTGACTGCGTATCAAATTCGGGTTCAGTAATCGATTTAAAGTGTATTTTCTTTTGATTGAAAGTTTCGATTAAATCCACCATATTTTTAAGCGAGCGAAAAATACGATCATTTTTATAGACTAAAATAGTATCACCAGGGCGAGCAAAACCTAAAAGTTCTAATAATCCTTTTCGATCTTCTTTTACTCCACTTGCAACATCTGAGAATATTTTTTCACATTTATGTTGGTTGAGTAAATCTATCTGATTTTCTAAATTTTGATCTTTAGTAGAAACTCTCGCATATCCAATAATCATAAAAAAGTACTGTAAAAGGTTATTTTATAAAACTAATAAAAATAACGATAAAAAGCACTAATAGAAATAAAAAAAAGACTACTAAAAAGTAGTCCCATAAAACGGTCGATTTTTGGTATCATTAATTACAATAAAGCATGTAAATAATCTGCTGTTTGATTTAATCCATTTTTTCTAAAACTTTCTAATACTTGAAATTCATCCATTGCCGGGTTTTTGCGATTTAATACCAAATCTTTAAAAGCTTGGAGGGCTATTTTTGGATTTAAATCAATGATATCTGTAAGAAAATCATCCGCACAAATTGCCTTCAATCCAAAAGAGTCTAAATAATCATCTGGAAAATCCTTCAAATTATTAGTTACAATAATATTGGCATTGACTTTAATAGCAGCAGCTAATACATGTCTATCATCTTTATCAGGTAAACTTAAAGTATCAATTAAACCTTCATAATTTAATACTAAAGCATCGGGAAATGCCAAATTTGCTATGTTTATCCGCTTCTCTGCTTGTGAAGATTCAACTCCCTTTCGAATCATTACAGATTTCCATTCATCAAAAATGATTTTACTCCATTTTGGGGTATATAAATCATAATGAGCAAACCAAAATAATAAATCTCTAATCTCGATAGGAAATATTACATTGGTGTCAAGAACAGCTTTGTATCGAACACTATGAATCATATAAACCTATTTCGTCATCAAAGTTCATAATATCAATGATATGCTTTTTCTGTTTTTGCTTCATTTCGTTTTTATATTTGATTACATCTTCAAATAAAATACGACGATGCCTTCCAACCATTGTAAAATCAATTTCACCTTGTTCTAAAAGTTTAACTAAATGAGGTCTTGAACAACCCAATATTTCAGCTGCTTTTTGAGTAGTGACTTCCGTTGCAATTGGTACAATAGAAATTGGATTTCCTTCACTCATTGACTTTAAAATTTCACTTAAAAGTTTTAAAGCCTTAATAGGTATTTTAATTCTGTCGTTTGTTTCTTCGATTTCTATTTCAGTATCATCTTGCTTCAATTGTGATAAAATCGAAGAAAGTGCCGAATAAGATTCAATAGCCACTCGTTGTTCTTTCTTAGTAGGTCTTTTTATATAGTCTAATGCTTCCATACTTTAAATTGTTTCAACAAATTTAAACGAAATAAACGAAACAAACAAAATAAACGAAAATAAATAATTTTAAACTTCGTCTATTAGTAAATAAATAACTTGCCGAAATTGGTCTTATCAATTAAAATTCCGCGAATAATCTAATATCAAATTAGTAAGATTTTCTTTTATAAAAAAGTACGAGCCCTCTTCTAAAAATCCTAAGGGGGCATAATCAATATAACGTTTACGATAGTTGCTATACATTTCAAAACTATGCAAAAAGTCTAATTCTGTTTTGCGAACATTTAAATAAGCATTTAAATCAAAATAACTGTCTCGAGTTGGAGAATATGAAAAAGCTAATAATTCTCCAATACCTTCAACAAACCAATTTAATAAATCATTAATTATAAATTGTTCAGGGATTTCAAAAGTATATCCATCCGTATCATAAAAAAGATAAAATTCTGTTTGAAAACGATTATTAAAATCTTCTAAATTTTTCGCTACAATCTCAATGTTAGATATGTGCTCAGGTTCTAATGAATTTCCTAAATCTAACGATAAACAAACGACGTTTCTTGGCATCATAATAATTTAACTTTAGCACGTTTACTAATTTAATAATTTTGCAAAATGTATGCTTTAGTAGATTGTAATAATTTTTATGCGAGTTGTGAAAGGGTTTTTAATTCCACTTTGCGCCATAAACCAATTGTTGTTTTAAGTAATAACGATGGGTGTGTTGTTGCACGTTCTAATGAAGCCAAAGCATTAGGTATTCCAATGGGAGCACCCGCTTTTGAATACAAAAAGATATTTCAGGATAATAATGTAAATGTATTTTCCTCCAACTATGCTTTGTATGGCGATATGAGTAACCGTGTAACTCGAATACTAAGAAAATACACTCCTGATTTAGAAGTTTACTCGATTGATGAAAGTTTCTTACAGTTCAAAGGATTTCAAAATTATGATTTGGTATCGTATGCAAAAGAAATAAGAAAAGAAGTGCTTAAAAACACATTAATTCCAACGTGTATTGGAATTGCCCCCACAAAAGCATTAACTAAAGTAGCCAATAAAATAGCTAAAAAATATCCGCAATTAGAAGGTGTTTATGCTATAGATTCCGAAGAAAAACGAATAAAAGCTTTGCGTTGGTTAGCTATTGAAGATGTATGGGGTATTGGTAGACAATTTGCTAAAAAATTAAAGGCAAAAGGAGTAAATAAAGCATTAGATTTTACTTTACTTCCTGATGAATATGTTCGAAAGGAATTTACTGTAGTCGGTTTACGATTAAAAAAGGAGTTAGAAGGTATATCTGCTATGGAACTTGAAGATGTAAAAACAAAAAAGAATATTGCTACGACAAGATCTTTTGATAAAACGTATGAAGATAAAACCTATTTACAGGAACGCATTGCAACTTTTGCTGCAACTTGTGCTGAAAAATTAAGAAACCAACACAGCAATTGTCAAATTGTAACGGTTTTTATTTTTACCAATAGATTTCAGACAGATAAACCACAATATTACCAATCAATCAATGTAACTATCCCCTTCCCTACTAATTCATCTATTGAGATTATTAAATATGCAAAAATTGGATTAGATGCTATTTATAAAAAAGGGTATGCCTATAAAAAAGCGGGTGTTATAGTTGGTGGAATAACACCCGAAAGTGAAAAACAATTCAATTTATTCGAAGACGAGCACCCAAAGCATCGAAAACTGATGAATGTTATGGATCAAATGAATTTTAAATATGGAGTTAAAAAATTAAAAATTGGTTCTCAAGCATTAGATAAAACATGGAAAATGAGACAAGATTTATTAAGTCCTAACTATACAACAAAGTGGAATGATATACTTACCATACAATGATAACATTTAAAAAAGCACCTTATTTTGGAACTGAATTAGAAAACCTAACCATCCATGCAGAAGGAGAAAAAAAGTATGTACAAGTATGTGGTGGAGTTTGTGCTGGATTCCCATCTCCTGCAGAAGATTTTTTAAGTGATCGCATCAGTTTAGACGAACGTTATCTGTCTAAAGTAGAAAGTACATTTGTAAATCGTGTGAAAGGATTATCAATGTATCCAGAGTATTTAGAAAACGATATTATCATCATACGTTCCGACTATTACCCTACGGATGGAGATGATATAGTTGTGTCTATTAATAGTTCAGAATATACATTAAAACGATACGATAAAGCGAATAATCGCTTAGTGGCTTTGAATAGTGATTATGCAAAAAGTGTAACTATTGATGAAAGCGACGAAGTCGTGATACTTGGAGTAGTTGATGCTGTGATCAGAGATAAAAGAAAAAGAAAATAAATTTTATTCATTTGAACCAAAAAAGAAATCTAAAGCACCTTGTTTTTCTTCTGGACTAAAAATCTCATCATTCACGTTATATTTTAGAACACAATTTATAATAAATTTCCTATCTTTCAATATTTCGCCTTTCATACTTTTATAATCTGATTGGTTTAAAATACCATTAAGATTAGTATTTGTTTTTAAATAAGTTATAAGTTTTGGAGATTGCAAAAACTCAATCATATCACTGCTGATATCCGTCCAATTATTTTTTAATTCTAGATCTAAATCAGTAATACTATTTAAATAGTTATAAATCTTATTTGCAGCTATTAATTGTTCCCCAGTTATCTCCATGAAGTGACTTTTTATATTTATATACCCGTAGTGCATTATAAAAAAAGTTGCTCAAAACACTAACAATTAGTATATTGTATTGACTTACAACCAGATACAGTTATGAGTAACTTAGAAGCAAGTTACAAATTAATTTTAATCGAATTACGTAAAATAGCAGAATTTGAAAATATGTATTTCAAGCCAATAAAGCCAAAGCTATCTGATATAGAATTGATTAGCTTAATGATTTTGGCGGAATTCAAATCGATTGATTCTGAACATCAACTTTTTAGAGACATAAAAGGTTTTGAAATTGCATCCAGAATTGAGCGAAGCGTTTATAACAGAAGAAAAAGAAAACTATATCCATTTATGGAAGAAATCAGAATGAAAATGGTTGAAAAATTTAATGAGTTTGAAACCTTTTTTGTAGTAGATAGTATGCCGTTGGAGGTTTGTAAAATTTCACGCTCATCACGTAGTAAAATTTGTAAAGAAACAGATTACGCTATTCCAAATAAAGGATTTTGAGCCTCTCAAAACTTACATTTTACGGGTATAAATTACATGCTGTTTGTTCAATTAATGGTGTTTTTCAGAGCTTTGATTTATCTCCTGCTTCGGTTCATGATATTCATTATTTACAAGATATTAAATTGCAACTATCCGATTGTGTGATACTTGCCGATAAGGGCTATCTTTCTAGCACTATACAGCTAGACTTATTTAATGAGGTAAATATACAATTGGAAACGCCAAAAAGAAAAAATCAGAAAGACTACAAACCACAATTTTATCAATTTAAAAAGTTTAGAAAACGTATAGAAACCTTGTTCTCACAATTGTGTGATCAGTTTATGATTAGACGTAATTATGCTAAATCTTTTAAAGGTTTTAAAACAAGGATTCTTTCCAAAATAACCACCTTAACCACTATACAATATTTAAACAGGTTCGTGTTTGGTAGAAACATCAATAATCTGAAAATTAATTTAACTTAATAATGCACTACGGGTTAAAGTAATAAAGTTATAATTTGGATACTACCTGTAAACCTTTAGGAACTAAATAATAGACCTGAGTGTATGAAAACATTTTTAGTAACAAAATTTACAGAATGCTCTAATATTAATAAATGAATCAGACATAAAATCAATCCCTTTCTGAGTATTCAGGAGTTTTAAATGAACTTTCTCGAATAAATTTTGTTTTATATTTTAGTGGAGAAAAAAACTAAACTCTAAAAACAAAATTATTTCTAGAGTTTAAGTATGTTTAATCTTAAGACGAACTAAAGAATGTCTTATTATAAGTAATCCATTACTTCTAAAATATTCTTATAAACCAAATCTAATTCTTCAGATGTAATACAATAAGGTGGAACGAGATACATTACGTTTCCTAACGGACGCATAATAATTCCCCTTTTCAGAAATTCATTATATGA
This sequence comes from Paenimyroides tangerinum, assembly GCF_003865405.1. Taxonomy (GTDB): domain Bacteria; phylum Bacteroidota; class Bacteroidia; order Flavobacteriales; family Flavobacteriaceae; genus Flavobacterium; species Flavobacterium tangerinum. The sequence goes on from NZ_RQVQ01000023.1 coordinate 15,396, forward strand.
AATTTTACCTATTTCATTAAAATAAGAAGTTTGTTTATCATTTTTAATTTCCCAAGCTAAAATAGTTCCGATCAATCTTACATTTTCAACTTTTGGATGTTGTTGTAATGTTTTGGAAAAATTTAAATGCTTCTCGTATATTAATTTAATATGAGTCAAAGTATCTTCTTTCAATAATAACTCCATACTTGCCAAAGCCGCGGTACAAGCTAACGGATTTGCAGTAAAAGAATGTCCATGAAATAAGGTTTTGTATTTATCATCCGACAAAAAAGCTTCGAAAATTTCATTGGAGGAAGTAGTAATTCCCATAGGCATTGTTCCTCCAGTTAATCCTTTTGAAAAACACATAATATCTGGTTTCTCAGAAAGGTAATTGGCAGCAAATAGTTTTCCTGTTCTCCCAAATCCGGTAAAGACTTCATCTTGAATCATTAAAACTTTCTGTTCTCTGCAAATTTTCATTAATACTGATAAGTCTTCCGCTTTGTGCATCAACATTCCTGCAGCTCCCTGAATCAGAGGTTCATAAATAAAGCAAGCTATTTCTTGCGAATGATTTTGAATAATTGCTTTTAAATCATTCAAATTTTCTGAAGTCGGTGTATCCATGAAAATAACTTCGAAAAGCATTTCTCCAAACGGTTTCGTCCAAACACTTCTTCCGCTTACCGACATTGCACCAAAGGTATCGCCATGATAAGCGTCTTTAAAAGCGAGAATTTTCGTCTTTTTCTTCCCTTGATTATACCAATATTGAATACACATTTTCAAAGCTACTTCAACAGCAGTCGAACCATTATCCGAATAGAAAACTTTTTGTTGATTATCAGGTAATAAACTTAATAAATTCTCCGAAAGCTGGACAGCGGGTTCATGTGTAAATCCGGCAAAAATGACCTGCTCCAACGTATTCAACTGCTCCGAAACCTTTTGTGCTATGTACGGATGTGCATGGCCGTGAATCGTTACCCACCATGAAGAAACCGCATCAATATATCGATTCCCTTGATTATCAAAAAGATAGACTCCTTTTCCTTTTACAATAGGAATTGTATCTTCGGCAATCTTCATTTGCGTATAAGGATGCCAATTGACGTCTTTGTCGCGTTGTTGTAAACTCATTGTAGAAATTAGATTTTAGAAATTATAAAAACAAACTCTTAACTTATAATTCACAGCTTATAACTTTTTCCGATGCTCTTTTCATTGGTTTTAATCCCAATGTCTGCAACATTTGCATATCCTCCGAAACTCCTGGATTTGGGGTCACCAAAAGGGTTTCTCTTTCTCCTGTAAAGATAGAATTGGCTCCTGCCATAAAACACCACCCTTGCTCAAATTCGGTCATTTCAATTCTTCCTGCGCTGAGTCGAACCATCGATGACGGCATAATTATTCTCGCTGTAGCAATCATTCTAACCATTTCCCAAGTATTCGTTTTTTCATTATCCTGAAGCGGTGTTCCTTCGACTCTAGATAATGCATTAATCGGAACAGATTCTGGATGTTTTGGCATTGTCGATAACGTTAAAAGCATCGAAATCCTGTCTCCGTGTGTTTCTCCAAGGCCTATAATTCCCCCTGAGCAAACGGTAATTCCTGCTTTTCTGACATTGTTAATAGTATTAATTCTGTTATCGAAAGTTCTTGTTGAAATAATTTCTTCATAATATTGTTCCGAAGTATCCAAATTGTGATTGTAAGCATACAATCCTGCTTCCTGAAGACGAATTGCCTGTTCCTCGGTAAGCATTCCTAACGTACAGCAAACTTCCATTCCAAGTTCGTTTACACCCTTTACCATGTCAATAACTCTATCGAAATCACGATTGTTACGAACTTCTCGCCACGCTGCTGCCATACAAAAACGTGAGGATCCACTGTCTTTTGCTTTTTGAGCATGTGCAATCACCTGTTCCGTCGGCAGCAAAGCCTGAACTTTTATATCCGTGTGATAACGTGCCGCTTGTCCACAATAAGAGCAATCTTCGGGGCAACCACCTGTCTTAATAGATAACAATGTCGACATTTGAACTTCTTCAGGATTGTGCCATTCGCGGTGAACGCTTGCTGCTTTGTAGATTAATTCTAGTAAAGGCTGATTATAAATTTCTTCGATTTCCTCTTTGGTCCAATCATTCCTCAATTTTGTTTTATCTCTCATATCTTTTCTAATTGTTTTGTAATACTTTCTATATTTTCTTTTGTTATGTTTTCGATTTCCGGAATTCTTATAATTTTTGTTTCTGATGAAATATTTTTACAAATAATCCTTTCAGTATCTGATGGGAAGTCTCCGTTGAGAATTAAATATTGCAATGTAATTTTTCTTTGATTTAAAAGCATTATCGACAATAAAGTATGATTGATACAACCTAAATAATTTTTGACAACCAATGCCGTTGGGAGATTTAATTCTTCAATTAAATCAATAATAAATTCACTGTCATTGATTGGAACCATGAGTCCCCCAGCACCTTCTACAATAAGATTATTTTTTGTTTCAGGAAGTTTTATTTTATTTAAATCAATAGTAATTCCTTCTTCTTTTGCAGATTGATGCGGTGATGCTGCCAACTGAAAACAGTAGGTTTCTGCATGGCAAACTGTATTTTTTCCAACCCATTTTTTGACTTTCATGGTGTCTGAAAAACCGAGATCTCCAGATTGAACGGGTTTCCAATACTCTGCATTAAAATATTTTGTCAAAATTGCCGAACAAACCGTTTTACCTATTTCTGTTCCGATTCCAGTAATAAATAATTTCATTTTTAAATGTTTTGCTTAATAATATTTGTAAGCGTTATAATATCCTCTTCTTTATTAAAACTATGCAAGCAGATCCTCAATCTTTCTGTTCCTTCTTTTACCGTGGGACTGAAAACAGCATATGTCAAAAATCCACTATCAAATAGAGTTTCTTTCAAAGCTATTAATTGACGATTATTGGTAATTAAAATTGCCTGAACTGGACTATTTTCTGAAGAAATACTTTGAAGGTTATGCTTTCGAAAAATTTTAATATTTTTCTTTAATTCAACGCATAAATGTTGATTTGCTTCTAGAAAATTATATCCTTCTTTTATACTCATCCATAGAAAATCATGTGCTGAAGTTGTATAGATAAAAGAGGCTGCGAAATTAATGAGGTAAGATTTAATTACTTCATTTGTTAAAATAGATGCACCATGCGTTCCCAAAGCTTTTCCGTAAGTAATTACCGTAGCTAAAACACTATTTTGCAAATGCAATTGAGCAACCAAACCATACCCAAAAACACCAAAAGCATGCGCTTCATCGATAATCAGATGTGCTTTATATTTTTTCGTTATTTCGACAATATCCTTAACAGGAGCAATATCCCCATCCATCGAATAAAGACTTTCAATCGCCACATAACAAATCCCATTTTGTCCTTTTAAAATTAGCTCTAAATGTTCAACATCATTGTGCTTAAATTTTAATTTCTTAGCATATGACATTTTACAAGCATCATGCACAGACCGATGAATTTTTTCATCCACAATAATCGTATCATGTCGATTTGGAAGTGTTGAAAACAGAGCTAAGTTCGCATTATATCCAGAAGGGAAAAGTAAAGCTGATTCAAATTTATGTTCTTTGGCAATGAAATCTTCGACTTCGGTAACAACAGAACTATTTCCACTTATTAATCTAGAGCCTGTGCTCCCTTTTAATAATTCGGGATTTTCTAAGATTTTTTTTAATAATAAATCCTGAAATTCTTTGTTTGTAGCCAATCCTAAATAATCATTGGAATAAAAGTCGATTCCTTTCTCTTTTGGTTTTAAAATTCTTAAGATTCCGTTTTCTTTTCTTTCTTCTAAAGCTTCCTTAAAATAGAGGAAATTATTGTGCATGATTCCATTTTGAAACCTCCTTTGAAATTGCATTAACCCACTGCTCATATAAATCTTTTTCAATGGTTAAAATAACTTCTGCATGAACCTTCCAGTCTTCCGAAAATTCCTCCAATTGATTAATCATTTCTTCCAAATGTCCCTCTTCTTCTAGAATAATTGATTTCACTATAATTTTGGAAGAAACCTTAGTTAAAATATCCTGATAAATAGGGTACAATTCATCAGCACGAACTTCAATAGCATAGGTCACAAATAAATAAGCCGCATATTTCAAATCTTCTTTATTCAAATTGAAATTCTGCTGAAGATATTTACAAGCTTTAATATCTAAAGAGTGTAAGTATTGCCTCGTTGCAATGGAAGCCAAAAGTTCATTATTTTTATACGTTTTGCAGACTTCAGGACTGATTTTTAAAATTTGTTTTTTCAGATAATAAGCGTGACGATGCTCTTCTGCTGCGTGTTTAAGTTGAATTAAACTAACTTTCGTCGGATGCTCGCAAGCAGATATTTTTCTTGCTCCTGCATTTTCCATGAAAGACAGCGTATTCAGCCATTTAGCATGCATTTCATTTTGCTGAACTATTTTTTGTAAAAGGTTGTAAAAATTCATTGTTTTTATTTGTGCGACAAAATTATTATCTTTCCGGACACTATAAGGTACCATTTTAAATATCATGAGTAGTCCGGTTAATATTCCTTTTCAAAGTTTCATATCTATAGATCGAGATTCTTCTACATCTATTTACTTACAAATTACTTTTCAGTTTATCAATGCTATCCAAAGAGGTTATCTACCTACTGGTCTGAAGTTACCTGGTAGTCGGACGCTTAGTGAACTTTTAGGTGTTCACAGAAAAACCATTATAGCAGTTTATGAAGAATTGGATGCGCAAGGTTGGGTTCAAATCCATTCCAATAGAGGGACATTTATTCTAGATAAAGAACCAGAAAAGATAAAAATTAAGAGCTCAGAATCTCTACAGCTTTATTCCTATCCAAGACAAACGGGATTTAGTTTCAATAAGACTAATATTCTTGATAATCCTTACGAATATGGTGATTTTTTGTATCGATGGAATGATGGTACTCCAGATTACAGAGTCACACAAATTGAGACCTTTACTAAATTTTATTCGGCTAGCTTAAAAAGAAAACAAAATCAAAAAAAATGGGCTTATTCTAAAGAAGAAGGAAGTATCTATTTTAGAAAGCAACTGTCTAATTATCTGAATTTGACTAGAGGATTACATATTTCAGATAAAAATATTCTTATAACAAGAGGAGTTGATGCAAGTATTTATATTATATCTCAAATTTTATTAGAAAAAGGAGACAAAGTTGTTGTTGCTGAAACAAGTTACTTTGCCATTAACATGATTTTTCAAAAAAATGGAGCCCAAATCCTAACAATTCCTATAGATAAATACGGTATACAAGTTGACAAATTAAGAGAATTATGTGAGCATACAACCATTAGGGCGCTATACCTTACACCACACAATCATTATCCTACAACTGTAACTTTAAGCGGTAGTAGAAGAATGGAACTTCTTCAACTTGCTGATGAATTTGGCTTTGTTATTTTAGAAGATGATTATGACTACGAATTTCAGTATGACAAAAACACCACACTTCCAATTGCCAGTGCAGACACCAACGGTATGGTGGTGTATGTAGGTTCTTTTGGAAAAACATTGCCACCAGGATTTAGAACTGGATTTGTTGTTGCTCCAGAAAATCTAATATATGAAATGCGAAAATATCTTGGCATTATTGATCGAGAAGGAGATATTATGATGGAACAGGTATTGGGGGAGTTAATAGAAGAGGGTGAAATACATCGTCACTTAAAAAAGTCAATAAAAATTTACCAGCAGCGTCGTAATAATTTTGCAAATATTTTAAAAGAGACATTCGGTAATGATATAAACTATCAAATTCCTACTGGTGGGCTTGCCTATTGGATAGAATGGCAAAAATCAGTTAATCTACTCAAAATAAGCCAAGAATGTGTTAAATATAATTTGTTAATTCCAAGAACATTACTTTATCAAAACAAATCTATCACTGCTATGCGAATCGGTTTCGGACATCTAACAACTGAAGAAATGAAAAATAGCATAGAAATATTATCAAAAAGTATAGTAAGCATATCCACCTCTCATTAATAATATGGGAGATAAGTAGATATTTATCACATAAGTAAGTTAAGTAGAAAGGTAAGGAATTAATTTAAAAATAAAAAACATGAATGTCTATTGCCTCTTTTAGAAAAATCATTTTTGCTTTTTTATAATATACTAAAGTAGAAAAACTTATAGCGAAATTTATAAAAAATTATGGTTGTATTGAAATTTATGAAAAATCGCTGCTTAAGATAATGTAAGAGTTACACTTTTATAAAACCCTATTATGGTCCTGAAAATTGGAGTTGTACAATAGTTATGCTTATATACATGTATTTACATATGTATATATTTACATATGTATATATTTATATATATCGTACTATAATCAAAAAATAAAGCCGTATCTTAATGTATACGGCTTGTCTATTATTTTTTAGATTCCTCTAAAGATAACTTTCTAAATTCTTTTAAAAGTTTCTCTAAAGCTAAAGATGATTTTCTCGCTCTAGTTCCAGCAGCTTTATTTTCTTTTTCCATTTGTAATTGAGCATCTGAATTGAACGTTTCAAATTCTGCGTTCAATTGTTCTAAAAGTTCTTTCATTATAATACTATTTTATGCAAATATAGCATTTGAAACAGTAATAGGGAGGAACTTTACATTAATATTTTAATGCTTTAAAATTGAAAATTATCGTAATCATCTTAAAAAGAAGACTAAATTATAAAACAATATTTAAATATAAAGCTATATTTATATTTAAATATGTATATATTTTTTTATATGTATATTTATATATATTACTATACATATATATTTTTAAATAAATGATAACAAGTAAGTTATTATGACACTTTACATTTAAAATTTTCATCTAATGAAAGCCTTCCCTCAAAATTCTTATCTTTCCACCTAAAAGATTTAACATCAGTTTGATCTCCTCTAAGTAATATTTCTACATCAATAAAAGATAAATTATAGTCAAAAATAGATGGCCAAATTATAAAATCACATTTAATATCTGATAAGTAATTAGTACAACCAAAGAATTTTTCCATTTTTAATACAGTACCGCTACACTTCGGACAATCTCCTAAAGAGTAATCAAATTGCACTTGAAAAGTACTGTCATTTACAAAAAGTTTTGCTTGAAAATTAATTCCTTGTTTTGAAGTAAAATTTAAAAAAGGAGTGTAGTTGCCAGTAACTAATAACCTTACAATATCTTCAGTCATTACAGTTCCATTATAAGAACGGTAAATAAACATTCCACATTTTCGATTAAAATAATTTTCACATCCCCAGCCTTGCTTTGTTCTTAGAATTTCGCCATCACAATTAACACACTTAACATTATCTACAATTTGATTTCCAAACTTATAATTAATATAACCGTGTACTATTTTTAATGCAGCTTCAAATTTTTCACCTTTATCATCCACAAAATCTGAATAAATTTTTGTTTCGTAATTGTGAAGTAAGTCAAATAGCATTTCGGGAGTGATAATTTTTTTCGAATAAGATTTATAAATAAAAAAATTGCACAACTGCTTATTATTTTCAACGAAATTACATTGAAATTTATCCTCAAACTCTAAAAGCTCCCCTTTGTTGCAAATGGGGCATGTACCAACTCGTTTCATTCTATAAAATTAGCTATTATTTACAAAAATTCGCCGGGCACTGGTGAAAATATCGTCTTTCCTTTTCGGACTTTTTTATCAATAATGGGTAAATGATTAAAAAAATTCCTTTTAAAATGGGAATATGATTTTGAACGTTTCTTATTTTAATTTTAATATTAATTTTAATATTAATTTTAAGTAACCGTTTTTTTAAGGTATAAAACATTGTTTACTAATGTTTTACACTCTATACTTTATGCTTTTTTGGGTAGTGGAATCTCGAAGTTATGGGTAGTAGAATATCGATTGAATGGGTAGTGGACAACAGACACCTGTTTTCTGCAACTCTGGGATATAAGATGAAAAATGACTGGGACTTGGGATTAAAATACCGTTTTGCAGGTGGAAATCCTTATACACCATATGATCTGGCAGCCTCACAACAAAACTATTTGTTGCTGGGCCAGGGAATTCCAGATGCTTCCTTATTGAACCAGAACAGACTTTCCAATTTCAACCAACTGGATTTCCGAGTGGATAAGAAATTCAACTTTAAAAAGACATCGTTGGGTATATATCTAGATGTACAAAACTTATTGATGCAAAAAAATGAAACCAAACCGAACTTTACGTTTAAGCGAAACGAAGATAATACAGGCTTTGTGACCACCAATGGACAACCTATTAGTTCTGATGGAAGCAACGCCATACCAGTTATTCTTTACAATAAAACTGGACATCCTTTACCTTCCCTTGGGCTAATCTTCGAGTTTTAACAGAAAAAATAATTAATTAAAAATCAAAATTATGAACATTACATTGTTAATTGTTGTGGGAATGCTAATATTGTCAATTGCAGCCCCCTTTATTTCGCTTTATGCTGTTTCTCAAATTAAGAAAAAGAACCTTGATGTCCACGTCAAAATTCAAAAACGATTGTTCTGGACCTGTATTGTTGCACTGATTATTTTAGAAGTTCAAATAAGGGTTTCGGGCGGATCAGGCAGTCTCGTTTCTAACAGTAAGTATACTGGGACGTTATTCTTTAATAGTTTATTGATTGCTCATATCATAGGTGCGGTAATCACCTATATTTTCTGGGGAATTACTGTTTTCAGTGCTAATAAGAATTTGAAAAAGAAAAAAACATTACCAGGAAAATATTCGACAGTACACAAAAAGTTAGGTTACGGAACTATCATAGGTCTATTTTATACCGCCATAACGGCTGCTATTGTTTGTACCATGGCTTTCTTTTTGTAAATCTAATTTCTCATGATAATATGTAGTCCTTTAATTTTACAACAGTAGGGAGAAAAACAGATGTTATGTTCTTTTTTATTTATGCTATCATATTTAGTAGCAGCAATATTCTTGATGTTCAATTGAGAATATTTTTTTGAATTTTGAAAAAAGTGAAGGAAGCTAAAGGAGTGGATAGAAGTCTTTCCACTCCTATTTTAACCCTAGAAAATCAAATGTGTAAACAGTTCTTTCTGCTCGTTCAGATGCTGATAATTTATTTTTTTAGTTTTCATTTTTTGTTCCATACTATCTAAATCAGAACTGTATTTTAGTTCTACGCCAACAACAGCCGGACCTTCTTCGCGGTTGTTCTTTTTAGTGAACTGGAAATAAGTAATGTCATCATTTTCTCCTAAGACATCATTTACAAATTCTTTTAATGCTCCTGGTCGTTGTGGAAAGTTGACGATGAAATAATGCTTCAATCCTTCAAACATCAAGGATCGCTCTTTTATTTCTTCCATTCTTGTAATGTCATTGTTGCTGCCACTAACAATGCACACCACATTTTTACCTTTGATTTGGTCTTTATACGAATCCAAGGCTGCAATACTCAATGCACCAGCTGGTTCTACAACAATGGCTTCTTCGTTATATAATTGTAAAATTGTTGTGCAAACTTTCCCTTCAGGCACTAAGACGATGTCATTTAACGAATGTTGGCAGATTTCAAATGTTTTGTCGCCCACCCGTTTTACGGCAGCTCCATCTACAAATTTATCAATGTTCGTCAATGCAGTATTTTTACCGTTTTCCAAAGATGTTTTCATAGAGGCTGCTCCTTGTGGTTCTATACCGATAAGGTTAGTTTCAGGACTCAATTGTTTAAAAACCGAAACGACCCCTGCTGCCAAACCGCCACCTCCAATTGGGAAGAATAAAAAATCAATTTTACATTTGCTGTCTTCCACAATTTCCAATCCTACAGTTCCTTGTCCGGAAATAACCAATTCATCATCAAACGGATGAACGAAAACTGCCTTATTCTTCTGGCTGAAAAGAAGGGCTTCGTTGTAGGCATCGTCAAAAGTATCACCTTTCAACACAACCTCTACATTTTCTTTTCCAAAGAGTTTTACCTGCTTTATTTTTTGTGCAGGTGTGGTAATAGGCATATAAATAACGGCTTTTATGTTCAGTTTTCTACACGCAAAAGCCACTCCTTGAGCGTGATTACCCGCACTTGCACATACAACGCCTAGTTTTATATCATTTTCGGAAAGCGAACTTATTTTATGATACGCTCCACGCAATTTGTAGGATCGTACAGGTTGTAAATCTTCCCGTTTCAAATAAACCTGAGCATCAAATCGCTCGCTCAGGTTTTCGTTTTTCACAAGAGGCGTATGCACAGCCACACCTTTCAGATTTTCGGCTGCCTCTTGTATTTTTGCTAAATGTATCATTTGGTTTGAGGTCTTAATTTTCGAACTTGCATTCCAGTTTGCCACAACTCACTTTGTTGTATTTCTTTGAGTTCTGCGTTGAGTTTTTCCCGGTAATCTTGCTTGCTATTGGCTTCGATAACGATGGCAGCTTCTTTTCCAGAAAGCACGTCATCATACAATTCATTAAAAACAGGCGTGGTGGCATCTCTAAATTTACCTTTCCAATCCAATGCGCCTCGTTGTGCGGTGGTGCTACAATTGGCAAACATCCAATCCATTCCGTTTTCGGCTACCAAAGGCATTAAACTTTGGGTTAGTTCTTCTACGGTTTCGTTAAATGCTTCGCTTGGTGAATGGCCTCGCTGACGAAGTACATGGTATTGCGCTTCAAAAACTCCTGCTATTGCTCCCATCAAAACGCCTCGTTCTCCGGTTAAATCGCTATATACTTCTTTTTGAAATGTGGTTTCAAACAAATAGCCCGATCCAATGGCAATGCCTAATGCCAAGGCTTTCTCTACTGCTTTTCCTGTAGCATTTTGAAAAACAGCATAGCTAGAATTTAGACCTTGTCCTTTTAAAAATAATGTTCGTAACGATGTTCCCGAACCTTTTGGGGCGACTAAAAATACATCTACATCTTTGGGCGGAACGATGCCGGTTTTTTCGTAAAATGTTACGCCAAAACCGTGTGAAAAATATAATGATTTCCCTGCAGTTAAATGTTTTTTCATCGTTTCCCACGCTTGAATTTGCCCGGCGTCTGATAATAAATTCATCAGCAAAGTGCCTTTTTCACAAGCAGCTTCTACTTCAAAAAGGGTTTCGTTTTCTACCCAACCATCTGCCAATGCTTTGTCCCAGCTTTTTGTTCCTTTTCGTTGACCTACAATAACTTTCACACCGTTATCTTTCAAATTTAATGCTTGTCCGGGCCCCTGTACGCCGTAACCGATTACGGCTACGGTTTCGTTTTTTAATATTTCTCTTGCTTTCTCTAATGAAAACTCTTCTCGTGTTACGACATTTTCCAGTACGCCGCCAAAATTTAATTGTGCCATTTTATATTGTATTATTTTTTTTAATTGATTTCTAATTCTTTTAAATAAGTGCTTAATTCTTTCATTGGTTTGGTAACTGCTACTCTTCCTGAGCGGGCAAATTCCAGAATACCAAAGGGTTTCAATTTCTCAAATAAAACCTGTGTATCTTCTTTGTGCCCTGTTTTTTCAATGACGATAAAATCGGGATCTACGGTGAGAACTTTGGCACTATTTTCTCTAACCACTTGCTCTACATTGTTGGATTTAAGTTCTGTTGTTTTGATTTTATATAGCGCAATTTCCTGATGTACTACTTCATTATCTTCGTGTACAAAGGCTTTCAGAACATCAATTAATTTGTCGATTTGCCCAACAACTTTATCTATTTGTTCTCTGTTTGTTCTCAAAACGATAGTGTAACGGTGTACATTTTTAACCTCTGTTTCAGAAGCGGTGATGCTGTCAATATTCAAATGTCGTCTTGTAAATATGATGGTGATGCGGTTGAGCATTCCGATTGTATTTTCCGTAAATATGGATACGGTAAACTGGCGGTCTAAGGATTTCATTTTATTTATTTTTTTAATTTATTGTAATCGAATTTCAGCAACAGAAGCTCCTGTGGGAACCATCGGGAAAACATTGTCTTCTTTGGCTACTTTCACTTCTAGTAGAAAGGCATTTTCTGTGTTTAAAAGCTGATCTAAAACATGGCTTAGATCTTCCTGTTTTTCTACTTTTAGTCCTTTGATGTTGTAAGAAGCCGCCAATGCTACAAAATCTGGACTTTGAATGTCGGTAAACGAATATCTTTTCTCGAAGAACATTTGTTGCCACTGTCGCACCATTCCTAAATATCCATTGTTTAAGATGATAATTTTTACCCCGATATTATTCTGCATGATGGTTCCCAATTCCTGCAAAGTCATTTGGAAACCGCCATCCCCAATGATGGCTATTACTTGTTTTTCTGGGTTTGCCATTTTTGCTCCGATAGCGGCCGGAAGTGCAAAACCCATTGTTCCCAATCCGCCAGAGGTAACATTGCTTTTGGTTTGATTGTATTGATAAAACTGTGCTGCCATCATTTGATGCTGTCCCACATCGGTTACTATCACTGCATTGCCATTGGTTTTTTGAGAAAGTAAATCGATGACCAAATCCATTCTTAATTCATCAGAAAAATCTTTATTCCTGTTTCTAGACAAGACCTGCAATTCATTTTCTTTTGCCTGTTGAAATTCATCCAACCAACGTTGATGATTTTGCTTTTCTACCAGATCCGTCAATAACGCTAATGCTTCTTTAGCATCGGCTAAAACGGGTGCATTTGCTTTGATGATTTTATTAATTTCGGCAGCGTCAATGTCTATGTGAACCACTTTTGCTTGTTTTGCATAACGAGAAACATCGCCCGTCACACGATCGTCAAACCGCATTCCGACTGCTAAAAGGACATCGCACTCATTGGATTTTACATTAGGCGCGTAATTACCGTGCATACCAACCATACCCACAAATTGGGGGTGATTTGCCGGGAAAGCACCCAGTCCCAAAAGTGTGGAAGCCACCGGAACGCCAGTTTTTTCGGCAAAAGCCAGTAATTCTTCTTCCGCATTGGAAAGCATAATACCTTGACCAACAATCATCAATGGTTTTTTTGCGTGATTGAGCAGCTTGCTTGCTGCTTGAAGTTGACTTACGTTCATTTTGGGTATCGGCTGGAAACTTCTAACCGCTGTACACTTTTCGTAAGAGAAAACCAGCTTTTCAAACTGAGCATCTTTGGTAATGTCCACCAAAACAGGTCCCGGACGGCCAGACGAGGCAATATAAAATGCTTTAGCTAAAGCAGGAGCGATATCTGCCGCTTTGGTAACCTGGCAATTCCATTTGGTTACAGGCATTGAAATCCCCATCACATCAGTTTCTTGAAAAGCATCCGTTCCCAAAAGGTGAGAAGCCACTTGTCCGGTGATGCAAACCAAGGGCGTAGAATCGATCAATGCATCGGCTAAACCCGTGATTAAATTGGTAGCACCTGGCCCTGAAGTTGCGAATACAACGCCTGTTTTTCCAGAAGTCCGGGCATAGCCCTGAGCAGCGTGAATAGCACCTTGTTCGTGTCTTGTCAGTACGTGGTTTATTTCTTCAAGATAATCAAACAGGGCATCGTAGATGGGCATAATCGCACCACCCGGATAACCAAATATTGTTTTTACCCCTTCGGCTTTTAGGCTTTGTATCACCGCATCTGCACCTATGGTTTGCAGCAGCACCGAAGTTTGTTTGGGTGTTTCTAATTCCGTTGTTTTCATTTTAAATTTTATTTATCGGTTACACAGCCTAAAGAAGCGCTTGAAACACATTGTGCGTATTTGAACAAAACACCTTTATTTGCTTTTAAGGAAGGTTGTTTCCAGGCAGCTTTTCGTTTTTCCAATTCTTGTTCGGAAACTTTTAAGTTTATCGTATTGTTTTTAGCGTCAATCGCAATGATATCGCCATCCTTTACCAAAGCAATTGTTCCGCCTACAAAAGCCTCCGGTGTGATATGACCTACAACAAAACCGTGGGTGCCGCCTGAAAATCTGCCATCGGTAATTAATGCTACTGAACTGCCTAATCCAGCACCCATTATCGCTGAAGTCGGCTTAAGCATTTCAGGCATTCCCGGTCCGCCTTTTGGTCCGCAGTAACGGATTACTACCACATTGCCAGGTTTTACTTCTCCGTTTCGAACGCCATCAATCACGGCATATTCATCGTCAAAAACTTTGGCAGTTCCTTCAAAATAATCACCTTCTTTACCGCTTATTTTAGCGACACTTCCTTCGGTAGCCAGATTTCCGTAGAGCATTTGCAGATGTCCGTTTGCTTTTACCGGATTTTCTAAGGGAAGAAATACTTGCTGACCTTCGGTTAAATCCTGCACCGATTCTAAATTTTCGGCAATGGTTTTTCCGGTGACCGTTAAGCAATCGCCGTGCAGTAAATGGTTTTTCAATAAATACTTCATCACGGCAGGAATTCCTCCTACCTCGTGCAAATCTTCCATCAGGTATCTGCCGCTCGGTTTCAAATCTGCCAATACGGGAACACGGTTGCTAACCTTTTGGAAATCATCCAAAGTAAGTTCTATATCTACCGAATTTGCCATAGCGATCAGGTGCATCACGGCATTGGTAGAACCTCCCAAAACGGTGACCATAGTCATTGCGTTTTCGAATGCCTTTATGGTCATAATGTCTTTGGGTTTGATGTCTTTTTCCAACAATGTCTGAATGGCTTTTCCGGTATCAAAACATTCGGTTTTTTTATTGCTGCTCAATGCTGGATTAGAAGAACTATAAGGCAAACTCATTCCTAAAGCTTCAATAGCGGAAGCCATCGTGTTTGCTGTGTACATCCCGCCGCACCCGCCCGCTCCGGGACAAGCGTTTTTAATTACTCCTTTGTAGTCTTCATCAGAAATCGTATTGCCAAATTTTTTACCCAAAGCCTCGAAAGCCGAAACGATATTGAGCGATTCGCCTTTCCATTTTCCGGAATGAATGGTTCCGCCATACACCATGATGGCAGGACGGTTTAATCTTCCCATAGCGATGATCGATCCAGGCATATTTTTGTCGCATCCCACAACTGCTAAAACTGCATCGTACCACTGTGCACTCACCACTGTTTCTATAGAATCTGCAATGATATCTCTTGAAACCAAAGAGAATCGCATTCCATCTGTTCCATTAGATATCCCATCACTTACTCCAATGGTATTAAATATCAAACCGACTAAATTTTCTTGCTGTACACCTGCTTTTACTTCTTTCGCCAAATCGTTGAGATGCATATTGCAGGGATTTCCTTCGTAACCCATACTCACAATTCCCACTTGTGCTTTTTGCAAATCTTCTTCCGTTAATCCTATGGCATAAAGCATGGCTTGTGCAGCAGGTTGGGTTTCATCTTGCGTGATGGTTTTGCTGTATTTGTTGAGTGTTTTCATTAGTTGAAATGGTTTTGTTTTAATGGATCTCTGACCAAAAGTGAATAGGCATTTTGAAGTTTTTTACCCAAGGAGTCGTTCCAGTTTGTAGGAAATTGACAATCATCTACCGATGCTATTCCCACCACTTCGGCAGCTGTTCCACAGTAAAATGCACTGTCGGCTTGGAACAAATCTTCTTTGGTGAATTTTCCCTGTTCTACCTCCAGACCTAATTCATCTGCTAATTCCAAAACCGTAGATCTGGTAATGCCTGGAAGGATATTTCCAAATTGCGGCGTGAATAATTTTCCGTCTTTTTCGAAAAACAAATTAGCACCCGGACCTTCGGCCAAGAAACCATCGCTATCCAAAAGTAATGCTTCATCAAAACCATTGTCTTTTGCTTCGTTGGTTGCTAGGATAGAATTGACATAATGACCGCAGACTTTTGCTTCGATATGGATTGATTTTGGATGCGGACGGCAATAGGAAGAGACCGTTAACCGCAATAATTTTTCGCCTAAATATGCTCCCCAATCCCAAGCAGCAATCAACACGGAAACGCTGGTAGGTTTTGATAAGCTCATATTTTGTCCGCAATACACCAATGGTCGGATATAGGCATTTTTTAAGTTGTTTTTTTCCAGTAATTCATAGGTGGCTTCTACCAATTCTTGCACCGTGTAGTTGAAAGGAATTTTGACCAGTTCACATGATTTTTTTAGGCGTTCGTAATGCTCTTCTGCTTTAAAAACCTTGGTTCCGTGTTCTGTTTCATAAGAACGAATTCCTTCAAAAGCACCGTAACCATAATGAAGGGTTTGACTATACAAATTGGTTGTGGAATCGTTGGCTTTTACAAATTTTCCGTCTAAATAAAGCAATGTTTCGTTGTTGAAATACATGTTTGTTTTTATTTTTTATTGAATTGTTATTTGATTTCTTGGGCATAAAAAAAGCCTTTCCCGAAAGTGAGAAAGGCTTACAATTTGACATACAGCAGCATTCCTCACGGTGGCGAGTTGATAATAATAATGCTGATAATAATAGTGTAGTTATATAAGTTCATCTTTGTTTAATATAATTTAAAAAAAAGCCCTTCTTGAAATGAGAAAGGCTTACAATTTGGTATATAGCAGCATTTCTCACAATAGCGAGTTCATAATAATGCTGATAATAATAGTGTTATATAAATTCATCTTTGTTTAATATAAGTTAAAAAAAAAGCCTCCTGATTTCTCGGGAGGCTTTCAAATATATCTTTCGATTACATAAAAATTATTCCTCCCCGGAATGTGAAATCACACCCGAAATAATAATAGAAGAAATAATAATTGAATTGTACATTTTTTTCTGTTTTTCAGGTGCAAATTTAACTCGTAATTATTAATCCTACAAATTTTTTATGATTTTTTAATTTGAAATTTCTAAGGGTCGGATACATTGGAAAAAAAGAATTCTAATTATGCGGTTACTAGTTGATTACAATTATATTTATTACAAACCCGTAGTGCATTATAAAAAAGTTGCTCAAAACACTAATAATTAGTATATTGTATTGATTGACAATCAGATACAATTATAAGCAACTTAGAAGCAAGTTACAAATTAATTTTAATCGAATTACATAAAATAGCAGAATTTAAAAATATGTATTTCAAGCCAATAAAGCTGGAGAATCTGGTCACTTTAACCAGAATAACATGGTCAAGTTAAACCAGAATTAGGTGATCACTTTCACCAGAATCAGGTGGTCAATTTGACCAGATTCTCCAATCAAGCTTCATTTGCTCTTTATTAATGAGTTTATTGCCATAAATGAGTTCCGTTTTTAGAGATTTTAAAAAGCTTGGAAAAAACAGTTAAATTGACCACTTAATTCCAGTTTAAATTGGAATTAGGTGGTCAATTTAACTGGAATTTGCAACTATACTATTAGTGTCTCATTAAAAACTAGATTGATGCATTACTTAAATATATATAAGTATATATTTATATATAGATATTGCTAAATCACACGTAATTTCAAACTTTCATCTAAAGATAAACAACCTTCAAAAGACTTAGAATTCCATTCAAAAGATTTAGATTCAGTAGAATCACCTGATAAAATAATCTCGACATCTAAAAAAGATATTTCATACCCAAAAATGGAAGGCCAAATTATAAAATCACATTTTATATCACTTAGAAAATTACTACACCCGTAAAATTTTTCCATTTTCATGATTGAACCAAATTTACATTTTGGACAATCTCCAATTTTATAATCAAAAAGAACACGAAAATCAGAATCATTTACATACAATTTAGCAGTAAAATATTTTCCTGAATTTGATAAAAAATTTGAAATAAATGGAGTCATTTCGCCAGAAACTAAAAGTTTTACATGATCATCAGTAAGATTTACACCGTTATAAGATCGGTAAACAAACATTCCACACCTCTTTAAAAAAAAATTTTCGCAACCAAAGCCTTTTAACGAACGATAAATTTCTCCCTCGCAATTTACACACTTACAATTTTCTAAAATTTGATTTTTAAATTTAAACCCTATAAATCCATTTGAAATTTTAAGAGCAGCTTCAAATTTTTGCCCCGATTCATTTACAAAATCACTATAAAACTTAGTTTCATGATTTAAAATTAAATCTAAAACGATTTCTAAATTTAAATTTTTTCCAGAATAGCTTTTATAAATAAAAAAATTACAAAAAGTTTGATCAGAATGCATGAAATTACATTGAAACTTATCTTCAAATTCTAAAAGTTGTCCTTGGTAACAAATCGGACAAGTTCCTATTTTTTTCATTTATTTTTTTTTCAAATTTACAAAAATTAAATCCGCCGGGGCCTTGGTGAATTTCGTTCCTTTTCGGACTTTTTCATCAATAATGGGTAAAATATTAAAAAAAATCCTTTTAAAAGGGGTATATTATATTTTGGCTATTTCTTTTATTAATTTTAAATATAATTTTAAATATAATTTTAAAGATATTTATTTATAAATTAAAACTATTTGATTTACATAGTGTTATGGTTTGTTTAGTCATGAATTTTGGGGAGTGGAATTTCGAAGTTTTGGGGAGTGGAATTTCGAAATATTGGCCAGTGGAATTTCGATTTTTGGGCAGTGGAATTTCGCTAAAAAAAGTGGAATATTCAAATGGGTAGTGGAATTTCGATTTTAGGGCAGTGGAATTTCGATTTTTTCCATTAAAAAACTATCCAAACTAGCCCAAAAGCTAAATGGGTAGTGGAATTTCGACGTAAAATGAGTATTTAATCTATAACACCATCTAAAATGGGTAGTGGAATTTCGATTTATTATTGTTTTTTTAAAATCTTTAATCATATTCTGAGTGGTGGAATTTCGAAAAAGTGTTTTTACTCCCTTTATTTCTAAAAAGAGAAAAATAAAAATACATCTGTATAAGTAAAGTTACACAAAATCCTACTAAATGACTACTAAAAATAGTGGTAATATACCTTTGTGGGTGGTGGAATTTCGAAAATAACTTGTGTTTGATTGGATAGTTAGAAAATAAATCGCATTCTAAAATTAAATAGGTAGTGGAATTTCGAATATCAATTTAATTTGCCTTAAAGTGCTAAAAAACGTGATGGGTAGTGGAATTTCGAATATCAATCTAATTTGCCTTGGAGTGCTAAAAAACGTGATGGGTAGTGGAATTTCGAAAATATATAAGAAGAAATAAGAACATAAAAAATTATAAAAAATGACAGAGACAAACGAAGTAAGTAATAAAAACAGAAATTTTAGGTAGTGGAATTTCGATTTTAAATTTAAAAATAGAAAATAAAAAGATTTTTAAGTACTAAAAAATAACAACCGAAAACAATCAGAACTATTATGGGCAGTGGAATTTCGACATCTTTGCTAGTCCGGGAATATCAAAATAATCTGAAAACGCATCGATATTATAGATATATAAAAAAACACCCCTAAATTGGAGTGTTAAATATTGGAAATCCGTTAGGAACAAACTCGGCCTGTTTGGTCAATTTATAGATTGTAACGATCTCTTCTTGAATCTCATCTAATAAATTACCAAATGGTATGTCGGTAATTAGAGGGCAATTATTATCTTTTCTGCGTTGCCTATTGTATTTTTTTACTACATTTTGATAGGCCGAACTAAAAAGAAATTTAGCACTAAAATCTTCAGAGAATATTTTTTCCAATCGGTTATATTCATCTTCAGTAATCTTGTGACGTTTCTTAATGTAAGAAAGTTTATATAGTTTAAATTGGTCGTCTTGTGACTTTAGGCTTTTCGCTTCTTCAGCAGCTTCTCCGATAGATTTTAGTTCATATCGAATAATCCCTAAATATCCACCTTTGATTGAACTATTAAAAGAAAAAGAAGATGACTTATCTAAAACCTTTTTGATAGGGTCCAAAAAGCCTTTTTTAAGCGACCTAAGGTCTTTATAATTAATTGCCCAAGTCTTGTTCATAAATTCCAAAGTAACCTTTGTACCGTTCTCTTTTAAAGTATTTAACCAAAGTGCGAATAAAAAGTGCTTATGAGACTTTAAAGAATAAACCAGAGAATACAAAACGTAATTATAATTGGCTAAGGCAACAATCTTTTTAAACCAGTATGGATTGATAAAAAAAGACACCTGTCCCTTGTAAATGGTAGGGTCGATGATCAAACCACCATAGAACTGTTTTTTTTCAACCTCTCCTTTAGGATTTAAAAAAGAGACTGTATGCCATTCTTGTTTGAAATTAACCAAGAATTGCAATCCATTTTTAATTGTTTCGATATTTCTTGAAGAAGATATATCTGATGTTTTCATTACAATCTTAGCATAAGACTCATCATCAGTTAGATAGGTTTTCTTAAATAAATCCAATTGCAGACTATCAGATGGTTGGTCTTGTTTATATTGAAACTGTCTATTACGAAGAATATCTAAAATATTTACAATAATACGATTAGCTTCAATAGGCATTGCCTCTTTTAATACAAAATCGCCATCAATAAAATGGAAAAAAAGATCTCGATAAAATTCATTCGAAATCTTAACCTTATCAGACTTTGAGTGACTTACAAAGGTTTCTTTAACTTTATTATCTCTTCCTTCCACGATGAATAATTTTGCTATTAAATAAGAATAATCTTATTCTAAATTTTGAGTTAATTTAATGATTATTAAGTTTTATTCCAAATCAATATTCCATATATTTGCAATACGAAAAGGAAGATTTTACCTTAATTGGTTTTATTTTTCGATAGAGGAGCGTTAGCTCCTCTATTTTTTTATTCTAAAATACTAGGGTCTAGTAGGGTTTTTACCATTCAAATAATTAGCTACTTGTTGCTGAGTCTCTTTATCATAAACATTACAAAAAAGCCACTTTTTATCTCCAACAAAAGTTTGATCAAAATATTGAACCAAACGTTTAACACCATTTGATCCATTGACCGCTCGATACTTTACCCAGTTTCCATCTAGTAACTTAACGTTTACAACAAAAACTCTATTTGTGCTTTGCATAATAACGTTTTACAAATTCTTGGTATTCATCATTATAAACAGTTAAGAGTGCATCATTAATAAGTTCCTTAACCGTTAATCCGTCTACCAGAGAGGCTTTGTTCTTTAAAAAAACAATCATCTCATTTGGAATTTTCACATAAAATCCTTTTTCAGTAGCAGCGATTGGCTTTTGAACAGGAACAACCTTCTGAATAGGAGTTTCAACATTTGATTTTTTTACCTGGTTTACTAAAGCAGACAAATCCATTTTTTTAGCCATTACTTAAAAGTTTTGTAATTAATTCAGTTGTTAAATTTTGTAATTGATTATTTGCTTTATGCTTCACCTCTACCCCTTTAGTAACAATACTATTTGTGATTGCATCATAATCATTAATAATACTATTGGCAATGGGAATTTGAAGCTCATTAAAGTTTTCAGTTAATTTTTCCTTTAAAGAAGAATTTGACTTAATACGGTTAAAAACAATAATAGAACGATCTACAGCTTCATTTTCTTTAATAATTTGAACTGTTTTATCGATAGCCAATAAATCATTAATACTTGCTTGTGTAGGTATAACAATAAGATTAGCCAGTTTAACTAAGGCATGAATTTCTTCGAAAATATACGGAGGTGTATCGATAATAATAAAATCAAAATCTGAATGAGGAATTTTCTTTACATCTCGATCAACATCAATATAAGTCAATTGATCATTCAGTTCTCTAACCTGTAATAAAGTTCCTTGATAATCCCAATCAATCAAGCCCACTTTAGCGTGTTGATTTAGTAAATTGGCTACATTAAATGATAATGTACTCTTACCAACTCCACCTTTTTGATGGGTAAATAAAATAATTTTTGCCATAGTATTTTTATTATTTAAATCAAAAGTACTAATATATATATAAATATACAAACATAGAGATATATAAATATATATTTATATACACAATTAGATATTAAAATATTTATTATCAATAATTTATAAATAAATATAATATTAAAAAATTTCTAATTTCTTCCCCGAAGGGGAAATTTATTCTGCCCCTTAAAGTAATAAGCGGCAGAATAAATTAGTATTTCAAAAACGAATAGGCTTTGTTTGACAAGGTAAAAGCCTCCTGCATGGTTAACGTTTTATCCTCGCAGTTAGATTGATTTAACCAACTTTTAAGATAAACGATCGAATTTATAAATTGATGAGTATAATCGAATTCAGAAGAAAAAAGCAACGCCCCTATTTCGGCTACTAATTCTTCAAATGCATAAGCATTACGTCCATCTACGAATGTATCATCAAAACGATCTAATCTTGATTTGTGACCTGTCCAGTGGGTAATTTCATGAAATAAAGTACTATAATAAAAATGTTCATCTTTAAAAAAGGTAGTCAAAGGCATACAAATTTTATCTAAAGAAGGAGAATAAAAAGCAATATCTTGCGCATTATGTTCAAGTTTTAAACCTTTTTTTTCAATCAGTTTTAAAACAAAATCCTCCGCAGATTCATTTAAAGAAATTTCAGAAATTTCATTTTCAGAATCAGAAACATTTTTAAAATCACATGCTTCAAAATTTTCTATATCCTCGACACTAAAAACGCGATAAACTTTTAAGAAACTACGCACTGTAAAGTTTTTCTGTTCAGTTGAAGAAAGTTTTAAATAGTCCGATCGTGAAATCCTCTGTTTGGTTTCTTTATGTTTAATATCAAAATTAAAGTATTGAATCGGAACGGATTTAGATCCCTTTTTTAGCTTTCCATTAGCCTGACTAATTTGAGAAAACGTAGCATAATAAAAACTTTTTCTTTCGTGAATTAAAATATCAATAGCTAAGATTAGTTTGTTGTAACGTGTGTATTTACATTTAGAAACAATATTTGAAGGAGAAAAAACCAAATTATCTTTTAAAAAATGATCCCAATTAGATGGTTCTAATTTCTCTATGTTGTCAATAATAGTATTAAAAAAAACATCATTAATATTCTTTGAAGCTTCGCCTTTGGCATTTTCTGTTTCTTTTGAAGTATTTACAGAACGGTTAGATTTTACATTTGATTTCATAGGATTAAAAGTTTTAGAATTAATGAACTGATTTAATATTCTTAGTTAGCTTACGCTTTATGGCTTTTCTGTGCCAAAAACACTAAATCAGTAAAGAGTATGAAGTCAAGAAAAAGAAGACTCAGAATGAGTAACTACTTTTTCGGTAAATTTTTTTAGGAATCTTTGCGAGTAAATAAAACAACATTGAAGCAAGACTTCATTATTTTTTGAATGATTATGAAGTCTTGCCTCAATATTTGATTTCTGCGAAGTAAAAACCTCAAAAGATTTTTACTCCTACTCACTGATTTAATTTTGCATCAAGAAAACCATAGATAAGGCGAAAGAAAACTCTAGAATATAATCGGTTAAATAGTTCAATACAACTTTAAGAACAATGGAATTAAGTAGAAAAATCAAGCGTTATTAATACTTTAAAAACTAAATATTCATTTTAAAATAGGGAGCAATATTTCTAATTTGATTAAAAAATGAGGTCGTTTAATCTTCATATTTGAATGAAGTTTAAACACGATTGCCCTTAAAAATAGGTTTTCAATGTTTTCTTTAAAACTGATTTTTAAGGTTTTAATCCAATTTATCTACTAAAGGGTGGGTGGGAAACATATAAATATATCTTTATGTAAATATATAAATATATAAATATATATCTATATATAATAATTCAATTAAGATATCCAGAAGGAAGCTATTTGCCTTTTTTATTTATATTTATATCAGACAAGGACTAAAATAAAGAATTTAATACGAATATTTATAATATAAAAACGTAAAGAATTAAAACTAAGTACTGGTGTAGGTTTATCTTTTGTTCGTGATTTCGAACAGGGGAAGAAAATGCATCGCCTAGAAAAATTGAACAGTGCATAAACCTTATTAGGTAAATAAGTAGGTGTATATAGAGAACGAAGACAATAATGGACAGACGAACAAAAATAATCAACTTAAAAAATAAAGTCTAAGAATTCTAAATTAAAGATAAGTAAAGCAATACGAATATCAAAAAAAAGGGATTATTCATTTATAAGTTTAACGGAATCTCGATTCAATGCAGACTAATATATATTTATATATAGATATACTATAATCAAAAAAGTCCGAAAGGAAACTAAATTATTCAATCAAAAACGTCAAGATCTGACACAAGTGCATTTTAACTTTACGGGATCGTCGATTTGAGTAAATTTGTACTATGTATGCCTTAGTTGATTGTAATAATTTTTATGCAAGTTGTGAGCGTGTTTTCAATCCGAAATTACGTCACGTTCCGATTGTTGTTTTAAGTAATAACGATGGGTGTGTTATCGCACGTTCAAATGAGGCAAAGGCACTTGGAGTACCGATGGGAGCACCAGCGTTTGAATACAGAGATTTATTTTTAGAAAAGGGAATACAGGTTTTTTCTTCGAACTATGCTTTGTACGGGGACATGAGCAATCGGGTAGCAACAATTTTAAAAAAATACAGCCCTGAAGTAGAAGTATATTCAATCGATGAATGTTTTCTAAGATTAAAGGGGTTTGAAAAATATGATTTAACAGCGTATAGCTTAAAGATTCGAAAAGACATCTTAAAATGTACTTTAATACCAACCTGCGTTGGAATTGCTCCAACAAAAGCACTTGCAAAGGTAGCCAATCGTATCGCAAAGAAGTTTTCGCAGCTAAATGGAGTACATTGTATAGATACTGAAGAGAAACGAATTAAAGCCTTAAAATGGCTCGACATAGAAGATGTTTGGGGAATAGGTAGACAATTCTCAAGAAAACTAAAATCTAGAGGTGTTCATAAGGCAATACACTTTACTCAATTATCCGATAATTATGTTCGAAAAGAATTCTCAGTTGTAGGCTTGCGTTTAAAAAAAGAATTAGAGGGCATTTCAGTTTTAGAATTAGAGGAAATTACAAACAAAAAAAACATTGCTATTACCCGTTCATTTGATAAAACGTATACAGAAAAGGAGTATCTAGAAGAGCGAATTTCAACCTTCGCGGCAACTTGTGCCGAAAAGTTAAGAAATCAAAAATCAACCTGTAGAATTGTAACCGTTTTTATTTTGACAAATCGATTTCAGACAGAAAAAGAACAGTATTATAAATCCATAAATGTAACAATACCATTTGATACAAATTCAAATATTGAAATATCAAAATACGCTAAAAGAGGATTAGACATCATTTTTAAAGAAGGCTATTCTTATAAAAAGGCAGGAGTTATAGTCAGTGGAATTGCTCCCGAAGATGAAAAGCAGTTTAATCTATTCGAAGATGAACCAGTACATCATCGAAAGATTATGACTGTAATGGATAAACTTAACTTTAAATACGGCCATAAAATGATAAAAATAGGTTCTCAAGCACTTGATCAAACCTGGAAGATGCGTCAGGACCTATTGAGTCCAAATTATACAACTAAGTGGAATGAAATATTAGAAATCAGATGATAAATTTTATAAAGGCACCAAAGTTTGGAGATGAATTAGAGAATCTATCCATAAATAAAGAAGGACAAAAATATTTTGCGGAATTTCATGGAGGCATACGAGCAGGATTTCCATCTCCCGCAGAAGATTTCTTATCAGACAGAGTAAGCCTTGACGAAAGGTACCTTTCAAAAATAGGAAGCACATTTGTTAATAGGGTAAGGGGTCTTTCAATGTATCCAGAATATTTAGATGGAGATTTAATAATTATTAGATCAGATTACGAAGCACAAAATGGAGATGATATTGTCGTTTCAATAAATGCGTCAGACTACACTTTAAAGAGATATGACAAAAAAAATTCAACCCTAATGGCATTGAATCCTAAATATTCCGAATCAGTAAAAATTGAAGAAAATGATGAAGTAGTCATACTTGGAGTAGTAGATACAATAATCAGAGAAAAGAAAAAAAGATATTAGCTAGTAAAAAGACATCACATATAAATATATATTTATATATAAATATATGTCAAATATAATTGAATTACAACACCTTAAGAAATAAATTACAAATCAAAAAAAATAACCTTCTTATTTTAAATTTGTTTGAATATTATGTTGCTAATTATATCAAGATATATTCAATACAAAATAAGGAATCGGAATTAGAATCAAGTACAGCTTAACAAAGGGACAATGCATCTAATTTGAATTGAAACTGAAGTATCAATTAATCTTCGATGGAATAAGAAGTTTAATTCTGAAGGTTTAAAAATAGGTTTCTAAGAATTCATTCTGAATTCTATTTTATAATTTAATTCAAATTAATCCAATAAAAGGGTGGGAGGGAAGAATATATATATAAATATATATTTATATATGAATACTAAAATCAGATCATATAAGATTGATTTACAAATTTATAAAACAATCAATTTTCCTTTATCTTTTGTGAAATATTGCAGGGCTTGCTTTAACTCATCGAATAATATTGAATCAGAATCTATACCTATCTTATATTTAAAATTAGGTGCTTTTATTATAAATTCTGAATGGGATAAAACAATTTCATAATCGTCCAACTCACCACAATTATCTTTATCATGTGATTCAAAATAATAGTAATCCGTTTCAAATTCATCTTCGGCATAAGTTTTTTGAAGAAGAATATATTTTCCCATTGAGTTTACAATTTCTTCAAAAGATAAATCAATATTTGGATTGTATTTATCCTCCTTTTGACAAATTGAAATTGTAATTCCAAACCCTTCATCACTTATCGATATTTCTTTAGCAATAAAATCCATATTTAAAATTTAATTATCAAAGTTAATCCTAATTCTACACAACCGTTAGTTGGCAGCTGCCTTTTTTGCATCTTTTTAATTTGTTAGTTTTAGTTTCATCATAATGTCCGTTTGTTCATCATTTCCGAGTTTAAAAATATGCTTGTCAAACTCTACAAACCCATTTTTTTTATAAAAGTTTATTGCTCTCGGATTTTCTTCCCAAACTCCTAACCAAACATAATCCGCATTTTTATTTTTGGCTATTTCTATTGCTTTGTCATATAAAATTTGTCCAACTTTTTTTCCGTGAAATTCTTTGAGAACATAAATTCTTTCGATTTCAAGAGCTTTGTCATCTTTTAGTTCGGTTTGAGATTGTCCGAAGTTGAGTTTTAAATATCCAATTATTTTTTTGTCAATTTTCGCAAAATAAAAATCAGCATTTTCATCACTCAATTCGGTTTTTATTTTGTCAACTGAAAAACCACTTTCCAAATAATTTTTCATATTTTCTTCCGTGTTGCTTTCAGAAAATGTTTCATAAAAAGTTTGTCGACCAATTTTTTGCAATTCGTCAAGGTCACTTATTGTTAATTTTTCAATGCCAATATTTTCCATTCATTCTTTGTTGGTCGCTGTTTCGATAAGGTTGTCGCTAACGAGCCGCAGCTTCGCGAAGTGCGGGAATCTCACAAAACCAAGTTTAAAGAAAATCCCAAAACACAAGCAAAACATTTAGGCTTTTGTAAATTTAATATTTTTTACAAAACGAAATGTAATTGCGACTTAAAAAGCCAAAACTTTAAAAAAAGCCTTTACACCGCATTTTGCGAAACTGCTGTTGAACTAAACCTTCGGTAGCTTTTCCATTAGAAACCATATATTTATGGTATTAAAATTCAAAATTATGGTAACTA
Organism: Paenimyroides tangerinum; assembly: GCF_003865405.1. Classification (GTDB taxonomy): domain Bacteria; phylum Bacteroidota; class Bacteroidia; order Flavobacteriales; family Flavobacteriaceae; genus Flavobacterium; species Flavobacterium tangerinum. The sequence continues at coordinate 42,984 of NZ_RQVQ01000023.1, forward strand.
AAAAAAATATCCAGAGGAATTAAGACCTGCCTTGAGCGTAGTCGAAAGACCAAACAAATATCTGAATCGCGCTTGTAGTGAAATTAATGGTTTTTCAGAACTTTTGCAACGTTTTGAACGAAATATTTCCATTTTAGGTAGAAGTAAACGCACCTTCGATAATTATTCACGCCATGTGGCTGCAATGGCGCTTCATTTTGGTGCTTTACCAACCGATTTAGATCCTGAACAGGTTAAAGATTATCTCTTTGAACTACAAAAACGTTCCAATTCTCCTTCACAATCGTACTTTAAACATACGGTTTACGGACTTCGATTTCTGCTAAAAACTGAAAATCTTCCCTACGATTATCTTCATTTGCCTGCAATTCCTAAAGAAAAAAAACTTCCTGTTATTCTTAGTCGTGATGAGATTTGGAAGTTGCTTCAACATGCCGATTTACTTAAACATCGTATTTTAATTGGTTTGATTTACGGTTGTGGACTTCGTTGTATGGAAGTTCGAAACATCGAATTAAAGCATTTAGATTTCGATAGAAAACTGCTTCATATCGTTCAAAGTAAAGGGAAGAAAGATCGTTATGTGCCACTTTCTGACCATATCATTCGAGGGATTAAAAAATATATTTCAGTCGAACATCCTACCACCTTTTTATTTACCGGAAACACCAAAGACGCCAGAGGATTTGATTCGCGTTACAGTCAGCGTGGCGTACAATGGGCGATTCAATCGGTTTGTAAAAAGGCTGGAATTTTAAAAGATGTGCACACCCATACGTTGCGTCACAGCTATGCAACCCATTTGTTGGAAGATGGTGTAAATATTCTTCAGGTTCAGAAACTGATGGGACATGAGCGTGTAGAAACTACGATGGAATACTTGCATGTTTGTCAGCTCGAAAACCAAAAAGTACACAGTCCAATTGATACCGTTTTTACGCTATGCAGCCGCAATGGGAAGTAGCCGATGTGCTCAAAAAAGTCGATTTGTCCAACCAAAACTTTACCGTTCATCAAGAAAAAACACTCAGAGCGCTGACTTTATGCCGAACTGCTGCTTTGGGCGGACATGTAGATGCTTGTGATTCTTGCGGAAATATAAGTGTTAGTTACAACAGTTGTCGCAACAGACATTGTCCGAAATGTCAAGGACATAAACGTGAAGAATGGATTCAGGCTCGCGAACAAGATTTGTTGCCTTGTTCGTATTATCATGTGGTTTTTACCATTCCAGATTCGCTTAATGGTTTAGCGATTCATCAGCCACAAATGATGTATAAAATCTTATTTGATTCGGTTTGGGCAACGCTTTCACAATTCGGAAGAACCGAAAATATGCATTTAGGAATGATGGGAATTTTGCATACTTGGGGACAAAATTTGAGTTTACATCCGCACATTCATTGTATTGTTCCTGGCGGTGGAATTGATGCAAATGGCAATTGGAAACGCAAGATAAAAACCGATAAATACTTATTCTGTACAGATGCGTTGAGTAATGTTTTTAGAGCAAAATTTGTAGCGGCCATGCGTAAAGAAAATCTAGCTAATCAGAAATTATACGATCAATTGTTTGCCAAAAATTGGGTGGTTTATGCCAAACAGCCTTTTGGTGGTCCAAAGCAAGTAATTGAATATTTAGGTAGATATACAAGGTAGCCATTAGTAACCATCGGATTAAAAACGTAACCAATCATGAAGTTACCATTAGTTACAAAGACTATAAAGACAACAGTAAAACTAAGCAACTCACCTTAAAAAACGAAGAATTTACAAGGCGATTTAGTTTGCATATTCTGCCTAAACGCTTTGTTCGAATTAGGCATTACGGCATTTTAAGTAGCAGTTGGAAACGCGGAAAACTACAACAATTACAAGAAGATTTAAATATCATTAGACCGATAGTTGAGACTAAAACACAACATCGAAAATGCTATTGTTGTAAAGTTGGAAATCTGGTTACGTTGCATGTTTTCGGACAAAGAGGTCCGCCAAAAGCCTATCTTATCGAAAACACACTTGCTTCTGTGAATTAACTTTTACGGGTAAGGGAAACTTGTGTTCGATTGGCTCAGAAAACCCCGAAAAATGATTGAAACAGCACAAATTCAACCACAAAAAAAGCAGTAATCCTAAAATTACTGCTTGTATATCTTAAAGTCATACTTCGAAAACTCCATATTACTTTATAAGCTACTCCGGTTCCGTTCAACGGGCTTTCATCTCGTGCCCTCCGGGCAAGACGAAAGCTTAGTTATTGTGTACAGTTTTCATGTGTTATTATTTATTTTTATGGGTCACATGGAATACGCCAGATTGGTTATAATATCATCTTCGGTTGGTGATTTGTTTCAATCATGGCTATTTCATCTCAAAATATCGACAACTGAGATTTTGTTGTAAACTCTTCAAGAAATTTCATCCCTTTATATGAATTTCCTTTTTCATTCAATTTCGGACTCCAAACTGCAATCGCATAATGATTTGGATGGATTGCAACAATCCCTCCTCCAACACCACTCTTTCCAGGAAGTCCAACTTTAAAGGCAAATTCTCCAGATTCGTCATAAAAGCCACAAGTTTGCATTAGTGCATTTATTCTTTTGCATTGGCTTTTGGTAAGTATCGAGTTGTTAGCAAATATGTTACAGCCATTGTTTGCTAAAAACAAAAATAATTCTGAAAGCTCTTTGCAATTCATTTCAAGAGAGCAAAGATCAAAATAGAAGTCAAGAACATCTGAGGGTTCATTTTCAATATTTCCAAAGGATTTAATGAAATTACATAATGCCACATTTCGAAATCCTACGCTTTTTTCTGAAGCAGCTATTTTGCTTGAATAGTTTAATTCTGAATTATTGGAAATGCTTCTAATAAAAGATAAAAATTCTTCTTTTGGGTTTTTCAGCTTGCTAAGTAGAATATCTGAAATAACAATTGCTCCAGCATTTATAAAGGGATTTCGAGGTATGCCTTTATCTGCTTCAAGTTGAACTAGAGAATTAAATGCTGTTCCTGAAGGTTCTACTCCAAGTCTTGTCCAAATTTTCTCGCCAAGAATACTATATGCTAAGCTTAGTGAAAGTACTTTTGCAATACTCTGAATCGAAAATTTTTCGTTAAAATTGCCAATACCAAAATTAGTGTGGTCAATTGTTGATATAAATACTCCAAAACTTTCCGAATCAACGTTAACCAACTCAGGAATATAAGATGCCAATCGTCCTTTGTCATCTGTATTTTTAACCTCTTCATAGGTTGCCCTAACTATTTCTTCTAAATTCACCTCTTTTTTAATTTAATTGTACACAACGGTTACGTATTGGCGATGGTGCGGCTAAAAATGCAAACTTTTTCTATTATAAATTAATCTTCGGCAAATCTGAAATCTTCAAACTTGCTTTCCCTCCGCACTATTGCCAATACGATGTTGAACTAAACCTCCGGTAGCTTTTCCCTTCGCTGTTTTATTAACTTTGGTAAAACAACAAAAAATCTTTAAAATGGCTACAAAAAAAAATCTCCGGAGGAGTTAAGGGTAAACAAAATTCTGAACCGCGCCTCGAGCGAAGTTAGTGATTTTGCTGAACTGCTGCAACGCTTCGAAAGGAATATTTCGATCCTGGGCAGGAGCCCCAGAACGTTCGATAATTATTCCCGGCATGTGGCAGCCCTGGCGCTGCATTTTAAAACCCTGCCTACCGAGTTGGATCCCGAACAGGTCAAAGATTATCTTTTTGAACTGCAGCAACGCTCGAAAACAATACAGGCATCGCATCACGCATGGCGTCAACATTTAAGGGTACGTGCTTGGAATTGCTGATATAAACCTGATTGTTTCGATATCCAGCTAGATCAGCGGCTTTCAACAAACCTGCAGTCACACTCGGATCGAAAAGTTGCCTATACCATTTCGAGTGGTCTTTGTCTACCTGCATTCCCGCATTTGCTCCACGCAATATGGAGTTGATACTTTCCTTGACGGACTGGAATGCCTGATAATAACCTCTTGCTGCCATTGCATCGCGCTGTTTGCGATCCTCTTCATTCTCTTTGGTATCCCATTTTCCAGAACTTACTTTCTCAATCATTTCGGGCGTTACACGATAGCGCTCTATGGAGAGGGAGTGGGGTTTACATCTATATGGGAGTTATCGTGGGAAAATGGAAGAAGACGCTTTGGAAGGCAAATCTTCAATAGGATTAGGCGAATTTCTTGGTGAGCCTACTTTTTGGTTCGAAACTTTTCAAAATTGGCAGAGTGAATTCCTATCAGTTGCTTCAATTGTATTACTAACGATTTTTTTGCGTCAAAAGGGCTCTCCACAATCAAAGCCAGTAGACGCTCCACATTTGGAAACAGGAAAATAATAAATGCAGTGAATCAAATGATTTGTTGAGGAAATAAAAGCAAGCGGCTGAGGGTAGCACGATGTATTGCCCTATGAAGTACGTGTTTGATTACAGGGTAATATATTTAAAGTTAGTCTATCCTGTCAGTAAGCTGAAACGACCGATTACTTGATGATGTTAAAAGTATAGACGTGAGTGCTATTTCATGAGAAAATCAGATAACGGTAGGGGATCGACCGGATTAAGATTGGGGAAAATCAAAAATAGTCCAATCGTAATTAAACAATTGGACTATTTTTAATATTATAGGATTTGACGTCTAAAACTTAATAGTTATTTACTTTCATTAATTCTTCGTCATCTAGGGTAACTTCGTCTAGATAGCGTTCTAAACTATCGTCCATTTCTTTCATCCATGGGGTGTGGTGAATAGATGCTTCTGTACCATCGACAACGGAAGTAAAGACTTGGTCACGGTAGTTGAGAATATTCACCTCTTTGTCATGCAGCCACTGCTTAAACATATCGGCTACTTTGTCCAGATCGAACGGTGGATAATCTGTCAGAGATATTAACTCTTTAATATAATCTGTTTGAAAATCCACATGATCAGCGCCTGTGACGGTTGATTTTTCATAGGCCATCCATTTATTAATATCAGCAGTACGCTCCTCTTTAGAAGGTAGCGAAACTCTTCCCAGTATATAATCACGGGCGAACCAAGCTTGTGTATCAAACATATTAAATGTATAATACTGATCTTGCATACCTAGGTAAATTAATCGTTCATTATCATTAAAGATTACACCTTTGTATAAGTGATTAGGGTATAAGCAATTTTTAGATTTCAATCTCAGATTATCGGGTAAGAACGGAAGTTTGTGCTGATAACCAGTACAAAAAATTACAGCATCAAAGTCTTCCGAGTGACCGTCTTTAAAGAAGGCCGTGCTCCCCTCAAAATGAGTTACTAATTCTTTCTCTTTTATTCCCTCAGGCCATTTAGACCCTATAGAACTCGTTCGGTAAGAGATCGTAATGGATTTAGCTCCATGTTTGTAACATTGCACACCGATATCCTCTGCCGAATAACTACTTCCTATCAACAAGACCTTTTGATCAATAAATTGATCTGCTCCTCTAAAATCGTGAGCGTGCATTACAGCGCCAGGGAAATTCTCTATACCTTTAAAATAAGGTAGATTTGGCGTTGAAAAGTGGCCCGTTCCCACGACTAGGTAATCGAATATTTCCTCAAAAGTTTCGTTTTTAACTAAATCATCAAAGATAACGCGAAACTGTTTTTTATCTTCTAAGTAATCTACCCAGCGTGCTACTGTATTGAATTGAATAAAGTCTCGGGCTTTACTTTTCTTTATTCTTCCTTGAATATAATCGAAAAGAACCTCACGCGGTGGGAAAGAAGAAATAGGTTGCCCAAAGTGTTCTGTGAAGCTATAATCTGCAAACTCCAAACATTCTTTGGGACCATTAGACCAAAGGTATTTATACATACTTCCGTGCAATGGTTCACCATATTTACCTACGCCGGTACGCCAAGTATAGTTCCACATACCACCCCAATTGTCTTGTTTTTCAAAACATTTAATTTCTGGAACGGGATTACCTTTTTTCTGCTCTGACTCAAAGGCCCTTAGCATAGCAAGTCCACTGGGACCTGCACCGATAATCCCAACTTTAAAATTTGTCATATATACATAAAAATTTATTCCCTCTCTTATGTTATAAGAAGGGAGGATTAAACTAATAAGAATCAATATTTGATCCTGAAACCTTAATAAAGGCTCGAAGGCATTTTTGAAAGAGTGCAAACTCTTGAAGAAAATAAGACCTCTATCAAGGACTTAATTGAATTGATCAATGCAATACTATTACTCGTAATACTCTTGCGTTTTTGCAATATACGAAATTTTGGTTGCAAATACAACTTTATGGTATTACTGAGCTTATAAAGCGGTTTTTTGTTTTAAGATGGGATTTCTTTGAGAATTTATAGATATGCAGGTCAATGGATGACGCTCCATTGACCTTCAAAATTGGTTGAATAAATAAATGTATTAGTCTGTAGTCTCTTGAAAGATCTTTAACTTACTTGTCATAACAAACATCAATAAACCAAAGAAAGCAAATAGACCATAGGAATAACGCAAGCTAAATATTTCAGCGATATAACCAATTAACGGAGGGCCCAATAGAAAACCCAAATAACTTACACTGGAAACCATAGCTAATGCCACACCGGATGGAACTTTCTTATTTTGTCCAGCGAGGCTGTATACTGTCGGGATTTCTTTTTTCTACATCTGCAAAAAAGGCTTCTAATGCGGGTAGGTTTGCGTGAATGTCACTAAATAATGCAATTTTCATTTTTAATTCGTTAAGAGTTTAAAAAAAATTCTATCTCCTGTACCGTTTGTTTTGTACTTCGGTTTAATCCAATTAAGGTTGCGGATGCATAGCCTGTCCAATTGCCATAACCTACCAACCACAAGCCATCTGTAGTAGTGGATTTACTTTCAATTGTTTCCGTGCTGCCTCGCTCATCGAGTGTTACAACAGTTCTTAAATGCTTGGTATCATAACCAAAACCTGTACACCAGATAATTGTATCGAACTGTTCTTGTTGTCCATTTTCCCAAATTACTCCTTGATCATATAACTCCGTGAAGGAACCCGACGAAGTGAGTACACCTCTTTCTCGCGCCTCTTTTACGGGCGGCACCATCACTATATTTCCTAAATTATATGCTGAAGCATCGAATGGCCTGCCCTCTTTTTCTGCTCTGTATCTTGCTGATGCTACATTGAAGAGGTAATATCCATCGACATCATCCGGTAAAAATTGGGGTTCTTTTTTGGTTGACCATTTAACCTCCGTAACTTTCGAAACTTCAGCAACGATTTGTGCCCCTGAATTTCCTTCCCCAACCACTAAAGTTTTAAGCCCTTTAAAATTATCAGGTGATTTATAATGTGCGGAATGTAATTGGATACCACTGAACTTATCAATACCTTTTATATTTGGAATGTAGGGGTTGCCCCATGTACCAGTTGCTGAAATAACCGTTTTTGCTTGGAATATACCTTTGGAAGTATGAATATGAAAAATACCATTGTCTTTTAAGATGTGGGTAACTTCAACACCTCGTTGTATGGGTAATTGATAATGTTGTTCATATTTCATCAGATAATCAACTACCTGTAAGCGCAGCGGGAATTTTTGCTCTGTTTTGGGCATTGGCCAACCTGGCAAGGAGCTGTAATCTGCAGGAGAAAAAAGAGTTAAACTATCCCAAGCGTGCAGCCAGGCGCCCCCCGGTTCTGATTGCTTATCCAAAAGCAGAAATTTTAGTTTCGCTTTTCTTAGGTAATAGCCACATGCCAGACCACTCTGCCCTACTCCAATTACTATGGTATCGAATATTTTGTCCATTCGCAATTTGTTTTTTTGTCTATATTTAACTAGCAGCATCCACCACCTGGTGTACAAGACCCATTTTGATTTACAGATAATTCGGATAAATTCTTCTTTACTTTCTCGGACGGAATTCCACACGCATCTTGTGCTAAACAAGCAGTTGTTTTGTTTTGCAAAATGAAATTTGTTCCGTCAAATGCCAATCCGTATTTTCCTATGGTTTCACTTTGATATTCCACTTCAATTTCCGCATCTTCAATGCCTAATTTTTCTTCCGAAAGTTTGATGATGTTTAAAAGTTTGGTTGGTTTTAGGCGATGCTCAAAATCGTCTGCATTCCATAGCTGAAAATTTACGGTTTTTTCTGTACGAATTACTCCACCACAATCAATGAAGTTTTTTGTAATCATTCCAACTTCGGTAACGTGAAAATGTTCTGGAACAAAAGAGCCGTTTTCCAATTTGAATGTTACATTTTCTAAAGTTGGTAAAAGTGCTTTTACTTGTGATAGTTTCATTTTGGTATTATTTTATGTTAGCAACAATTTTTGTTTTTTAGAGTAAGTTTTGCCGAAATATTTGTAAAATATTTTTGCAGTTCTTCAATAGTATTTTCGTCAATGCAATAGCAAATCGTGTTACCTTCAATGGTTCCCTTAATTAGTTTTGCATTTTTAAGTTCTTTTAAATGCCTTGAAACAGTTGGCTGTGCTAAAGGAAGTACATCAACAATATCTCCGCAGATACAAGTGTCAACTGATAATAAATATTCTATGATAGCCACTCGGGCAGGATGTCCCAATGCTTTTATAATGTGAGTAATTTCGTGTTGGCTGTCTGTAAAATCCTTTGGTTTTGTTTGTTCTATTTCCATTTCTTTATTTCTATATTGCAATATTACGACAAAGAATTTAATGATCAATTATTTTATTGAAATAAATTTCAACTCAACAACAAGCCGTAGCACAAACTATTGCACCGCATTTCGAACCCGAATTCAGTAATTACAGCTATGGATTTAGACCCCACAAGAATGCCCGACAAGCCGTTGGACAATCTCGGGATTACATCCATTCAGGATTAAACCACATTGTGGATATTGACCTGAAAAACTTCTTTGACGAAGTTGACCATTGTTTATTACTGAATTTAATCTATCAAAAAGTGAAATGCAAAGCTACGATGCAACTCATACGCAAATGGCTCAGAGCACCTATTAAAATCAACGGAAAACTACATAAACGAAGAAATGCTCTGCATTCACGAATACAAAAAAAACAAATATAAACGCGTGAGTAAAAGGCGTTCCGCAAGGAAATCCTTTAAGACCATTATTGTCGAACATTTTACTCCATCAATTGGATAAGGAAATGACTCGAAGAGGACATAAATTTGTACGTTATGTGGATGATTTTAGTATCTATTGCAAAAGCCACAATCAAGCCAAAGCTACAAGAGTAGTAATTGAAAATTTTTTGAAAAACAACTCAAATTAACTATAAATGAAGAAAAGAGCGGGATTAGAAAACCAATCAACTTCACAATTTTAGGATTTGGGTTCGTATCTACGTACGAGAAAGGAAGCAAAAATCAATACCAACTCATCGTATCGGGAAAAGCGTGGAAGAAACTAAAAGAACGACTTAAAACAATCACCCGAAAAACCACACCAGCCACATTTGAA
>NZ_RQVQ01000024.1 GCF_003865405.1 Paenimyroides tangerinum
ACAACTAAGTACTAACAAAGCTGTAAATAAAAGGTAAATTAGTTTTTTCATTTATTTTACAATTGTCAACGTCATATATTCTGAGCGACTATTCACAGGCTGTTCCCATCTTAACTCATCATTAACATAAATTTTAGTAGGATAATAATCGGTTTCAGAATTATTTATCAATAAACCTTCTACTTTGATAACATATTCAGTGGCATCCGGAAAGATAATACGATACTTAAGCCATTTTCTTTCATGAAATATGTTCTGTAAGGCTACCGATTTAAACAAATAATCATTTAATTTAAAACAATAACCGACTCCATCGTAATTAACAAACGAAATATACTTAGCAAAAGTATAACTGGTAGAGTAAGGAAATTCATTTTGATAACCATCCAAACCGTAAATATCTATATCAATTAAACTAGCATCAAAAAGTGGATTTTCAATATCAAGAATATTCTCACCAAATTCGTTTTCGAATTTTATCTTCAAAGATAAATTCATATTATAACTTCTATCTGGATCATCCGGATCATTAATTGTGTCGTCTGATGGATTTTCAATAGTTTCGTTATTTTTCAATTGATTATCATCTGATGTATTACAACCAAGTACTAACAAAGCTGTAAATAAAAGGTAAATTAGTTTTTTCATTTTATATTTTTTATTAAGGTTTTATATTAATCACCATTGAACGGTTATAGTAGTATCCCTGATGATATGAGCTTTCATTAACACCATCACCATTTACATCGTAACCTCTTAAATCATTGAAATCTATCAAATCAGTTCCATTATCTTGTCCATGTGGTTTAAAAAGCCCATCTCTATACCAACCGTTATTTGAGGCGAATGTTTGCCCTGCTTTATGCCACCCCCAGTTCATGTGCCAAAACTCTTGTTTAAACTCTTCTTGAAAACTTACTTCGTTTGTAGTATTGTTTGTTACTTTAACTTTTTGGTATTGCTCAAGATATCCGTCACAAACCCACGCATGCCCACCTTCAATCTTGGTTCCAAAAACTTGTTCTCTATTGTTGATAAGAACTTTAATATTGATAGTAGTACTATTTTCTGGTTTTACTGAGTATCCACACAAAACAACAGGCAAGCTATTTTCAACTATATTTTCCCACATCAACAAAGTATTCATATTACTGACATAATGAGCTGATGAATATTTATAAGGTAAAGTATTTGATCGTAATACATCAGCTACTTTATAAATGTGGGCACCAGTACCTTTTGAACAATTACGAGTAGTACCTTGTGTTAAATCATATAAACCTTTCATCAATAAAGAAACACCAGCAGTTTGACTAGTAGTATAAACAGAAACATTTTCTACAACGTCATTTCCTTGTAAATTTACATCTCCAAAGTCATTATGGTATTTCATTATTTGACCAAATGCCACAAAAGTACAACCTGCTAAAAATTTATTATTTGAAGGCATACTAGAACACTTACCTTCCGCATATTCTGTATAATTACTATCATTGTAAAAATCTTGACTTTCGTTATAACCAAGTCCTTGTCCCCACATTATATTATCTAACAAAGGTTCAGTTTTAGTTTCTTCTTTAATATACGGACAACCAACGTTTTCACGAGTAAATGTAGGCCAATCAATAAACACGGGAATACCATTTCTGTCACCAATAAAATAATCACTTGCAGGAGAATTTATACCCAAGGCGTTCCATGAATCATAAACACTTAAATCATAATAATAATTCATTTTATTAAACTGAGAAATTTTAGTTATTCCTAAATCTAGCCAGATGGCTAAATCTCTTGGCATATCTTCCATTTCAAAAGATGCCTCAGTTGAAAAAGCTAAAATAGGCTCTTCTAATTTAGATGCAGAAAGCAATAAAAAACGACTCGTATCTGCATTAAAAAGACACATGGTAGGATTGCTATTTTTATCTAAAATAGTAATGACTTTTTCAACCTGTTGTGGAGTAAAAATTGGAAATTGCACACCAGAACAGGGATCTGGTTGTAATGGATCTGACCCAATCGGTCTTTGTCTTAAAGCAATACTTTTTGCTTCCTCTAAAGTAACTAGTGAAGACGTAGTGGTTCTTGCATTATAATTTTCGAAATTAGATGAAGTTTCTGAAATTTCATCTGGTGACTGGCACGAGGTTATTAGACCAAACGCAAGTAAGTAAGTTTTCTCATAATTAAGTAGTTGATTTAACAATTAATAAAAACTAATATACTAAATTACAATTAGTTAAACTAATTACTTATCAATTATTTTAACAAATAAAAAAAACTAAATAAGTATTTATTGCTATAAATAAAGAATAAACGTAATACTCTTTGGCACATTCTTTGGTTTGTGTTAAAAAAAATCTAAAACTATATCATTATGAAAAAAATTATTTTTATTCTTTCATTAATTTCTACTTCGGCGTTTGCTCAAGACATCAAAAAAGACATCGTTACCATTTCTGCAAATTACAATTGGTCTGAGCCAACTCAATATGGTTTGAGTTTTGAGTTTACAAAAGGTTTTAAAGCAGATGATCGTCTAACTTCTTGGATTTTAAATGCAAGTTATGGTCAACTACAGTTAGATGAGAAAAATTTCGACATTACAGGAAATGGTTTTGTTGTAGATTTAGGAGTAAGAACGTACAAAAACAAAGGTGTTCGTGAAGGTTTATATATTGAAAACTTTATTACACACGGACAAATAAACTTTGATAAGACAATAAACCAAGAACAATTTAAAGGAAAATACAGTTATTGGAGTATTTTTAATCCGAATATTGGATATAAAATTCAATTGACAAAAAATTTGAGCATCGATCCTTCACTTGGATTTAATTGGAAATGGGAAGTTCGCGGTCAAGGTGACGTTGATAACAAATATTTCGATAATTTTGTTTTCAAAGCTGGTGTTAAACTAGGTTATACTTTTTAGAATCACATAAAAAAAGGCTTGTAATTCAGTTGAACTACAAGCCTTTTTCAATTATTATTATTATTAGAAAATTTACTAATTATTGTACTTATTAAATTTTGCTAAAACCTTATCGTTACTTCCCATTAAAACCAATTCATTTCCGATGATTTTATAAGTTTTCACTTGTTCTAAAATTTGTTTAAATCCATTTTCAACAGACATATCTTCACAAAACATCATCGTTGACATTCCTAAACCAAATTCGGCTTTTGAGTTTGTTGCTGAGAAATTTCCGTTAACTGTATTACAACCCGTAATTGCAGAAAAACGCTTATCTGTTTTATCAAAAGATAAGTAAGGAACCGTTCCATTTACTTCTTTATTAATTGCAACATTTGCTACTTCAACAAATTGCCATTTGTTTTTAAATAAAGTATCTTCTGAAGAACCAGAATCAGCTTTTTTTGTTGCACAACTAGAAACTAAAATAACACCTAACATTAGGCTAAGAAAACTTAAAATCTTTTTCATAATAAAATTGTTTTTAAATATTAGCTAAGTTACGAATAAACGGATTAAATTCATATCCAAAACCGTTGATAAAACTAAATAATTCACAAAAAACAACATTCTCATTCCTTAAATTATTTATTATCTAAATATCATTTGTAAATTTGCTCTCTCAACGAATTATTCCTATGAAATACATTTATTTAACACTTATCGGTTTGGTTTTATTTTCTTCTTGCGAAGAGAATGAAAAATCAGCGGAAGAACAACAAATGTTAATTGCACAAAAACGCGATTCGATTTTTAAAACCATCGATGACCAATGGGTAATTCAGATTCCAAAAATCAATCAAAATGTACAAAGTAATTTGGTAAATTGGAAAGAATGGAATGATTTCGAAAAAGAATATCGCATAAAACCAGTTACGTCATTAAGTGCATTTCACAAAAAAGCACAAAGACTTTCTAAACTTGCCGCTGAAATGCAAAATAACATTCCTGAAGTTTACAACAAACCAGATGTAAAAAGTAGAATATTCCTTTTGAATACCAACTTAAATTCATTAGAAATGTTATTGGAATTGGATTTGATTCCTGCTAAAGAAGTTAAAGAATTGTTCGGTAAAATCAACAAAAATTATCAATCATTAGCGAATCAATTCGATGAAATTTTGATTCGAAAAGCCATTCCTATGGAAGTTGGTGAACAAGAAATGATTCAAAGTTTAGACACGATTAAGCGCGCAACATTAAACGCTATTCCAAAAGAATAATCAGAAAATGGATATTAAAAAATTATATAACGATTTCGAAAAAACCAAAAAATTACAAACGCTTTTGCAAAACAAAGGCACAAAAATTTACGCAAAAGGTTTTATCGGATCGGCAACTTCATTTCAAATTGCTTCGTTGTTTCAAGAAAGTGAACATCCATTTTTGTTGATTTTTAAAGATAAAGAAGAAGCTGCTTATTATTTAAATGACTTGGAAACCCTGATAAACAAAGACGATGTGCTTTTTTATCCAGGTTCTTATAAACGTCCGTATCAAATTGAAGAAACGGATAACGCAAATATTCTTTTACGTGCCGAAGTTTTAAACCGAATCAATTCACGTAAAAAACCTGCAATTGTGGTTTCGTATCCCGATGCACTTTTTGAGAAAGTTGTCACTCGAAAAGAGTTGGACAAAAACACCTTGAAAATTGCGATTAATGACCAAATTCAGATTGATTTTGTTAACGAAGTTTTATTTGAGTATAATTTTAAACGTGTTGATTTCGTTGCAGAACCAGGAGAATTTTCGGTTCGCGGTGGAATTATTGATGTGTTTTCGTTTTCGAACGACAATCCATATCGAATTGAATTCTTTGGAAACGAAATTGATAGCATTCGAACGTTCGACGTTGAAACGCAACTTTCATTAGAAACAAAAAAGAAAATCACGATTATACCGAATGTAGAGAACAAATTTCATCAAGAAAATCGTGAATCATTCCTAAAATATATCGGAGAAAAAACCGTTCTTTTCATTCAAGATGCAACGGTTTTACACGAAAAATTGAATCTACTGTATTCTAAAGCTGAAGCTGCATTTGAGAAATTAAATAAAGGCGTTACGCATTTAGAACCGAAACAAATGTTTTTGACAGGAAATGATTTTATCAGTCAAGCTGAAATTTTTTCGGTTGTGGAATTTTCAGACTCTCGCTTATTCGAAACCAAGTTTGAAGTTCCGTTTTATTACAAACCACAACCTTCATTCAACAAACAGTTCGATTTATTAATCAACAACTTAAACGAAAACAGTTTCAACGGATTTAAGAATTATATTTTCTGTTCAAACGATTCACAAGCCAAACGTTTAAAAGAAATTTTTAAATCGTTCCGAAACGAAAACGAGCAAAACGTTGCACAATTCGAAATTGTGGTAACACCACTTTACGAAGGATTTATTGATGAAGAAAATCAAATGGTTTGTTATACCGACCATCAGATTTTTGAACGTTATCATAAATTCAACATCAAAAACGGATATACCAAAAAACAAAATATCACTTTAAAAGAATTAACTTCTTTAACCGTTGGTGATTACGTTACACACATTGACCACGGAATTGGAAAATTTGGTGGTTTGCAAAAAATTCAAGTTGAAGGCAAAACGCAAGAAGCCATTAAATTGGTTTATGCTGATAACGATATTGTTTATGTTAGTATTCACTCGCTTCATAAAATCTCTAAATTCAACGGAAAAGAAGGTTCACCTCCAAAAATATATAAGCTTGGTTCAAATGCTTGGAAAGCTTTAAAACAAAAAACCAAAGCTCGAGTTAAACATATTGCGTTTAACTTGATTCAGCTTTACGCCAAACGTCGTTTAGAAAAAGGTTTTGCTTGTGCTCCGGATAGTTATCTTCAGGCCGAATTAGAAAGCTCGTTCATTTATGAAGATACACCAGACCAAATGAAATCTACATTGGATGTAAAAACCGATATGGAAAGCGACCGCCCAATGGACCGATTGGTTTGCGGCGATGTTGGTTTTGGAAAAACGGAAGTTGCGATTCGTGCGGCATTCAAAGCAGTTGATAACGGAAAACAAGTTGCGGTTTTGGTGCCAACAACCATTTTGGCATTTCAACATTTCAAAACGTTTAGCGAGCGTTTAGAAAACATGCCAGTAAAAGTAGCTTATATGAATCGTTTTAAGACAGCGAAACAAAAAGCAGAAACATTAAAAGAACTTGCTGAAGGTAAAGTTGACATTGTTATTGGAACACATCAATTGGTAAATAAAAATGTGGTTTTTAAAGATTTAGGTTTACTGATTATCGATGAAGAGCAAAAGTTTGGAGTTGCGGTAAAAGACAAGTTAAAAACCATTGCTCAAAATATTGATACGTTAACATTGACAGCAACGCCGATTCCGAGAACCTTACAATTCTCATTAATGGCAGCTCGAGATTTATCTGTAATTACAACGCCGCCACCAAATCGTTATCCGATTGAGACAAATGTGGTTGGCTTTAACGAAGAGATTATTCGCGATGCGATTTCGTATGAAATTGAACGTGGTGGTCAAGTTTATTTTATCAATAACCGAATTGAAAACATCAAAGAAGTTGCTGGAATGATTCAACGTTTGGTTCCAAATGCAAAAGTTGGAGTCGGTCACGGACAACTAGAAGGTAAAAAATTAGAAGAATTACTTCTAGCTTTTATGGATGGTGAATTCGATGTTTTGGTTGCAACAACCATTATCGAAAGTGGTTTAGATGTACCAAACGCAAATACCATTTTCGTAAACAACGCAAACAATTTCGGTTTATCAGATTTACATCAAATGCGTGGTCGTGTTGGACGAAGCAATAAAAAAGCTTTCTGTTATTTTATCTGTCCGCCGTATTCGTCAATGACCGAAGATGCACGTAAGCGAATTCAGGCTTTAGAGCAATTTAGTGATTTAGGAAGCGGTTTAAACATCGCAATGAAAGATTTAGAAATTCGTGGAGCAGGAGATTTATTAGGTGGTGAACAAAGTGGATTCATAAATGATATTGGTTTTGATACCTATCAGAAAATTATGAATGAAGCCATTGAAGAATTGAAAGAAAATGAGTTTAAAGATTTATATGAAGAAGATAATAATATCGAAAACAAAGTTTATGTAAAAGATATTGTGATTGAATCTGATTTCGAGATTCTTTTCCCAGATGAATATGTGAATAATGTAACTGAAAGATTAAATTTATATAACGATTTAAATCTGATTAAAACTGAAGATAAATTAATCGAATTCGAAAAACAATTAATCGACCGTTTTGGACCACTTCCGCGTCAAGCAAAAGCTTTGTTGGATAGTGTTCGCATCAAATGGATTGCTACAAATGCTGGAATTGAAAAGCTTTTATTAAAACAAGGAAAAATGGTTGGTTATTTTATTGCCGACCAACAATCAGATTTCTATCAATCAAACCGATTTAGAAAAGTACTTTTATTTGTACAATCTTACGGAAATGTTTGTAAAATGAAAGAAAAACAAACCAAGAATGGTTTACGATTATTATTAACTTTTGACAATTTAAAAAGTATTAGTAAAGCGTTAGAATATATGCAAAAACTAAATGGGTTATGAGAAAGTTAATCGCTTTATTAATAATTGGATTTCAATTTCAATTTGGATTTTCACAAATAACTGAAATAGAAAACTTGATCGTTCAAGATACGATTGTAGCTCCAATTCCTGTAATTGTTGACGCAAGTTATAAAGGTGGAATTAATAATTTTTATAATTATGTTTCAAACAATTTCAATTATAATAATTTAAAAAAATCCGATGTAACCGAAGAATTCAAAAACAGAGACATAATGACCATTTATGTTCAGTTTTCTATTAACGAAGAAGGTAAACCTGTAGATTTTAAACCGATGAATCTAACAGAAGAAAATACGTTTTATACAGAAACAGTTCGGGTTATAAGCTCAAGTAAATGGAAACCTGCCACAAAGGATGGTGTTGTTTTTAATCAAGAATTCCGAATTCCGATTCAAGCTTATATCAGGGATTTTATAGAATAAATAAAAGCCGTTATTAATCGAGATTGATTAATAACGGCTTTTTGATTTAATTCACTTTCATCCAAGTCGCATTATTTTTTAAGAAAGTATAAACTTCCAATGGGACATCAGAACATAAATAATCAGCTCCTAAAGCATAACCTAATACAAAATCGTCAACTGTTTTTCCTGGCCAAAGCGATACAACGAAACCTTGCTCTTGCGCATTTTTAACCATCGCACGATTGGTTCCTCCAATATTACATCCAATTCTATTTATTCCTAATTCTTTAGCCTGATTTAAAACATCTTCAGACAAAGGTTTACTTGTTATAAATAATAAATCTTCGGTTTGATATTTATTTTTTAAATAAGTCAGAGGGCGTTTATCGAAAGAAGTAAGTAGATAAGTTGAGCTTTCTGGTTTGTTTTTATAAACTTGTTCAAATAACTGTTCCGAAAATTTTTGAACTACTTGATCTGTATAATCATCAGTTCGTGTTTTCATTTCAAATTCTACGTATAGTCCTGGATATTGATTAAAGAAATCTAAAGCTTCATCCAGAAATAAAATTTGATTTCCTTTTTTTGTTTTGATTTCCTTTAATTCAGCAGCAGTCATATTTTCAACTGTACCTGAACCTTGCATTGTACGGTCAATTGTATGATCATGAATTACTACAATTTCGTTATCTTTTGTAATATGAACATCAATTTCAAAACCACGTAATCCGTGATTATAACTTGTCTGAAATGCCGACAATGTATTTTCGTCTAATTCATAAGCACCATCACGATGAGCGAATAAAGTTGGTGTACGTTCTTGAGCTAAAAAAGTTTGATACGAAAGTAAAATTGTAAAAAGTAATGATAAATAAAGCTTCATAATTTATATTTTTAAAAAGTCAAAAATACAGTTTGAAGTTATTTAATATATTTCTTTAAAGTTATATGAATATTAAAAAAGCACCTCAAATAATGAGATGCTTTCAATCAAATTATTTACGAAGATAAATTATCGCGTGTATTCTTCTGAACAGAAATAGCTCCAAAAAGGGCTAATAAAAATGCAAATGCATAAAAACCTTTTTCACTTGGCAGAATATCTGCATTTACTAATCCGATAATCAATAAAGTAATTGAAGATAAAGTTCCAAACCAACAAATTCCATAATAAATATCAGTCACAGGAATGTTTTCTAATCTATCTCTAACTGCTTTTTGTAATGAAATAACTGCAAATAAGCCATAAAGTAAAATGGTAAAATAATACCCTTTCTCATTAAGTAACATTTCAGCGCGTACTAATCCGACAATGAAACCGACAACACCTGCTAGAAGTGCAATCCATGAAGCGGCCACAAAAGCCATTGATGTTTTTTGATTTTTCATATTTTTTTTATTCAAATATAAAATTATTATTAACATTTTCAACAAATCAAAAGATAAAAAGACACTTCAGATTTTGAAAAGAATAAAAAAAGCACCTCAAATAATGAGATGCTTTAGATGTTTTATTACTTATTTTCTTCTGAATCTTTCTCGTTTAAATTATCCGATTCAATATTTAAGTCTTCTGAAGTTGAATTATCAATATTCTTAGAAGTTGTATATTTCTTATAATATTTATCAAAAATTGGAGTTAATTGATCGTCTTCACCTAATAAGAAACCAAATGGTCTTAAATCAAGAACAGCATCAAAAACAACTTTCAATATGGCTAATGTTGGAATTGCTATAAACATACCTGCAACTCCCCATAAACTTTCTGCAACGATAATTCCAAAGAAAACAACAAACGCATTTAAAGAAACTTTCGAGCCAATAACTTTTGGAGTTACCACATTGTTATCAATTGAGTTTACTACAATAACTGATAAAAATAACCATAAAATATCACTTGGTTCCCCCGTTGCTAATGTTACCATTGCAGCGATAACCGTTGCAGAGAAAATTCCAACGTAAGGAATTAAATTCATCACAGCGCAAAGGACGGCAAACAAAATGGCGTATTTAATTCCAATAATTGAAAAGGCAATTATCAATGCTGTTGCAATAAAAGTCATCTGAATTAATAATCCAAAGATATATTGTTTAATAATACTTTGAACTGAACAAACGGTTTCACGAACTTGATCTTGATGTTCGGGTCTAAAACACCAAACTAGGAATTTTACAAAATGCCTTCTATATAATAAAAAGAAAAACACGTATAAAAACACAAATGCCGCTGAGGCAATCACACCTGTAAACGAAATAATTATATCTCCTAAAATTTTGGAATTCTTTTGTAAAGTTGCAATTGCTTGCTTATTAATATATTCGAGTTGATCTTGTTTAGTTACTCCAAATTTTTCACTGATAAAATCAGCACCTTGATCAAACAAAATCTGCGTTTTATGTTCGAATTCAGGAACATCGCTTGCAAAACCAACTACTTGTTTACCTATAAAAAAAACGATTCCTAAAACAAATAAAGAAAATAATATTGGAGAAATAAATGAAGTTATCAATCTGGAAAACTTTAATTTTTTCTCCATGTAATCTGAAAGTGGAACCAATAACATTGCTACAAGAAATCCGATAAATAAAGGAACTAAGGTGCTTTCTCCAATTACTGCAACATAGACAATTGCAATTATACTAACTAAAACGCAAGCTAGTTTAATAACAAAAGGAACTGTTTCATTTTTAATTGGTACTTTAAGTTCTTCTGCTTCTTGTTGTAATAATCTATCTCTGATTTCTTCTTCGTTATTCATATTCTTTTCTTTCAGATTAATAATTTTATTTAGAATGTCATTTCAGGAATGTCTCCTTCAATGATTAACTCAGCTTCTGTAGCAGCAATAACATCAGCTACAGTAACCCCTGGAGCTGTTTCAAGAAGCTTAAATCCGTTTGGAGTGATTTCTAAAACAGCTAATTCTGTTACAACTTTTTTAACGCATCCAACACCTGTTAATGGTAATGTGCATTTTTTTAAGATTTTAGATTCACCAGCTTTATTAACGTGCATCATTGCTACGATAATATTCTCTGCTGATGCAACTAAATCCATTGCGCCTCCCATTCCTTTAACCATTTTCCCAGGAATTTTCCAATTGGCAATATCTCCATTTTCATTAACTTCCATTGCGCCAAGAATCGTTAAATCTACGTGTTGTGAACGAATCATACCGAAACTCATAGCTGAATCAAAAAATGAAGCACCTGGTAAAGTGGTAATTGTTTGTTTTCCTGCGTTGATTAAATCCGGATCTTCTTCTCCTTCGTAAGGAAAAGGTCCCATTCCAAGAACTCCATTTTCACTTTGAAATTCAACATTCATTCCTTCAGGAACATAATTTGCAACTAAAGTTGGAATACCAATTCCTAAATTTACATAAAAACCATCTTGCAATTCTTTTGCAATACGTTTTGCAATTCCTATTTTATCTAAAGCCATATTGAAATATGATTTGATTTATGATAATTTAATTTAAAAAATTAAATTAATTATTTTATACATTTCTTTTAACTACTCATTGTAAAATGAATACGGACCACTCCAAGAACTCCATCCTCTTCCTTCGGTACAGTACGATCTTACATAAAAATCATAAGTTCTACTAGATTGCAAATTAAGATTTGCAAAGTTTAAACTCATATCACCACTAGGGATATTTACAATAGTTCCATTTCCTAAATTAAATCCTTTCAAACTATATTGAACTTGATATTGAGAAGAAGTATCTCCATTTGGATCAGACCAATAAATTAAATCGACTCCCAAATGAACTTGATCAGGTCGTGCACAAAATGATTTAATTAATATCGTTTGAGGCGAAAACCAATCGCTCAAATTTCCATTATTACAAACAGCCCTTACGTGAACTTTATAAGTTTTATCAAATTCTACAAAGTTTTCTTGTAAATCTATTGTTCCTGTATTCTGATCAACATCAATTAAAACACTATTATATTCAGGTGAAGATGTTTGCGAGAGAAGCTGAAATGATATTTGATAACCTTGTATATTTCCAGTTGCTTGAATTTTGTAAGTTAACTTATCAATATTTTGTGAAATTGAGAAGCTTGATACTGTTGCGCATTTTTCAACTAAATTAGCATTATCGTCACTTTTACTACAACTACCTGTGGCTAAAATTAGAGCAAGTGCAATCGGGACAGAATATAATTTTAATTTCATTTCTTTTATTGATCTTTTTTTCTTACAGTTCGTTGTTCAATTCTCTTCTCGTACTTTTCGCCTTGGAAAATACGTTTAACAAAAATCCCTGGAATGTGAATTTCGTTTGGGTCTAAAGTTCCAGCAGGTACCAATTCTTCAACTTCAGCGATGGTAATTTTACCCGCGCCAGCCATACATGAATTGAAATTACGAGCAGTTCCTTTAAAAATTAAATTACCAGCTTCGTCACCTTTCCAAGCTTTAACGATTGCAAAATCTGCTTTATATGCTTCTTCCAAAACATACATTTTGTTGTTGTATTCTCGAGTTTCTTTTCCTTCAGCTACTTCAGTTCCGTAACCAGCAGGTGTAAAAAAAGCAGGAATTCCAGCTTGAGCCGCACGACATTTTTCTGCTAATGTTCCTTGAGGAGTTAATTCTACATCTAATTCACCGCTTAACATCTGACGTTCGAACTCTGCATTTTCACCAACGTAAGAAGAAATCATCTTTTTGATTTGACGTTTTTGAAGTAATAATCCCAATCCAAAATCATCAACTCCTGCGTTGTTTGAAATACATGTCAATCCTGTAATATTTTTTCTAACTAATTCATCAATAGAATTTTCAGGAATTCCACATAAACCAAATCCACCCAACATAATTGTTTGATTATCTTTCACATCAAACAATGCTTCTTGTGCATTAGTTACCTTTTTATTAATCATAATAGTAGTTTAAGTTAATGGCAATAAAAATATAAAAAAAAAACGACCTTTTTTAATAAAAGGTCGTTTTAAAATATTAGCGAAAAAATATGTTGAAATACTTTAAAAGTTTAATAATATAAAATTCTCAAAGTATTATTCTTTAAAAATCAAACTCTTCTACCACACTTTGTTTTGGAGCAGCAAGCGAATCCTTTTTGGCTGAACCAGGAGCAACACCGCCTAAAGAATCAACAACAGTAGCTGTTCGTTTCCAGCAATCTACGTTGACGCTTAGGTTTGCAGGTCTTTCAAAATCTTCTTTAGATACGTGTAATGTTTTATCGTTATAACATTTTCTCATATAGATTGCCCAAATTGGTAATGCCATTGTTGCACCTTGTCCATAAGCAGTAGATTTGAAATGCGCTGCACGATCTTCATTTCCTACCCAAACACCAGTCGCTAAATTTGGAACCATTCCAATAAACCAACCATCACTATTGTTTTGAGTAGTTCCTGTTTTACCAGCAATCGGATTCGTAAATCCATATGGATAACCAGTCATTACGTGGTAACCTGCTCCACCTGAACCTGTATAACGTAATCTTCCACCTGAACCACCTTCGGTAACACCTGTAAGAAGCTTAACAATTGCATAAGCAATATC
Source organism: Paenimyroides tangerinum (assembly GCF_003865405.1). Taxonomy (GTDB): domain Bacteria; phylum Bacteroidota; class Bacteroidia; order Flavobacteriales; family Flavobacteriaceae; genus Flavobacterium; species Flavobacterium tangerinum. The sequence continues at coordinate 13,535 of NZ_RQVQ01000024.1, forward strand.
TTTACTCATTACGTCTTTTGTTTCTGGTTGAGATTCAAAAAGTACAACTCCGTTTTTATCAGTAATCTTATTTACGAATCTAGGTTTTACATAAACTCCGTGATTTGCAAACGTACTATAAGCAGCAACCATGTCACTAACTGTGATTTCAACAGCTCCTAAAGAAATGGCTGGTGAAGCTGGAATATCTGCTTTTACGCCTAATTCTCTCGTTAAATCAATAACAGCTTTTGGACCAACTCGATCCATCAGTTTAGCAGTAACGGTATTCAAAGATTGAGCTAATGCATATTTTAAGTTTACCAATCCATAATATTTGCCACCTGAGTTTTTAGGTGACCAATCTTTTGAAATTCCATAACGTCCTTTAGGCATCGTAAATTGAGAATCGTAAATAGAATCACATGGTGACATACCTAATTGTTCAATTGCAGTTGCATAAACAAATGGTTTGAAAGTTGAACCAACTTGTCTAGCACCTTGAGCAACGTGATCGTATTGGAAATACTTATAATCAATTCCGCCAACCCATGCTTTAATATCTCCGTTTAATGGATCCATTGACATCATTCCTGTTTGAAGGAAATGTTTATAATAAATAATTGAATCTCTCGGAGTCATTAAAGTATCTTTTGCGCCTTTCCATGTAAACACTTCCATTTTGGTTTTTACACCAAAAGATTTAATGATATCTTCTTCAGATTTTCCTTCATTGGTCATTTGTTTCCAACGTTCAGAATTACGCATTGCACGTTCAATAATCTTTTCTGATTCAGATTTAGATAATTGAATAAATGGTGCGTTGTTATTGCCTTTTTGTTGTTTGAAAAATTCTTTCTGAAGATTGCTCAAATGTTCTTGAACAGCTTCTTCAGCGTAGTTTTGCATACGCGAATCTAACGTTGTATAAATACGTAATCCATCTCTGTAAATATCATACGTTGAACCATCTTTCTTTGGGTTTTCTTTTACCCATTTACGCATATAATCACGAAGATATTCTCTAAAATAAGTTCCAACACCTTCTGTGTGTGTGTCTGGAGAATAATCAATAACAATTGGCATTGCTTGATATTTCAGCTTTTCTGCCTCAGTTAAATAACCATTTCTTTCCATTTGATGTAACACAATGTTACGTCTTGCTTGCGAACGTTCTGGATTGAAACGTGGATTAAACTTAGATGGAGCTTGAAGCATTCCTACCAAAACCGCACTTTCTTCAACTGTCAAATCTTTAGGTTCTTTATTGAAATAAATATTTGATGCTGAACGAATTCCATACGCATTACTTACGAAATCAACTGTGTTTAAGTAATATGCTAAAATCTCATCTTTGGTATATTGACGTTCTAATTTAACAGCGATAATCCATTCTTTGAATTTTTGAATTCCACGTAGTACGATGTTTTTTGAACCCGAACTTCCGTGAAATAAATTTTTTGCCAACTGTTGCGTAATTGTACTTGCACCACCGCTGGTTCCTAATCCACTAATTGCGCGTAAAGTTCCACGCCCATCGATTCCTGAATGCGAACGAAAACGCTCATCTTCAGTTGCGATTAACGCATCTACAAGATGTTGTGGTAAATCTGAATATTTAACAGGAACACGATTTTCTAAATAAAATTTTCCGATTGTTTTTCCGTCTGCAGAAATAATTTCTGTTGCAACACTTGACAACGGATTTTCTAATTCATCGAAAGTTGGCATCGAGCCAAAAACTCCCCAATTGATTAGCAAAAAGAATAAAACTACAGAAGAAATACCTCCTGCAAATAATTTCCAAAAGAGTTTTAAATACTTTTTGTTATCTGTTTTATTCTCGTTTGTATTAACTTTTTTCATAAAAATTAATTGATATTTTCTATTCTAAATCCAACATCTGAAACTCCTAATAATAAAGAATCTCCTTTTACTTTTCCGTTAGCACGCACTGCATGTTCTATCTCGACAGTATATGTTCCTGTCGAAGGAAATTTATAATCTTCTCTATAAAACAATTTACTTTCTTTATAATCAGTAAATCCATTTCCTAATAGTGTTCCATCCGGATTTGCCATTTGATATTGTAATGTATCAACAAATCTGTCTCCGTTAGGATTTGACATTTTAACAATTAGAAACAAATTGTTATACGGATAATCCGAGTTGTTTCTAATATTAACAAATAAATTAAATGGATTCAAAGTATCTTTTTGTTCAAATGTAAATTTCTTTACATCTGATTTGTTCCATTCACCATTTGTTGATTGATATTCATCAAAAAACTGCTTTTCATCACAACTTACAAAAGTAAAAGCAAGTGATAAAACAGAAACGGCTACTAATTTATTTAGTATCTTGATTGTCATTTTTTTTAGGTCTGAACGGTTTATGTTTTGACTTAGGTTTTTGATTCGGATTCGGATTTACATTAACTGTTTCACTTGATTGCTCAGGTTTAACTGAAGGTTCTTTAACTTCAGGTTTACGATTCGGATTTGGATTCACGGAATCGTTTGTTCTTTCAGGTTTTACTGATCGCTCTTTAGCTACAGGCTTTTGTTTTCCTTTTTGATTCAGATTTACATTTGGCGTTGCATTTGTATTTTCCGTATTGTTTTTTTGAACTCTTGGTTCTTGTTTTGGTTTATTCTCAACTTTTGGACGATTAACCTGCTTAGGACGATTGTCTAATTTCGGTTTAGGTTCGTTAGTTGTAGTTGCTTCTGCCTCGGTAGAAACAGGTTTTCTTTTTCTATTTGGTTTTTTCTTTTTCTTTGGTTGATCAAATCTTGAAAGATTATCTTCACCAACAGCATTTTCGAAAATCTTTTCAGTAGAAATGGTTTCTTCAACATAATCTTCTAAAGAAGAAACTTTTTTGCCTTCTTTATTGATTTCAATCATTTCTTTAACATCTTCGACTTTTAATACAATCCAATTTGCATAATTTGATGTATAAGCAAACCACATATTACCTTTGAAAATATCTATTTTCTGACAAACAGCATCTCCATTTTCGGTAGAAAGTCGTGTTTCGATATCTGGTATTCCTTTTAAAGCATCTAAATAAGTATCTAGCTCAAAGTTCAAACAACATTTTAATTTACCACATTGTCCAGCTAATTTTTGAGGATTTAAAGACAATTGCTGATAACGAGCTGCAGAAGTATTTACACTTCTGAAATCAGTTAACCAAGTTGAACAACAAAGTTCACGTCCACAAGAACCGATCCCGCCTAAACGTGAAGCTTCTTGACGGAAACCAACTTGTTTCATTTCAATTCGAATACTAAATTCTTTAGCGAAATCCTTAATCAATTGACGAAAATCGACACGGTCATTTGCTGTGTAATAAAACGTAGCTTTTGATGCATCTCCTTGAAATTCGATGTCAGAAATTTTCATTTCCAACTGCAATTTAATCGCCAATTCACGAGCACGAACCTTCATTGGTTCTTCTTTTTCGCGAGCTTCTGTCCAAATATCAATATCCTTTTGAGAAGCTTTTCTGTAAATTTTCAAGATTTCACCATCAGGATTCACCTTTTTCTTTTTCATTTGAACGCGAACCAATTCACCCGTCAAGGTAACAATTCCGATATCATGTCCCGGAGCTGCCTCAGTTGCGACAATATCACCAATGCTTAGTGATAATTTATCTATATTTTGATAGAAATCTTTTCTTCCATTTTTGAAGCGAACTTCAACTACATCAAAAGGTTCAAATCCAGATGGATATTGCATGTTTGATAACCAATCGAAAACCGTTAGTTTATTACAACTATCCGTTCCGCAAGTTCCGTTACTTTGACAACCTCTTGGTGTACCTGAATTGCTATTTTTTGTTGAACAATTTGTACAAGCCATATTATATATTTACCAACCTTAGTTGTTATAAATCGATTAAAAAATTATGTAAAGATAGTATTTTTTCGTGTTTGGATATTTATTTTAATTTTTCTTTATGCCATCCCGAATTTATAAAGATAAGTTTTTTTAATAAAACGAAAATAATTGTTTTTTCAATTTTGTGTTAAAATAAAAATCCACCTTAAAAAAGTGGATTTTTGAATATTTAAATTTCTTTAATCAAATAGATATAAACCGGAAAGTGATCGCTATAACCTGGTTCACCACTGGTTTGATTTCTAAGTGGATAACCTTTGTATTGTCCAGATTGTTGAATCAAGAAAGGTTTGTTGAAGATTCTTGCTTTCCATAATCTTAAAGAAGAATAATCTTTTTGAATCAATGGTTCTGTAACAATGATTTGATCAAAAACATCCCACGCATCGCGATAAGCAATCGTACCTAAACCATCTTGTGACATTTTGTACATAGGGTTAAAAATACCTTGAGGCTTAACTTCTTCTTTTGTTCCTTTAGCGTTCAAAACTGTTTTAATAGATTTATTATATGGTCCGTCATTCATGTCACCCATTGTCATTACTTTAGCATTTGGATTAATTTGATATAACGAATCGATAATTTTTTTGTTCAAAGCTGCTGCAGCTTCTCTATTTGGACTACTTTTCTTTTCACCACCAGAACGAGATGGCCAGTGATTTACTATAAAACTAACTTCTTCACCTTCTAAAATTCCAGTTACTAATAATTGATCACGTGTGTAAACTCGTTTTCCTTTTCCATTATTAGCATCTTTATATTTCGAGTCAGATTTGTCATATATATATAAAGGAATACTTGCTTGACTTGTTGGCTTGAATTTATCTTTTTGATAAAGCAATCCTACATCAATTCCACGTCTGTCCGGAGAATCAAAATGTACAATTCCATAGTTACCTTTTGCTAAAGCTGGAGTTTTGATCAAATCTTCTAAAACACCTCTGTTTTCAATTTCACTTACACCAAGAATAGTTGGCATATTTGGATTTTCGTCCGTTCCGATTTGAGAAATAGCAGAACTTAGGTATTCTAATTTCTTTTCATATTTCTGTTTTCCCCAACCTCTAGGTCCGTTTGGTGTAAATTCCGTATCGTAAATTTCTGGATTAGGAATTGTATCGAATAAATTTTCAAGATTGTAAAATGCAACAGTGTGTACTTTGTATTTTTTGTCTTGAGCTGTAATTACGCTGCTTATCAAAAAGGCAAACGCTATAAATAGACATTTTGATTTCATATCCAATATTAAATAATTATAAATTTTTTAGAATCAAGAGGACAAAGTTAATTAATATTATGAAAATATGTACCTTTGCAATGTGTTAAGTTTACTTAAAACTTAAATAATCAGATTATTAATTAATTTATTTTATGAAAAAACTATTCTTTGGTATTTTTCTAATGCTTTTCACCCTAAGTAGCTGGGCGCAAAGCATGTATGAAATCAATGGTAAAGTTGTAGATGAAACAACACAAAAGCCATTACAGAATGTAACCGCTTCATTAGCAAACACAAATCAGAGTGTTACGACTAATGCAAACGGAGAATTCACATTTACTATTCCATCAAATGGAAGTCAACGTTTGGTCTTAACTTTTACCGGTTATCTTACAAAAACGTTACCATTTGAGATTGATGTAGAAAACAGTATTGATTTAGGTACAATCACTTTAGGTGAAGATATCACATCTGAATTACAATTAAGTTTAGTAACCTTAACAGAAAATGATTTAGGAGATGATAATTCAGGTTCTGAAAATACTTCAGGATTATTACAAGCTTCTAGAGATGCATTTCAACAAGTTGCTGCATTCAATTGGGGTCAAGCTCGTTTTAGAATTAGAGGTTTAGATAACGAATATGGAGATACTTTTATCAATGGTATTTCTATGAGTAAAATCTATGATGGTCGTCCTCAATATTCAAACTGGGGTGGATTAAATGATGCAACTCGTAACCAAGAATTTACTACTGGTTCAAATCCATCAGATTATACTTTTGGAGGAATTTTAGGAACTCAAGCAATCAATATGAAAGCTTCTTCTGTTCGTGCTGGAAATCGTTTTTCAGTTTCTGGAACCAATACAAACTACAACTGGAGAACAATGTTTACTCACGGTTCTGGAATGAATAAAAAAGGTTGGGCTTATGCAGTTTCTGCTTCATATAGAGGAGCAAAAGAAGGTTATTTCGAAGGAACTGATTATGATGCAAAATCTATCTATGCTGCAGTTGAGAAAAAAATCAACGATAATCATAGCTTAAACTTTTCTGCAATTTATGCTCAAAATAAAAGAGGAAAAAACTCTCCAAATACACAAGAAGTTATCGATTTAAAAGGGTATGAATACAACTCTTATTGGGGATATCAAGATGGTGAAAAAAGAAATTCTAGATACAAAGAAGTTGAACAACCGCTTTTTATCTTAAGTCATGATTGGAAAATTTCTGAAAAATCTAAATTAAATACAAACGTTGGATACCAGTTTGGGAAAATTGCTAACAGCCGTTTAGATTTCAATGAAGGAAGAAATCCAGACCCAACGTATTACAGAAACTTACCTAGTTTTTATTTAACTAGTTTCAACAACGGTAATTTCGTAGGAAATTCTCCAGATAATTTATTAAGAGCGCAAGAAGCAAAAGACTTATTCCTTGCTGGCGGTCAAATCAACTGGGATGAACTTTATAGACAAAATAGAGAAAATAATGGGCAATCTGCTACAATCTTATATGAAGATGTAACTTATGATAACCAAATTTCAGTTAATTCTAACTTTAATACACAGTTAAGTAAAAATATAATTTTAGAAGCAGGAATCAACTACAGACATTTAAAATCTCAAAACTACCAAGAAGTTGTTGATTTATTAGGTGGTGATTATTATTCAGACAGAGATGTGTTTTTACAAGGTGATGCACAGCAAACAGATTTAGACAATCCAAATAGATTAGTTACAGTTGGAGATAAATTCGGTTATAACTATGATTTAAGAGCTGACGTTGTTGAAGCTTTTGCACAAGCAAAATTCAACTATAGCGAATTAGATTATTATTTAGGAGTTGGTGGTTCTTATTCTTCTTACCAAAGAGATGGAAAATACAGAACTGGAAATTACGCTGATAATTCTAAAGGAAAATCAGAAAATGTAAACTTTGAAAACTACGGTGTAAAAGGAGGTATTACTTACAGAATTACAGGAAGACATATCTTAAATGCTAATGCAGCTTACTTAACTAAAGCTCCAACTTTAAGAAATACGTTCCCTAATGCTCGTATGAATAATTCAGTTGTTAGCAACTTAAAAAGCGAAGCTATTTCTAGTTTTGATGCAAGTTATATCGTAAGAACTCCAAAATTAAAAGGACGTATTACTGGTTTCTATTCACAAATTGCTGACGCAACAGATATCGGATTTTATTTTGCTGAAGGTTTAGGTACTTTAGGTACTGGAGAAGATAAAGTTTCTGGAAACGGTAACGCTTTCGTTTCTGAAGTTGTTTCAGGAATTAACAAAAGAAACATGGGTGTTGAATTAGGATTAGAATATCAATTGACTCCAACAATCAAAGCAACAGCTGCTGCAACTTACGGTCAATATACATATTCAAGCAATCAAAATGTAACTTTGAATATTGATAACACAAGATCAACAGTTGATTTTGGTGAAGCTACAATGAAAAATTACAAACAAGCAGGAATGCCAAACCAAGCTTACTCTTTAGGCATCGAATATAGAGATCCTAAATATTGGTGGATTGGTGCTAATGTGAACTACATAGGTGGAAGTTATGTAGATATTTCTCCATTATTAAGAACTCAAAACTTCTTAATTAACCCAGATGATTCTGACGGATTCCCTTATGCAGATGCTACAGAGGCAAACTTGAAGAAAGTTTTAAAACAAGAGAAATTAAAAGATTTCACATTAGTTAATATTTCAGGAGGTAAATCTTGGAGAGTAAACGGTAACACAATCGGATTCTTTGCAAGTGTAAACAACATTTTTGATGTAGAATATAAAACAGGTGGTTTTGAACAAGGTCGTAATGCAAACTACGGACAAGTAGTTGAAGATATGACAGGAAGCGTTAGAGCATTTGGTCCAAAATATTTCTACGGATACGGAAGAACTTACTTCTTAAACTTATACATCAATTTTTAATACAATAACAATTCATAAATTATGAAATCAAATATTTTAAAAACAGCATTATTCCTAGCATTATCGACAGCTTTATTTTCAAGTTGTGCAAGCGACGATTATGGAGTACCATCAATCGACTGTGTTGATCCAAACATTACAGCAACAAAAACAGTTGCAGATATTAAAAGCATTGCAACCCCTACAGCTACTCAATACACATCAGACGATATCATCGAAGCTGTTGTTGTTTCGAGTGATAAAGGTGGGAATTTTTATAAGAAAATCTATTTAACTTCATTAGACGGTCAAATTGGTTTTAGTTTAGCTATCAACCAAACAGATTTATACTTAGATTACCAACCAGGTAGAAAAGTATTTATCAAATTAAAAGATTTGTATGTACAGATGAGTCACAGTACTTTAGCTATTGGAGCATTATTCAACGGAAATGTTGGACAACTTCCTTTAACTACATACAGAAACAATATCGAGCGTTCATGTAAGACTTTACCAGAAGTAGATTTAGTAAACGAAATGACTTTACAAGATGCATTAAATGATGCAAACTTAGGTAAGTTAATCAAATTAAAAGACGTACAATTTGCTGCTGCTGCAATCGGACAAAACTATTACAATCCAGCAAACGTTTTAGGTGGAGAAACAAATCACATCATCACTAATAATGCTGCTGAAACTACAAAATTAATTTTCAGAACAGGTTCTTTTGCTGAATATGGTTCATTACCAGTTTCTGATAAAAGAGGTACAATTACAGGTATCTTGACTAAATTCAATAACGATTATCAATTTGTTTCTCGTTTCACAACTGACATTAATTTAACAGAACAAAGAGACGGAGAAGTTAATCCAAATCCAGATCCTGTTGATCCAACTGATCCAACTGATCCAACAGCTCCTTCTGAGCCTGGAGCAAATGCAGTAGCTTTATTCGCTGGAAATACTTTTGAAGATTTTCCTGCTTTTGTAGCAAGTTTAAATAGTTTTGGTTTACAAGCTTATGCAACTCAAGGTGCTGCTGGTACTGGTTTCAATGGAGGACGTTCATTACATATCAATACTACTGGTTTAACTTTAACAGGAAATCCTTACGTATTTACAACACTTTACACAGCTACAATACCAGCTAATGCAACAAAAATTTCTTTTTATGTAAAAGGAACTTCAGCAGGAAAATCTTTATCATTAAATCTTTACAATCAAGCAGGACAACACCAGCCTTTTAATGTCGGAGATTTAACTGTAAATAAGTTAATTACACCTTCTGATAGAGATGTTGTAAACAATCAATATGCTGGTACAATTAACACAAACAACCAATGGGTTTTAGTTACTTTAGATATTAGTTCTTTGACTAATTTATCAAATAACGCTAGTCAAAACTATTTCGCTTTAAAAATTGGTGGTGGAACACTTTATGATTTACATTTAGATAATTTTGTTATCGAATAAGCATAAAATTAATATTACAGTTTTTTAAAACTGATTACAAATCCAGAGAGTTTAATGCTTTCTGGATTTTTTGTTTTCTTCATTATTTCAAAATGATTATATTTGATTGATATCCAACTAAATTTTATTTATGAAAAAACTATACTTCAGTTTCATCTTATTAGCTTCCTTAACATTTTACGCTCAAAAGCCAGTTTTCACTCAAGCTAAAATTGAATCCGCTAGAGTTTATACCAATGCAGCTGAGTTAAAACACAAAGCTTCAGTTCAAATTCCGTCTGGAAATTCTGAAATTGTAATCACAAATGTTGCGGATTATTTAATTGAAAATACCGTTCAAATTAAAGTTCCAAAAAACGTAACTGTAATGTCTGTTCAGTTTTCTAATGCCTATTTAGAAGAATACGACAATAAAGCAAATTCTCCTTTATTAAAAACAGTACAAGACAGTTTAACTTTACTAAAATCACAATTAGCAAAAATCGAAAACTTGAGTTCGTCGGATCAAAAAGCAATTGAACTTTTGGATAAGAACCAACAAATATCGAATTCGCAAAATTTTTCTGTAATCGAATTATCGAAATTGGTAGATTATTACAAAACCAAAAGAACCGAATTAAATAATTCACTAGACGCTTTCATTAAGCAAGAAGATGAATTAAATAAAAAAATATCGAATCTTGAAAGTAGATTGTCATTTAATCAAACTACAGTAGAAAATCAGAGCGATGGAAAGTTAATAGTTAACATAACAAGTAGTCAAGCAGGAAATATTCCATTAGAGATTATTTATTTAACAAGCACAGCAAATTGGAAACCAAGTTATGATTTACGAATTGATAAAATCAACGACCCGATTCAAATGCTATATAAAGCACAAGTTATTCAACGAACTGGTGTGGATTGGAAAAACATCAAACTTTCGTTAACAAGCGGTTTAGCAAATGCAAATACACAAGCTCCTGAATTAAATAGTTGGTTTTTAGATTATTATAGAACAGATGTATATGGTGATGTAATAATTGATGCATATAGAACAACAAGTAAATCTAAAAGTATCGCAGGAAAAGATGTTGAAGGAAGACCGAATGCAACTTATGTTCAAACTTTACAGAATCAGGTTCCAGGTGTAGAAATTTCTACTGGAGCCGGACAACCTGGTGCTTCAAACGCTCCTGTTGTTTTACGCGGAGCGGGATCAATTCCTAAAGATGTCGAACCTTTGTATGTTGTTGATGGTGTTCCGATGAATGGAGATAGTTTCAAAAAAATTAATCCAGAAGAAATTATAAATATTGACGTTTTAAGGGATGCTGGCTCAACTTCAATATATGGTAATCGAGGAGTAAACGGAGTTATTGTTGTGACAACTTTGGCAGGAATTAATGAATCAAATATGAATGAATTTACTGAGATGAATGAATCGCAATTGAATTTATCTTTTGATATCGACATTCCTTATACTATCATATCAAACGGAAAAACACATTCAGTTACATTAAAAGAAATAAAAATTCCAGCAACTTATAGTTACATTGCTATTCCAAAATTAGATTTGAATGCCTACTTAGTTGCTAAAATTAATGATTACGGAAATTACAATATTCTTCCAGGCGAAGCTAATGTAATATTTGAAGATTTATTTGTTGGAAAAACGTTCATTAATCCAAATGCAAAAAACAATGAATTACAGTTGAGCTTAGGAAAAGATGCTAATATTGCCATTTCACGAAAATTAGTTTCAGATAAATCAGGAACTAAAATGTTATCGTCTAGAAAAGTACAAGATTTTGTTTATGAGATTTCTGTTCGAAACAATAAAAAAGTACCAATAGAAATAATGCTTGAAGATCAAATTCCAATTAGTAGTAACAACGACATCGAAATAACAGTTACAGAGAAAGATGGGGCAAACATCAATACAGAAACTGGTAAAATGATTTGGAATTTGAATATCAAATCTAATGAAACAAAAAAAGTTAGATTCGGTTATCAAATCAAATCTGCAAAAGAAAAAAATTTAGAAATCTAATTAATTAAAAAAGTTTATGGGAAAAAAAATCTTGGGCATTTTGTTTATAGTTATAGTCAGTTTATCAACTGTAATTACAGTACTTTTTATACCGTCCTCGATTCTTAGTTTCATAAAACACGCTATAGAAAGTGAATCCGCTTATGATCATGGATATCTTTTCGGGAATTTTTTGGGTTTCCTTTTTCTAATTACAATTATAACGCTACTATGGATTTTCGGTTTACGATGGATCAAGAATCCGAAACCATAATTCATACAGATAATAACAAATTTTCTGCTCGATTTTCATTATTTTTGTAGTTTGAAAATAACCGAATTATGATTCAAGATCCTAAAAGATATACCATTACTGCGGCACTTCCGTACACAAATGGACCTATACATATTGGGCATTTAGCAGGAGTTTACGTTCCAGCAGATATTTATGCTCGTTTTTTACGTCAACAAAATAAAGATGTAGCTTTCATTTGTGGTTCTGACGAGCACGGTGTTGCTATTTCTATGAAAGCAAAAAAAGAAGGAATTACGCCACAACAAGTTATTGATAAATACAACAAAATCATCAGCGATTCATTTGCTGAATTTGGAATTTCGTTCGATAACTATTCACGTACTTCAGCTAAAATTCACCACGATACAGCTTCTGAATTTTTCAAGAAATTGTATGACGAAGGTAAATTTATTGAAGAAGTTACAGAGCAATTATACGATGCAGAAGCAGATCAGTTTTTAGCTGATCGTTTTGTTACTGGAACTTGTCCTAAATGTAACAGCGAAGGTGCTTACGGAGATCAGTGCGAAAAATGTGGAACTTCATTAAACGCAACAGATTTAATCAATCCTAAATCTACGATTACAGGTTCAATTCCAGTTTTAAAAGCTACAAAGCATTGGTTTTTACCTTTAGATCAATACGATACTTTTTTACGTGAATGGATTGTTGAAGGTCATAAAAACGATTGGAAACCGAATGTTTACGGACAAGTTAAATCTTGGTTAGATGATGGTTTAAGACCTCGTGCGGTAACTCGCGATTTAGATTGGGGAATTGATGTACCGGTTGAAGGAGCTGAAGGAAAAAAATTATATGTTTGGTTTGATGCGCCTATTGGTTACATCTCATCAACTAAAGAATGGGCAGCTCGCGAAGGTAAAGATTGGGAACCTTATTGGAAAGATCAAGATACCAAATTGGTTCACTTTATCGGAAAAGATAATATCGTTTTCCACTGTATTATTTTCCCAGCGATGTTGAAAGCAGAAGGAAGTTATATTTTACCAGATAATGTTCCAGCAAACGAATTCTTGAATTTAGAAGGAAATAAATTATCGACTTCTAAAAACTGGGCAGTTTGGTTGAATGAATATTTGGTAGATTTCCCAGAAAAACAAGATGTTTTACGTTACGCATTAACTTCAAACGCACCTGAAACTAAAGATAACGACTTTACATGGAAAGATTTCCAAGCAAGAAACAACAACGAGTTGGTTGCTATTTTCGGAAACTTTATCAACCGTGTGGTAGTTTTATCTAACAAATATTATAACGGAGTAATTCCTGAACCAAATGCTTTAACAGAAGTTGATAAACAAACCTTAGCGGAATTAAAAGCATATCCAGCGGTTATTTCAAGTTCTATTGAGCGTTACCGATTCCGTGAAGCGTTAAGCGAACTGATGAATGTAGCACGTTTAGGAAATAAATATTTAGCTGATGAAGAACCTTGGAAGTTAATTAAAACTGATGAAGAACGCGTAAAAACGCAAATGTATGTAGCTTTACAAATTGCTGCAGCTTTATCTACATTAGCAGAGCCTTTTTTACCATTCTCTGCAGCTAAACTTAAAAACATGTTGAATATTTCTGAGCCTATTGCTTGGAGTAAAGTTTCTGAAACTTCGAATCTAATTCCAGCAGGTCACCAAATCGGTCAAGCCGAATTATTATTCGCAAAAATTGAAGATGAAGAAATTCAAAAACAAATAGATAAATTGGAAGCAACGAAAGCAGCAAACGCGGCAGAAGCAAAGCAAGCTGAACCGCAAAAGGAAACAGCTCAGTTTGAAGATTTCGCTAAAATTGATTTACGCGTAGGAACAATCATTGAAGCTGAAAAAATGCCAAAAGCAAACAAGTTATTGGTGTTAAAAGTAGATACAGGAATTGACGTTCGTACGATTGTTTCAGGAATTGCTGAACATTTTACACCAGAAGAAGTTATTGGAAAACAAGTTACTGTTTTAGTAAACTTAGCACCAAGAGCTTTACGTGGCGTAAACAGCGAAGGAATGCTTTTACTTACTGAAACTAAAGAAGGAAAATTGGTATTTGTAAATCCAGATACAGATGGTGTTTACAATGGAGCAACGATTGGATAGTTTTAAAAAATTATATAAAAATCCCAACTGAAATAATCAGTTGGGATTTTTTTAATTGGTAAGTATTACTTCAAATAACAAATCTTTATTAATAGAATTATCTAATATTTCCCATTGACTTCTTTTATAATTAAATTCAAAAATTCCATTATTGTTTTTTGATTCTTCTCTCCAAATTAGCGGAAAGCATCCATTTTCTTTTAAATTATGATCATTTATAATCCATTCTACAGCAATAAAAAATCCTTCTGAAGGAACTTTTATATTGTATTCCTCGAGTTGAATTGATGAAATAGAATATGACTTTCTACCTTTGCCAATTTTATTTGCTTTTCCTGTTTCTACAATTATATCTTCATCATTAATTAATTGATTTGGCTTACCATCTTTACTGTCAAATATTTTTATTTTAAAATTCACATTATCTTTATAACTTGTTGTTAGAATACTCAACTTTTTTAAAAAACAAATTTCTGTGTTTTTATCAAGATTAATTTGCTTAGCAATTAAATATGGTTCAGAATATTTCCCTATATAACCAGAAATTACATTTTCATTATTGACATTCCCAATCTTAATTTCTTTAGTTCCTAGTCGTGGAATGATAATTATTTCCTCTAAAGTTTCTGCCTTATCTTCTAAAAAAATAACAGTGTTTTCTAAATTTGTTTCAATCGTTTCATAACCAATAGATTCAATTATAAAAGTTTCTTTTTTGAATTCTTCAGGAATTACAAAACTTCCATCGCTTTCAGAATTGATTTTGAAAGTTCCTTTATCATTATAAATAGAAGCATAAGCAATTGGATTTTCAGTTGCTTTATCTTTGAGATAAAAGGTTTGTTGCGCTAACGCCGATACAGACAGAAATAAGAAAAATAGGATTGGTTTCATGATTTTAATTTTTAAACATTGAACATTAAACTAAAACCTATTGCGCATCCAAAGCTTGTAAAGCAAAACTTCCCAACCAATGACTTCCCATATAATCGTCATTTGAAATATTCGGAAAAGCCACATTAAAATGTTTCTCTGCTATTGGTTTTAAATGATTCAATTCAGGTAGTTTTTTTGCTATTTGAAACAAACAAGTAGCTCTACTGAAATTTAATCCATCTAAATGAACCAAATGCCCATCAGTTCTGTCTGAAACTTTTCCTACTTCTAAATCAAAATTTTTATCGAACAATTGTGGTAAGAATCCGTTTAACCAAGTTTTATATTCGGCTGTTGGTAAAACTTTACTCATTAACCAAGCTTCTTGCAAACAAGGCGATAGAAAATCGTGACCACTTGGCTCAAAAACAATCGGACAGTTTTTATCATTCATAAAAAGTGCTTTTGCTTTAGATTCAATGGCTTCTTTAAGTTTTGTATTTCCAACCGTTTCAGCATATTCTAAACTCAAAGCCATTCCAAAAGCTGTATTATCGTGTGTTCCGGTTCTAATTGGATAATTTAATTTTGGAAGATATTCTAAATAACGTTCTGTAAAAACCGTTTCCAAAGGTTGTAAGTTTTTGTACCATTGTTGTGCTTTTGGATTATCTTTCCAAGTATAAAGTTCTTCTTGAAGCTTAAAATACCAAGCCCAACCATAGGTTCGTTCAAAAGTTTTGTTATGTGGTTCATCGAAGAATGCTTTTTCTATAGCAACATTTTCTGGAGTAAAAACTCGAGTTAACAACGAATCGATTTGTCCGTTTTTATCCAATTCTGGGAATTGTTTCCAAAGCTTTACAACCGACCAATAGCCGTGTGCTGATGAATGCCAATCGAAACATCCGTAAAAAATGGGCCGCAATTGTTTTGGAGATTTTAGTTCTGCATCAGAAGCTAGAACTTGTCCTAACTTATTCGGATATTCAACTTCCAAACAATGCAAAGGCAGTTCAATTATTTTTTTAGCTTCAGCTAATTCCAACTTTAAATTAGAAGTCGATGAAACTTCAACTCCTTCAATAACTTCCTTATTTTGACAGGCAATAAAAAAACCTGAAATCAATAACACAGAAATAATATTTTTCATAATAGAAAAGTTTTTCTAAAGATAAACAAAATCATAAATATTAAAATAATTGAGATTAAAAAAGCCCCGAATAGAAAATACTATTCGGGGCTTATATTAAGAATTGCTTCTTATTAGTTTGCTAAGATATTAATCTTATTATCTTTTAATTCTAGAGTTCCAAAGTCGATTGGTAAATAGTATGTGTTAGCATCTATTTTCTCGAATTTACTTTCGAATTGTGGAGCAAATGATAAGTTGTTTCCAACGATTTTGATATTTCCTTTAGCTAATAAAGAAACGATCGGCGCGTGGTTTGACAACATTTGAAACTCACCATCTATACCAGGAACAGAAACCGAAGTAACTTCTCCTGTAAATAATGTTGCTTCTGGCGATACTATTTCTAAAATCATAGTTTACAAATTTTACTATTAATCTTGCAAAAGCAAGTTTAAAAGTGATTATACTTCAGCTAACATTTTTTCTCCAGCTTTAATAGTATCTTCGATACTACCTTTTAAGTTGAAGGCTGCTTCTGGTAAGTGATCTAATTCACCATCCATAATCATATTGAAACCTTTGATTGTATCTTTAATATCAACTAATACACCTGGAATACCAGTAAATTGCTCAGCAACGTGGAATGGTTGAGATAAGAAACGTTGTACACGACGAGCTCTTGATACAGATAATTTATCAGCTTCTGATAACTCTTCCATACCTAAAATCGCGATGATATCTTGTAACTCTTTGTATTTTTGTAAAATCATTTTTACTCTTTGAGCACAATCGTAATGTTCAGCACCTAAAACTTCTTTAGATAAGATACGAGAAGTAGAATCTAATGGATCTACCGCTGGATAAATACCTAACTCAGCAATTTTACGAGACAATACTGTTGTTGCATCTAAGTGAGCAAAAGTTGTAGCAGGAGCAGGATCCGTTAAATCATCCGCAGGAACGTAAACCGCCTGAACTGAAGTAATAGAACCAGTTTTTGTAGATGTAATACGCTCTTGCATTGCACCCATCTCAGTTGCTAAAGTTGGTTGGTAACCTACTGCAGAAGGCATACGGCCTAATAATGCAGATACCTCAGAACCAGCTTGAGTAAAACGGAAGATATTATCAACGAAGAATAATACATCTTTACCTTGACCGTCACCAGCACCATCACGGAAATATTCAGCGATAGTTAATCCAGATAAAGCAACACGTGCACGAGCTCCTGGTGGCTCATTCATCTGACCGAATACGAAAGTAGCTTTTGAATCTCTCATACCTGGTTTGTCAACTTTAGTTAAATCCCATCCTCCATTTTCCATAGAGTGCATGAAATCTTCACCATATTTGATAATTCCTGACTCTAACATCTCACGTAATAAATCGTTTCCTTCACGAGTTCTTTCACCAACTCCTGCGAATACAGATAAACCACCGTGACCTTTAGCGATGTTATTCATCAATTCTTGAATCAATACTGTTTTTCCAACACCAGCACCACCGAATAATCCAATTTTACCTCCTTTAGAATAAGGAGCAATTAAATCTACTACTTTGATACCTGTGTATAAAATTTCTGAAGATGTAGATAAATCTTCGAATTTTGGAGCTGGTCTGTGAATTGGCAAACCATTTTCTCCTGTTTTTGGAAGATTCCCTAATCCGTCGATAGCGTCTCCAATTACATTAAATAAACGTCCGAATACGTCTTTACCAATTGGCATTTGTATTGGAGTTCCTAATGCAACAACCTCGTGACCACGGTTTAATCCATCTGTTGAGTCCATAGAAATGGTACGAACAGTGTCTTCTCCAACGTGAGATTGTACTTCTAATACTAATTTAGAACCATCTACTTTAGTGATTTCTAATGAATCGTAAATTTTCGGAAGTTCAGCATTCGTAGTATCAAAAACTACGTCAACAACTGGCCCGATAACTTGTGCAACTTTTCCTGTAACTTTAGACATTGCTTATGTTTTTATTTAACAGCTATTTATCGTTTATGAAAAAACCTCTTTTTTCAGAGTGCAAAGATAATTTTTTTTATCTGAAAAGGAAAGTTTTTTATTGTATAATTTCTGTTTTTTTGATTAATGCGTTCGTTTTATTAATTATATGTTAATAAAAATTACACTTTCTAATCAAACATGAAACTAAATAAACTTTTTTGAATATACAATCGTTAATATTTTGGAGTAATACTTACAATTAAAATAAAGAAGATTTACAAAAAACGATATTAAGAATCTAATTATCAAGAGTAAAAAGCCAACCTTTACCTACACCACCAAAATCCGGAAAACAATTTAAAATCATGATCAAATTCATAATCTCTTTTCTTATCATCCACATAAGTTGAAACAATAAAAAGTTCTTCTCTCATTTTATTTGTTTGATTGATGTCTTTAAAATTTGAATAATCCGTAAATAAATTCAACCGATATACCCCTTTAAAATTTACCGCACCACAATAACTGGGGTAATCATTTCGTTGAGTTCGGAACATATTATCATAAATCAATCCTACATCTCGTGGATAAATATTCCCTTTTTTAACTTCATCTAATAGAATCTTATGATATAACTTATATGAACAATCATTATGCACAAACATTACTAACGACCATTCTTGAGCTAAACCTTTTTCATTTGAATTCATATAAAAAAGATTTTTAGCATCTTTTCTTTGTTCATAAAGATCCAGATGAGGTTTGTTGATTTCTTTAAAAATAGTGCTATCAGAAATACCTAACAAACGTTCCCCTGGGAATCCTTTTGCTAAAGTAAGATATATTAGTTTATCGGTTGTTTTTAAAATATTGATTTGATAATTGTTTTGACTTTTCGTTTTTTGATCTTGAATAGCCATTTTATAAATTTGATCTAAATAATTAAAATTAATTTTAGAGAGATAATTTTTTCGCTTTTCATTATATAAGATTTTCAATTTTTTATCATTTGATAACTGAGGTAAAACTTTTGCAAACAAAGGATAGTTTTTAAGATGTTCTAACTTCAAACCGTATTCAAAAGCCTGTTCGATATATTTTTGATAGGGTTTATCAGAGAAAATCGAGATTTGAGCTGCATTCACTAAATCTTTAACGAAAATATAATCATAAGCCCCAAAAACCTTATCATAATAATAAAGTGCACTATCTGTCTGACTTTGCAAAAAAAATAATTCTTCCGCTTTATTGATATCCTTATGATACTGAATGTAATCTTTTTCTTGAGCAATTGCGGTTAAACTAAAAAAGAAAAAAAATATGATATTTCGCATAGTTGAAATTTAATTTAAAAACTCCACAAAACAGGTTAAAAAAATCACCTCAATTTTATTAAATAAAACTAGCTCATAGTTATTAACAATCTAATTTAAATTTTTACAAAGAAAAGAGAACTACTCCTTTTGGACACATAAAACTATATTTGTGAGTATCAACATCAAAAATCACATAATACATACCATCATATATTTTTCCATCAACAAAACACATGGTTCCATATTCATTTCTTGCAATTTTTTTTAAACCCAAGAAATTTCTAAAACTAGGGTTATCAACTCTAAATAAATTAAATTTTTTCATAAATAAACCATATTTAATTAAAAAAATATTCAATAATTAACTTTTAGCATTATAATTAGAAAATACAAATTTAAGTAAATTAAATTAACAATTTTAATAAATAATAACAATAAATTAAGTTAAAAAAATATATTTAAAAACAAAACAAGATTTCATAAGATAAAACAGATATAAAAAGTAAAAAAGAGATAACCATAAAAAAGAATACAAAGAATTATAGAATTTGAAAAATAAAAAATAGGATTACCTTTTTAAGATAATCCTATTTTTATATATAATTTATTACAATCTATTCAACCGTAACAGATTTAGCTAAATTTCTTGGCTGATCCACATTACATTCTCTCATTACCGCAATATGGTAAGACAATAACTGTAAAGGAATTGTAGCAATAATTGAAGTTAAGGCCTCTGTAGATTCAGGCATTTCGATGATATGGTCAGCTAATGCTTTTACTTGCGTATCACCTTTAGAAACCACAGCAATGATTTTTCCACTACGAGCTTTAATCTCTTGAATATTACTTACTACTTTATCGTAATGATTTTGATTTGGAGCAATTACAATAACTGGCATTTGTTCATCAATCAATGCGATTGGACCGTGTTTCATTTCTGCAGCCGGATATCCTTCTGCGTGGATGTAAGAAATCTCTTTTAATTTTAAAGCACCTTCTAATGCAACTGGATAATTAAATCCTCTTCCTAAATATAAACAGTTTGTTGAATCTTTATAGATCTCAGCAATTTTGATAATGTTTGCATCCTCTTTTAAAGCTTCTTCAACTTTTTCTGGAATCAATTCTAATTCTAATAAATTACGTAAATATTCAGATTTAGACATAGTCCCTTTAGCTTCAGCTAATCTTAACGCGATCAAAGCTAAAACAGTAATTTGTGTTGTAAATGCTTTTGTTGAAGCAACTCCGATTTCCGGTCCAGCATGTGTATATGCACCAGCATGAGTTTCTCTAGAAATAGAAGAACCAACAACATTACAAACACCAAATACGAATGCCCCTTTTTCTTTAGCTAATTTAATAGCTGCTAAAGTGTCTGCAGTTTCTCCAGATTGCGAAATTGCAATAACAACATCGTCTTCATTGATGATTGGGTTTCTATAACGGAATTCAGATGCGTATTCAACTTCAACAGGAATACGAGCAAACTCTTCAATCATATATTCACCAACTAAACCTGCATGCCAAGAAGTTCCACAAGCAACAACAATAATACGTTTTGCATTTGTGAATTTTTGAAGATTATCTTCAATTCCAGCCATTTTGATTAAACCTTTATCAGATAATAATCTACCACGGAATGTATCTTTAATTACAGCCGGTTGTTCGTGAATTTCTTTTAACATGAAATGCTCGTAACCACCTTTTTCGATCTGCTCTAAATTTAACTGTAATTCTTGAACATATGGACTAACCAATTCGTCATCTTTAATTTTACGAATTTTGATTGGTTTATGTAAACGAATAATTGCCATTTCTTCATCTTCCAAATAGATGGCGTTATTTGTATATTCAATAAAAGGAGAAGCATCTGAAGCTACGAAATATTCACCATCACCAACTCCAATTGCTAATGGACTTCCTAAACGAGCCGCAACAATTTCGTTTGGCTTTTTAATATCCATTACACAAATTGCATAAGCACCAATAACTTGGTTTAACGCAACCTGAACAGCTTTTCCTAATTTTAAATTATTTGTCTTTTGAACATCTTCAATTAAATTAACCAATACTTCAGTATCTGTATCCGACTTAAAAGTATAACCTCTTTTGATTAACTCTTGTTTTAATGGTTCGTAGTTTTCGATGATTCCGTTGTGAATAATAACCAATTCACCAGAATTTGAAAAATGGGGATGTGAATTTACGTCATTCGGAACACCGTGAGTTGCCCAACGTGTATGTCCAATTCCCATAGAACCCTTTAAAGTACCTTCAGCTTCAGCTCTTAATTCTAAGTCAGAAACCTTACCTTTTGTTTTACTTGAAATAAATTTTTCACCGTTAAATAATGCTAACCCTGCACTATCATAACCACGGTATTCTAATCTTTTTAATCCTTTAATGATTATTGGATACGCCTCTTTCGCTCCAATGTATCCTACAATTCCACACATGTTTTAATTGGTTTTTTTGGTATAAAATAAATCTAATTTCATTCTAGTGTTTACATCAGAGTGGTTGGGTCCGTGCAAAATAGTTCCAAAAGGCGATGTAACTGAACCTGTTGGTATTTTTGAAATTTTTGTATTGAATGATGTTTTAGGATTCTTCAAAACATTAAATGTACTCAATGAAATGTCATTTGTAACTGCTAAACCAAGCACAACATTTGTTGAATCTTTCTTGATTAAGTTATTAATGTGATTTGTAACTCTAAAACGGTATTTTATTGTATTATTTTCAGATGAAACATCTATAATTCCATTGTATAAATTCTTCACTGGATTCGTTGTTGCATCTGTATTGTAATCAACTATTGTTGTATTGTTTTTGGCATCATAAACAAATAAACGATTAGGTTGCAAATCTGAATTATTAGTTTGTAATGTTCTATCAACATAAACTGTTAAAACAGCTTGATTGATTAACCAATCATTTTCTTTGATTACATCCAATTCATCTGCAACTCCATTCCCATCAGCATCGTTTCCGAAAAGAGAAATTGTAGCAATCGAACCATTATTTCCTTTAATCCACAATGGATTTGAAGCATTTGAAACTAAAGCGTCTTTATAATTTTGTGAATTTACATCTTCAATTAAATTAACTGTAGTTGCATAAGCTTTTGCTTCAGGTGAATATCCGATTTTCAACTTTAAAGTTTTACGCTCACGTGTTGTGTCAGTACTACTTTTGTCTGCTTTATAAACAATAACAAATTCTCCACCAGAAATATTCAATTGTGCCAAAGCATTTTGACTTCCATTTGCTTCAACATTGAAATAAAGTCCTTTAAAATATTCTTTAAGAACATTATTGTTTAATATTGTTTTGTATTTACCATTAGCAAAAAATGCGTTTTGGAAATAATCATTATCCAAATCTAACCAAATACCTGGTTTTTTACGCTCTTTTACTGTTGGATTATTATTAGAATCATTAATGATTTGTCCCTCTTTATCATATTTATAAAGAAGAATTTCTTGATCACTTATTTTGAAATTCGTATTCTGAGAAGTTGAAGTCGAATTATTTAAACGTCCACCAGCAATTCCTTTTTTATTATTATCAAATAAAGATTTATCTGAAGAATAATATTCTTGAGTATCTAAATTATTATTCGGATCAAAATTTCTTAAAAGATATCCGTTCTCAAAAAGATTTAAAGTAAACGTACCGTTACCATAAACATTATTTAACTTGTAAGATGTGTTTCCGTCAGAATCAGTATCTTCAATTGAACTATTATATGGAATATATACATAAACAGAATCGATTACAGGATTGTTACTCACATTTGTAAATTCATTTCCGTTAGTCATTTCTAATTGTGTAACAAAATGTGCCGTTGTTTTTCCGAAAACAGCATCTTCGTAAACACCTAAATTATTCACAATTAAATTTTTTGTACTAACTTCACCTGTATTCACCATTGAAGCGTTAATATTCTGAACCTGATAAGATTCAAAACCAAAACCATCATCTCCAAAAATATCAGATCCAATTTCATTAAAATCGCTATCACATGATTGTGAAAATATAGCGATACTAGCGATTAAAACTCCAATTAACGATTTTCTTTTCATAATTATAATTTCTTATAAAAGTTGGTTTCTATAAAAGTCTGTATATATTTCAGACATTTTCTCTTTCGAAGTGAAAGGTAAGAAAGGTTTCCCTGAAGTTTCTATATAATTTGTTAAATCTGATGTTATGTTTTCTGATGAAATGATAACACCGTCTGAAAAATCAATCGCATTTTTCATGATGTTTTCGAAAGTAGCTTCTTTTAAAATTTCGATATCAATTGCATCAAAACCATCAAAAGCAACTTTTTCGTGCATATTTTCAGACAATTTCTGGTCAAAAGTCTTAGTAAATACAGATGTAACTATTTTTGTATCAGCAAAAATAGTTTCGTTTTTATAATATTTTTTCATGTAAAGCGGCAACAAAGAAGCCAACCAACCTTGCACATGAATAACATCTGGTACCCAATTTAATTTTTTAACCGTTTCAACAACTCCTTTTGTAAAGAAAATAGCACGTTCATCATTATCTTCATACATTACATTTTCTTCGTCAACAAAAGTATGTTTACGTTTAAAATACTCATCATTATCAATGAAATATACTTGGATTCTTTCTTTAGGAATAGAAGCTACCTTGATAATTAGAGGCATATCCATGTCGTTAATTACCAAGTTCATTCCAGATAATCGAATTACTTCGTGTAATTGATGTCTTCTCTCATTAATACTTCCATATCTAGGCATAAAAATTCGAATCTGTCCGCCTAAATCATTAATCATTTTTGGAGTGTCAAACGACATTTGAGAAACCTCGTTTTCTGGTAAATATGGCACTACTTCAGATGATACGTATAATATCCTCTTATCTTTCATTGCGTTTGTATTTAATTATATTCTGTGTAAAAACATACAAAATTACAAAAAATTGTCGATATATTTATCTAAAATACTAATTTTGCATTTCTTATAAAACACATGTGATGTTAGTTTACACTACTCAAATTACACTAAAAGAATACTTAAGCCCTTTAAAAACAGAGGGTAAAACAATTGGATTGGTTCCTACAATGGGTGCAATTCACGAAGGTCATTTATCATTAATGAAGCTTGCATTAGACCAAAATGATGTTGTTGTAGTAAGCATTTTTGTAAATCCTACCCAATTTAACAACGCAAATGACCTTGAAAAATATCCAAGAACTTTAGAAAAAGACGTAAAATTGATTGAAAGTTTATCTGACAAAATCATCATTTTTGCACCTTCTGTTCACGATATTTATGAAGACAATGCTGTTGCAGATGTTTTTAAATACGACGGATTAGAAAATCAAATGGAAGGCGCAAATCGACCAGGTCACTTTAACGGAGTTGGTACGATTGTAAAAAAACTTTTTGAAATTTCTGAAGCAGACAAAGCTTATTTTGGTGAAAAAGATTTTCAGCAATTACAAATTGTTCGAAATATGACTTCTCAATTCAATTTACCAGTTGAAATTATTGGAGTTCCTATCTTTCGTCAAGAAGATGGATTAGCAATGAGTTCTCGTAACGAATTACTTTCTACCGAAGCTAAAAAAGAAGCTACATTGATTTATCAAATTATGCTTCAAGCAAAAGAATTATTCGAAACTAAATCTATCGAAGAAGTCATAGAATTTGTTGAAAATGAATTCAAAAAACACCCTAATTTTGAATTAGAATATTTCGAAATCGCTGATGAACATTCTTTAAATTCTGCTAAAGAAAAATTAAACAATGTTAAATATAGAGGTTTCGTTGTTGCTCTAATTGATAATGTTCGATTAATAGATAATATTTCATTAAATTAATTATAACTTTGCCTTATGCAAGTAGAAGTAGTAAAATCTAAAATCCACCGTGTAAAAGTTACAGGTGCTGATTTAAATTATATTGGAAGCATTACCATTGATATCGCTTTAATGGAGGCTTCAAATATTATCGAGGGTGAAAAAGTTTCTATTGTTAATGTAAACAATGGAGAACGTTTTGAAACGTATGCAATTCCTGGAACTCGTAACAGCGGAGAAATTTGCTTAAACGGACCAGCTGCTCGTAAGGTTCATCAAGGCGATATCGTAATTATCATTTCTTATGGAATTATGGATTTTGAGGTAGCGAAATCTTTCAAACCTTCAATCGTTTTTCCTAATGAAACAGATAACTCATTAACCTAACTTTTGAATCCGAAGGTAAAAAAAATATTAAATATCTTACTCCCACTTTTGTTGGGAGTTTTTTTGGTTTATTACGCTTACAATAAATTCACACCCGAACAATTAGCCGAAATGACTAGTTATTTCAAGGGCGCGAATTACAATTATATACTTTTATCTTCTTTATTTTCTTTAGTTGGATTATTCTCAAGAGCTTACCGCTGGAAATACGGATTAAATTATTTAGGATATAAATCCAATTTTCTAAATAATTTGATGGCAATTTCCATTGGCTATTTAATGAATTTAACCGTTCCGCGTTCTGGCGAAGTTTCACGAGCAGTTGTACTACAGAAATACCAAAAAATTCCTTTTGATAAAGGATTTGGAACCATCATTTCAGAACGATTAATCGATTTGGTTTGTTTGTTGATTTTTGTTTCAATTGCATTTATCCTTCAGTACAACCAACTAAAAGATTTCTTATTAGAAAAAATTCCTTTCGAAAGTTTATTGATTTTATTGACCGTTTTAGTGATTTGTGGAATAGTTGGAATTTACCTTTTATTCTATTCTAAACTTAAGTTTTTCATTTTCATTCGAACTAAAATAAAAGGTTTAGTTGAAGGTGTTTTGAGTATTTACCGAATGCCGAATCGGATTGGATTTTTATTCCACACCGCAATTATTTGGATTTCGTATGTAATAACCTTTTACTTTGGAACTTTAGCTTTACAAGAAACTTCAGATATTTCACTTGGCGTAGTAATGGTTGCTTTCGTTGTTGGAAGTTTAGCTGTTACCTTTACAAACGGAGGTTTTGGAGCTTTTCCGTTGATGATTTCCGAAATTCTTTTAATTTATGGAATTTCCGCAACTGTAGGAACTGCTTTTGGATGGATTCTTTGGACCTCACAAACTGCAATAATTGTTTTAATGGGCGGATTGTCGTTCTTGTTGCTTCCGCTTTTTAATAAAAATAAATAATTTCGTATATTTAGAATCTACTAACCTCTTTTAAATTAAATTAATATGGTAAAGTTTCTAAGAATATTAAATGCTATTTTGTTACTTTCAGGTGGAGCCTTGTTTTTCTATGGTTACAATTTAATTGGGGCTTTTTGTATGATATTAAGTTCCGGTTGTCTTTTAATTAATGAACGGTTAAATCGTAAGAATTCGCAACGCAATGAAAGCTTATAAAACGTTTTTACTTTTATTGTTGTTTATTGCTTCTGTTGGAATGATTTGCTCGATGTTTGTTAGTGAAGAATATTCAAAATGGATAAATAGAGCAGTTTGTTTAATCATTGTTTTTGTAATGTTTATAATTATACAAATGAAGAAAAATAAATAATTTCGTAACTTCACGCTTTAATAATTCTTTAGTCATTAGCAATAAGTTTAACTTACTGCATAATGCCTATTTCTTATAGCGTCAAAATGGCAAAAGTAAAAACTGCATTCTTTTGTTCCTCTTGTGGAACGCAATTTTCAAAATGGTTAGGGCAATGTACGGCTTGTAAACAATGGAACACAATTGTTGAAGAGGTCATTCAAAAAGAAGAAAAAGTAGCTTGGCAAACCAAATCTTCTGTTGGTGTAAAACGCGTTTCAAAACCATTATTGATTAACGAAATTGACAGTTCGCAAGAAGTTCGTTTAAATACGTTAGACGGCGAATTAAATCGAGTTCTTGGTGGTGGATTGGTTCCTGGTTCAATGGTGCTTCTTGGTGGTGAACCTGGAATCGGAAAAAGTACGCTTTTGTTACAATTATCTTTAAAACTACCTTACAAAGTTTTATATGTTTCGGGTGAGGAAAGTCAGAAACAAATTAAAATGCGTGCCGAACGTGTAAATCCAAATAACACCACTTGTTACATTCTTACCGAAACCAATACGCAAAATATTTTTAAACAAATAGAAGATATTCAACCCGATGTTTTGATTATCGATTCGATTCAAACCTTACATACCGATTATATTGAGGCTTCAGCAGGTACGATTTCGCAGATTAAAGAAACTACAGCCGAGTTGATTAAATTCGCAAAAGAAACATCAACTCCGGTTATTTTAATCGGACATATTACCAAAGATGGAAACATTGCTGGACCAAAGATTTTGGAACACATGGTGGATACGGTTCTTCAGTTTGAAGGAGATCGAAATCACGTATACCGAATTCTTCGTGCTTTAAAAAACCGTTTTGGTTCAACGGCCGAATTGGGAATTTACGAAATGCAAGGTTCTGGTTTACGAGAAGTTTCAAATCCTTCAGAGATTTTACTTTCGCATCGTCAAGAAGAACTTTCAGGAACCGCGATTGCTTCAACATTAGAAGGAATGCGTCCGTTGATGATTGAAGTTCAAGCTTTGGTAAGTACTGCAGTTTACGGAACGCCTCAACGTAGTTCAACGGGTTACAATCTAAAACGTTTAAATATGATTTTAGCGGTTTTGGAAAAACGTGCTGGTTTCCGTTTGGGAATGAAAGATGTTTTCTTAAACATTACGGGCGGGATTTCAGTTGACGACCCGGCTATCGATTTGGCTGTTGTCGTTTCGATTCTTTCATCAAACGAAGATGATGCCGTTTCTAAAGATTTCTGTTTTGCAGGTGAAGTCGGACTTTCAGGTGAAATTCGTCCTGTAAATCGTGTGGACCAACGTATTCAAGAAGCTGAGAAATTAGGCTTTTCTAAAATATTTATTTCCAAATACAATAAAATCACGTATCAATCCAAACAAATTGAAGTTGTCTTAATTTCAAAAATTGAAGATTTGGTTAGTGCTTTGTTTTAATATCATTATAATTTTCATCTAATGAAATTCGAAACAGATAGACTTATAATCATTCCGTTTGAAAAGGAACACATTCATGGGGTGGATATACTAACTTAGCGTTCAGTTGAAGTTAAGACTAAAATCTTAAATTTGACTCATGAA
>NZ_RQVQ01000025.1 GCF_003865405.1 Paenimyroides tangerinum
ATCCAAAAGAAGATAACCAAATCCGCACCCGAGGACATAGTCCGAACGGAACGAAGTTAAATCAGGAATTGAATTTGAAAAAGTAATAATTTGAAGATTTGAAAATAGAATGATCTGATTGTAAAGTTTAAGGTTTAAAGTTTAAGGTTTAATGTTTAAAATATTATATTCAGTAGATACAAAGCGAATCCGCACCCGAGGACATAGTCCGAACGGAACGAAGTTAAATCTGCAATTTAGGAATGGAGAATTGAATTTGCAAATGTGATAATTTGAAGATTTGAAAATAGAATGATCTGATTGTAAAGTTTAATGTTTAAAGTTCAAAATAGAATATTAAGTAGAAACAAAGCGAATCCGCATCCGAGGACATAGTCCGAACGGAACGAAGTTAAATCCGCAATTTACGAATGGAGAATTGAATTTGTAAATGCGATAATTTGAAGATTTGAAAATAGAATGATCTGATTGTAGAGTTTAAGGTTTAATGTTTAAAGTTCAAAATAGTATATCCAGTAGATACTAAGCAAATCCGCACCCGAGGACATAGTCCGAACGGAACGAAGTTAAATCCGCAATTTAGGTATGGAGAATTGGATTTCTAAATGTGATAATTTGAAGATTTGAAAATAGAATGATCTGATTGTAAAGTTTAAGGTTTAATGTTTAAAGTTCGAAATATTATATTCAGTAGAAACAAAGCGAATCCGCACCCGAGGACATAGTCCGAACGGAACGAAGTTAAATCAGCAATTTAGAACTGGAGAATTGAATTTCTAAATGTGATAATTTGAAGATTTAAAAATAAAATGATCTGATTGTAAAGTTTAATGTTTAAAGTTCAAAATTGAATATTAAGTAGAAACAAAGCGAATCCGCACCCGAGGACATAGTCCGAACAGAACGAAGTTAAATCCGCGCATCAACAAACAAAATAATAGAAAATGACTATTTATTGTTGAATTTGATAGTAAAAGAGTAATTATAAATTATTAACAGTTGTTAAATCTTATCCTTTTTTATTGCTGAATTTTTCACAATTCCTTTTTTTTAACTTAAATAGTAGAATATTGTTTATTAATTAGTTATTTTGTTGCTCTGTTGTTAAAAATAAAATAAAAGACAATTAAGTTTGGTAGTCATAATGGGTTTACTTATTTTTACGGCTGATTGTAAAAGAAAAAGCATTTAAAAATAAATAGATGCTAATTATTTGAAAATCAAAACCAAAAACCAAAAAAACAAACAACACATGAAGGGAATTATTTTAGCCGGAGGTTCGGGTACTCGCTTGCATCCGTTAACTTTGGCGGTAAGCAAGCAATTGATGCCTGTTTACGATAAACCTATGATATATTATCCGCTTTCTACTCTAATGTTAGCCGGAATTAATGAGATTCTTATTATCTCAACCCCTCATGATTTACCTCATTTCAAAAAACTTTTAGGAAACGGAACTCAATTAGGTTGTCGTTTTGAATATGCTGAGCAGGCTGAACCTAACGGATTAGCTCAAGCATTTCTTATTGGCGAGAAATTTATCGGTGATGATAAAGTTGCTTTAATATTGGGCGATAATATCTTTTATGGTTCAGGTATGTCAAAACTTTTACAAAGTTGTACGGATGTATCAGGCGGAGTCGTTTTTGCTTATCCTGTAAGTGATCCAGAACGTTACGGAGTAGTGGAGTTTAATGATAACAACGAGGTTATTTCTATTGAAGAAAAACCTTTGAACCCAAAATCTAATTATGCAGTTCCGGGCTTATATTTCTATGATAACAGCGTGGTTGAAATTGCAAAAAACATCCAACCTTCTGCGCGTGGCGAGTATGAAATCACAGATGTAAACAAAGTATATTTAGAAAAAGGAAACTTAAAAGTAGGTGTTTTTGATCGCGGTACAGCTTGGTTAGATACGGGTACCTTTGCTTCGTTGATGCAAGCAGGGCAGTTTGTACAAGTAATCGAAGAACGCCAAGGTCTAAAAATCGGAGCTATCGAAGAAGTAGCATTCCGTATGAAGTATATTAATAAAGAACAATTAACCAAAATAGCCCAACCTCTTGTTAAAAGTGGGTATGGAACATATTTAATGAAAGTTTGTAAATAAACACAATGAAGCACATATTAATTACAGGAGGTGCCGGTTTTATCGGTTCGAATTTAACTGAACATTTCTTAAACAAAGGATACAAAGTAACTTGTTTAGATAATTTTGCTACAGGATACCCTCATAACATTGAAGAATTTTTTTTAAATGAAAATTATACTCTTATTGAAGGAGATATTCGTGATTTAGATACGTGTATAAAGGCAGTAACTGGTGTTGATTATGTATTACATCAAGCAGCTTTAGGTTCAGTTCCTCGTTCAATAAATGACCCAATTACGTCTAATGAAGTAAATGTATCAGGTTTTTTAAATATGTTAGTAGCAGCTCGTGATGCAGGTATTAAACGTTTTGTTTATGCAGCTTCTTCTTCAACCTATGGAGATTCGGAAGCTTTGCC
Source organism: Paenimyroides tangerinum (assembly GCF_003865405.1). Lineage (GTDB taxonomy): Bacteria > Bacteroidota > Bacteroidia > Flavobacteriales > Flavobacteriaceae > Flavobacterium > Flavobacterium tangerinum. The sequence goes on from NZ_RQVQ01000025.1 coordinate 2,514, forward strand.
AAAAGTAGAAGACGTGATTGGTAAACCTTTATCTCCGTATGCAGTTACCAAATATGTGAATGAATTATATGCTGATGTATTCGCTAAAACGTATGGAATGGAAATCATTGGTTTACGATATTTTAATGTATTTGGTCGTCGTCAAAATACACGTGGGGCTTATGCAGCTGTTATTCCATTATTTACTAAATTGTTAATCCAACACGAGTCACCAACGATTAACGGTACTGGAGAGAATTCTCGTGATTTTACATATATCGATAACGTCATTCAAATGAATGAATTGGCAATGTTAACCGAGAATCCATTAGCAGTTAATACCGTTTACAATACAGCTGTAGGTGATCGTACCAACTTAAACCAATTGGTAAGTTATATAAAAGAATTTTTAACAGCATTTGATCCTGAGATTGCTAACATTCCTGTGAATCATGGACCAAACCGTCAAGGAGATATTCCACATTCATTGGCTTCTGTAAATAAGGCTAAAGAAATGTTGAGTTATAATCCTTCTCATGTAATACGCCAAGGTTTACAAGAAGCAGTCACTTGGTATTGGAATCAAAAACACTTATTATAATAGATATAACCAAAAAAATGAATACACAACACAAAATTGCCGTTATTGGTTTAGGCTATGTAGGTTTGCCTTTAGCAAGATTATTTGCAACTAAATTTCCTGTAGTGGGTTTTGATATTAATCAAAAACGTATTGGAGAATTAAATAATGGAACTGATTTTACATTAGAAGTTTCTGATGAAGCTTTACAAGCTGTTTTAGTAAAAGAGAATCCTTTTTCAACGGATATAAACGGATTGTATTGTTCTCATAATTTAGCTGATATTGAAACAGCAAATGTTTATGTGGTAACCGTTCCTACACCAGTAGATAAAAATAATAGACCAGATTTAACACCTTTATACAAATCTTCAGAAACAGTAGGTAAAGTGTTGAAAAAAGGCGATATCGTTATTTATGAATCCACTGTTTATCCAGGGGTTACAGAAGAAGAGTGTATTCCCGTTTTAGAGCGTGTATCGGGGCTGAAATTTAACCAAGATTTCTTTGCAGGTTATTCTCCAGAGCGTATCAACCCTGGAGATAAAGAACATACAGTTGAAAAAATATTAAAAGTGACTTCAGGTTCTACACCAGAAATTGGTGAGGTTGTAAACAATTTATATAAAGAAGTTATTGTTGCAGGTACGCATTTAGCACCCTGTATTAAAGTTGCAGAGGCTGCTAAAGTAATTGAAAATTCACAACGCGATATCAATATTGCTTTTGTAAACGAATTAGCTAAAATTTTCAATTTATTAGATATTGATACCCATGCAGTTTTAGAAGCTGCAGGTACCAAATGGAACTTTTTGCCATTTAAACCAGGTTTAGTGGGTGGACATTGTATTGGTGTTGATCCATATTACTTAGCACAAAAAGCTCAAGAAGCAGGGTATCATCCAGAAATCATTTTAGCTGGTCGTCGTTTAAATGACTCTATGGGCGAATATGTAGCTTCTCAAGTAATTAAAACCATGATCAAGAAAAAGATCAACGTATGTGGGGCACGTGTATTGAACTTAGGAATTACATTTAAAGAAAACTGCCCAGATGTGCGCAACACAAAAGCGGTAGATGTAATTACTTCATTACAAGATTACGGTGTTGAAGTAGTAACCTACGACCCATGGGCAAACCCTGCAGAGGTTGAGCATGAATATAAATTAACTTCGGTTAACACATTAAATCAAATCAGCAAATCAGCAAATCCGCCTAAGGATTTTGATGCTATTATATTAACCGTTGCTCATAAAGAATTCACAAGCTTAAATTTATCTCAATTCTTAAAAGAAGGTGGGATAATTTATGATGTGAAAGGGATATTGATTGAGGCTGATAGTAGATTGTAGAAACCAGTGCTTCTCTTCATTATTTAAAATTATAAAACAAGATGTCACAATCTCACAAAATTTTGATAAACACTTTATCACTGTATATAAAAATTATAATTAATTCATTTGTAATTCTTTTTTCTACTAGAATAGTGTTGGAAGAATTAGGAGTAGATTCTTTTGGTTTATATAATTTAATCGCAGGTGTAATTACATTATTATCTTTTTTTACAGGAGCATTAACTGTTTCAGCACAAAGATTTTTATCTATTGCTATAGGTGAGAATAATATGATTAAAGTAAAAAAAATTTTTAATCTAAGTTTAGTTGTACATTTTATTTTGGCGTTAATAGTAGTTTTTATTTTTAAAATAGTTCAGCCCTTTTTATTTAATGGATTTTTAAAAATAAATGAACAAGATATGAATAATGCTATTCGAGTTTATGATATTATGATAGTTTCTTCAGCTATAACAATATTTGTTATACCATTTACTTCAGTAATAAATGCTAGAGAGGAGATGTGGTTTTCTTCAATATCAGATATTGTTTCTATATGTTTTAAATTTTTCGCTGCATTTATCCTTTATTATGTTATAGATGAAAAGCTATTAGTTTATACTTATTTTATGTTACTTTCTGTTATTATCGGAAGTATAATTAATATTATTTGGTGTAGAATACGTTATTTAGAGTGTAGAATCGATTTAAATAAAAGAGATTTCGATAAGCCTTTATTTAAAGAAATGTTTGGTTTTGCAGGTTGGAATAGTTTAGGTTCATTGGCTGTAGTAATGCGTAATCAGGGAGCTAATGTAGTTTTAAATGTTTTTTTTGGTACTGTTGTTAATACAGCTTATGGTATTGCTAATCAATTAAATGCGTTAGTAACAACTTTTGCTGTTACCTTAATAACAGTTTTTACACCAATGATTACTAAAGCACAAGGTGCTGATAATCAAGAAAGAATGTTGTTTGTTTCTGTTTTTTCTTCAAAACTTTCATTTTTTTTATCAAGTCTTGTTTCAATACCAATACTACTTTACACAAATTTTATTTTAAGTATTTGGTTAAAAGAGTTCCCCGAATATACATTGTCATTTTGTAATTCTATAATAGTAACTTTTCTTATAATGCAATTATATCCGGGTATTACAAGAGCTATTTATGCTTCTGGTAAGATTAAATGGTATCAGATAATAATTTCAATTATGTTAATGGCTAATATTCCTATCGGTTATTTATTGTTTAAAAATAGTTATCCTCCTATAAGTATTTTTTATACGATGATTATTGCTCAATTTTTAACTTTGGTTATTACTCTATTTTTTGCAAAAATGATAGTTCAATTGGATATACGAAAATTTGTTATTGAGTCTATTATGAAACCTTGTTTAATTTTTGTTTCTTTATATTCTCTTGGTTTAATTTTAAACTTTTTTTTAGATATAAATGAAATTTTCAAATTCTCAATTGTTATTACTCTTATTGGTGTTTTGTATTCATTTTTGTTTTACATTTTTGTTTTTAATTTAAATGAGAAAGAGCTATTTTTAAATTTATATAAATCATTAAGAAATAAAATTTTAAAAAATGATAAAAAATATAATTAATTCGATTCTTAAAAAGTTTAATTCTGTTAGTTTGTTAAAAAGAGCTACAATCTTAGGTAAGGTAGACTTTTTAAAAATTTCATCTATTGTTTTATTTGATGGAAGTACAAAAGAAGATATTGTCTTAGGTGATAATTGTAGAATGTATGGGACATTAATGTCACAAAACAATGGGAAAATTATTATTAAGGAAAATGTTAAAATTGGAGGCGCAACAATAATTGGTGCGGTTAATTCTATTACAATAGGTAAAGGAACAGCTCTAGCTGACAATATCAGAATTTACGATAATAATAATCATCCCGTAAATCCTGAAGATAGAAAAATCATGTATGCGTCTTCTTGGGATTCAGATTTAAGAAATTGGAAACATTCAGATTCAGCACCTATTGTTATTGGTGAAAATGTATGGATAGGTCAATTTGTTAGAATTAATAAAGGAGTTACTATTGGTGATAATTCTGTTATAGCTGCTTGTTCTGTTGTAACAAAAAATGTTCCATCTAATACTATTGTCGCTGGTAATCCAGCAAAAGTTGTAAAAGAAAATATCGACCAATTACCAAGAAAATTTGTTTGATAATAACTTGAGCAATATTATTTAATTTATTTTAATTTATTTTAATTTCATGTGTGGTATATATTTAACTAATATTCCTTTTTCAGAAGATCAAGTTAATGAAAAACTTGATAAAATAAAATATAGAGGGCCTGATTTTACAGGTATTTTAAAAAAAGACTCATTAACTTTCGGTCATTTAAGATTGGCTATTCTAGATTTAGATGCTAGATCTAACCAACCTTATGTTTATAAGAATTTGACTATTGTCTTTAATGGTGAGATTTATAATTTTTTAGATATAAAAAATGAACTGATTAAAATAGGTTTTGAATTCGAAACCACAAGTGATACTGAAGTTTTATTAATAGGATATTATCATTGGGGTAAAGCGATACTTGATAAGCTTAATGGTATGTTTGCGTTTGCTATTTATGATTCAATTACTAATAAAGTATTTTGTGCCAGAGATCGAATGGGGGTAAAGCCCTTTTACTATTTTTGGAAAGATGGTCAATTTGAAATTTGTAGTCAATTACAACCTTTAAAAAATAAAACTTCTAAAATTTCTGAAGAAGCTATTTCTATTTATTTATGTACTGGATATGTTCCTTCGCCTTATTCAATATTTGAGAATATTTATAAATTACAGCCCGGTCATTCTATTGAGTTTGATTTAAATGCTAAAAAACAAATTATTGAGCAATATTGGAATTTAAAACCAGTTGAGTTAACCAATTTGACTTATGATGAAGCTAAAAATCAGCTAAAAGATTTATTATTTGATGCTGTTAAAATTAGAATGCAATCTGATGTTTCATTAGGTAGTTTTTTATCTGGTGGTATTGATTCTGCACTTGTAACGGCTATTGCTTCTTCAATTTCTAATGAAAAAATTAAAACTTTTACTATAGGTTTTGATGATTCTAAATATGATGAAAGTAAAGTTGCAGAAAAGTTTTCTGATATTATTGGTACTGAGCATACTACAACAATTGTACAAACTAATGACTTTTATGAGTTGTTAAATAAAATGCTTGAAGTGTATGATGAGCCATTTGCAGATAGTAGTGCTTTACCATCGTTACTTTTAAATAAAATTACTAAAAATTATGTAACTGTTGCTTTGTCTGGTGATGGTGGAGATGAAAGTTTTATTGGTTATAATCACTTTTTTAGTATATCTAAATTCAATAAATTAAAAAAAATACCATATGTCTTTAGAATAGGATTAAGTCAGCTTTTACCTGAAACGAATAATTTAAAATCTGTATTAAAATGTAAAAGTGAAAATGATTTTATTGAAAGAACTTTTATTGGTAATCAAGAATTATTAAATAAAAAATCCAAATATTGGTTAGAGAAATATTATTCAGATTATAGAGGTTTTTCTGATTCTAATATTCAAAAGACTGCTGATTTAAATATTAAATTGTGGTTAGAAAATGATAGCAATGTTAAAGTTGATAGAGCTAGTATGGCTAATTCTGTTGAAACAAGAAGCCCTTTTTTAGATTTTCGTGTAGTTGAATTTGCTCGTACTTTACCTATTGATTTTAGATTTAAAAATGGTACCACTAAATTTATTCTTAAAGATATATTAAAAGATTTTATACCTGAACAGATCTTTAATTTACCAAAACGTGGCTTTGCTATTCCAATTGCCGACTGGTTAAGAAATGAATTAAAGGAGAACTTATTGGTAAATTTAACTGATGATATTTTAAAAAGTATTCCAAATTTAAATAACAAAATTTTTAAAGAACAACTACATTTACATCTTGAATCAAAAGTAGATTATAGTTTTAACATATGGAGGGTTTATATTTTAGTTTTATGGTTAAATAAAAATAATGTAAATGAGGATGATTTAAGTTAATTTTAAGATTACTTTTTACTCCTGATGTAAATGATAGTAGCTAAGATATAAATATAGGATTGAATTCTGACTTATAAATTTTAAGTCTATGCCATATTTTATTAAATTCGTAATTTAGTAAAATATCTATTGTGACTAAATTTTTTAGACATTTTGGTTGTTGGTTTTCTAGAAATTAGTATCTTAAATTCGATATTATTGTTAAAATTAAATTTTGGAATAATATTTTATTATAATGCTGTATTGTTAATACTGTAGTTTTTTGTGAAGAAAGTTTTATTATTAACCCTACAAAAATAATCTAAATTTAGAAACACTAATGAATATACATTAAAACTGTAATTTAAATTTTAAAGGTTATAGTGATGAGGTCAAATATATTTTTGTTAAAATTACCAGTTGAAAAATTCTTGAAAATAATTAATTATATTAAATGTTAAAACTTAAAAAATCTAATACTCTACTTTTCTTATTGTTCTTTTCTTTGAATTTTGAAGTATGGGATCCTCTATCAACGAATGGTTTTTTTTCAATATCAAAATTATTTGGTTTTTTATATCTTATTTCTATTGTACCACATATATCATATTTCCTTTCTGTAATTAATAATTTTAGGATTTATTTAAGACTTTTGTTTATTTTTTTTACATATTTAACTTTAATTAGTTTTTTTAATATAAATGTTTATGATTATAGTTTTTTTGATTTTTCTTTGTTTCAAAATATAATTTTATTTTTCTTGTTATCTAGTCACGAAAAGTTAAAACCTGGTGTTCTTGAAAAGAGTTTTTTTGGTTTTTATTTAGGTTCGATTTGTTTAGCGTTTTGTTATTATTTAAATTTAGGATTATCTATTAATTCTGAAGGTAGAATTTCTTTATTTGGTGATAATGAGAATTTAGTTGGGTTTAGGATGGTTATTAGTATTTTGTTTTTAATTCACTTTATTATCAAAAATAGGCTAAAATATTTTTATAAAATATTATTAATATTGTCATTTTATCCTTTATTAGATTTAGCTATTAATTCAGGATCGCGTACGGCTTTTTTAAGTTTAATTTTATCAATATTTTTAATGTTTTTTTTATATAAAACAAAAAAATCTTTTATTAAAATTTTAGGGTTTATTTTTTTAGTTATAATAGCTTTTCTAGGTATTAATATTGCTCTAAATTCTGAAGTTTTAGGTGAAAGATTAGCGAGAACCTCAGAAGAGAGTGATTTGTCAGGGCGAGATGAAATTTGGATTCAAATTATTCCTCAAATTAAAGAAAACTTGATTTTCGGTGTAGGTTCTACTGGTTACAATGAATTTTCACATGTTATTTTTTCTCGTTTTATAAGCCCTCATAATGTTTTTATAGAAATTTTAGCCATTTCTGGTTTAATTGGATTTGTGTTGTTTTTTTATTTTATTTTTTTATGTTTTAAAAAAGCTTATTTATTTCAACAAAAATTTAATGAATTAATTCCTTTTGTTTATATTGTACCAATGACAGCTGTTTTACTGTCTTCTCAACTTTTTATTTTTAAATTAGGTTGGGTAATTTTAGCATATTGTGCCTCACGGAGTTTATATATTTATAAAAAATGAAATTACTACTCTTAATTGATAGTCTTGGTTCAGGTGGAGCCCAGCGTCAAATTGTAACATTAGCAAATATTTTACATAAGAATAATTATGATGTAACAGTGTTGATTTATCATAGAGATCTTTTTTTTAAACCATATCTAGATAAATTAAATATAAACCTTATAATAATAGAAGAACCTAATTTATTCAAACGCATTTTTAAGATTCGAAAATTTATTAGAAATGGACGTTTTGATTCAGTTATATCTTTTCTAGAAACACCAGATTTAATTAATAACATATCTAGTATTGGAGGAAAAAGTTGGAAAGTTATAACAAGCGAACGTAGCGGTAATGAAGCCACTTTTAACTCTAAAAGAGGTAAGATATTAGGTTTTTTTCAACGCTTTTCAGATGCTATAGTTTGCAATTCGAATAATGCTAGAGATTTGTGGATCAAGTACTATCCAAAGTATAAAGAAAAGATGCAAGTTATTTACAATCCAGTTTTATTAAATGATATAAATGTGGAGTATATTCCACGATTAAATGGTAGAACGAATTTAATAGTACCAGCTTCTTATCAGTTTTTGAAAAATCCGATTGGATTAATTGAGGCAGTAAATATGCTACCTTCTGAAGCCCAAAAGAAAATTAGCATAAATTGGTATGGTCAAAAAGAAGTGGTTAAAAATGATTTTAAAGCATTTAATGCCGCGAAAAATTTAATAGTAAAGTATAAGTTGGAAGATGTTATTTTTTTAAACGATTCAACTACACATATCCATGAATTAATGTTTAAATCTGATGTTGTTGGTTTATTTAGTAGTTTAGAAGGTTTACCAAACGTAATTTGTGAGGCACTATGTTTGGGAAAACCAATTGTTATGACAAGAGTTTCAGATTATAAAATATTGGTGAATTCTGAAAATGGTTTCTTATGTAATTCTAATGATATTGATTCTATCAAAAATGTTTTAATTAATATAATTAAATTATCTGATTATGATTTGGGTAAATTTGGTGCTAATTCCTTAGAAAGATCTAAAAACCTTTTTTCTGAACATAAATTATATGATAAATGGTTAAAAATAATTCAATCATGAAAAAAAAATTAAAAAACAACACTTTTTTAAGAGGCTTGTACTTTTTTTATAATACATATTTTTCTTTAGATAAAAAAAGTTTTGGACATTTTGGTAAGAATATAACTATTAATCCACCTTTTTTTTTAAGTAAGAAAGAAAATATTTTCTTATATGATAATATTGGAATAGGACCAAATTGTTTTATTTCTGCACACAATGAAAAATTAATAATCAAAAGTAATTGTGCAATTGCAGAGGGTTTAACTATACATACCGGTAATCATGCAAATGTTGTTGGTAAAAGTGTTACTGATATTAATGAAGATAATAAACCTAAAGGTTATGATAAGCAAGTTATAATTGAAGAAGATGTTTGGATAGGTGCAAATGTTACGATTCTTGCAGGTGTAATTGTAGGTCGTGGTAGTATTGTAGCTGCAGGTTCGGTTTTAATAAAAGATGTACCACCTTATTGTATTGTGGGTGGAGTACCTGCAAAAGTTTTAAAATTTCGATTTGAAAGTTTGGAAGATATTTTTGAACATGAATCTATTTTATACAATAAGACTCAAAAATTAGATAATGAACTGTTAATAAATAATTGGAATAAGTATGAAAAATAATAAAACAAAAGTTTTACTTTTTTCACCTTTAAGAGGTAAGATTGGAGGTATAACTAGATGGACAGATAATATTATGACTTATTATAATAAAATCTCTCCTTTAGATATAGAGTTATTTCAATATTATCCTTTTGTAAAAGATAAACAAGGTTTTTTCTTATTCAATAGATTGTATCGTGGTTTTTTCTATTATGTTCCTAGTATCTTTGTACTTTTTAAATTGTTGAAAAAAGAGCAAATACAGGTATTACATTTTTGTTCAAGTGGTAGCTTTGGTTTATTTCGTGATTATATTTTTTTAAAGATGGCAAAATTTTTAAAAGTTAAATCAGTTATACATTTTCACTTTGGTAGAATACCTGATTTACAATGTAAAAATAATTGGGAATATAAGTTGATTTGTATTATAATTAAAAATGTTGATTTAGTTGTTGTTATTGATGATTTAACTTTAACAACATTAAAAGATTTTGGCTTCAAAAATATTGTACTTATACCAAATCCAGTAAGTCCAAGAATTAAAGAGATTATTGAATCAAACCCTAACATAAAAAGAAATGATAATATAATTTTATTTGCTGGACATCATCTGCCTTCAAAAGGTATTTTTGAATTAATTTCCGCTTGTAAAGAACTAAAAAATATTAAATTAAGAATGATTGGATATTTTTCTGATGAGATATTGCAAGAAATTTTTGATAAAGCAGGTAATGAAAATGAATCGTGGTTAGAAATAGTAGGTGAAGTTAACTTTGATGAAATAATTAAAGAAATGTTAGCATGTGGTATATTTATTTTACCATCTCATACAGAAGCTTTTCCAAACGTTATTATTGAAAGTATGGCAACTAAATGCCCAATAATTTCTACTAATGTGGGGGCTATACCTCAAATGTTGAATGTTAATGATGTTTCTAATTTATGTGGTCTAGTTGTTCAACCAAAAAACGAAATTGAATTAAAAGAAGCTATTATAAAATTACTTGATAATAAAGATTTATCTGATAACATTTCTTCAAATGCTGAAACACGGGTAAACTCTTTGTATTCAATACAGGTTGTTTGGAATAAATTAGAACAGATTTGGAATGTTAAAAGTGATGATTTTATTAAATAATTTGAATTTGTTTTTTTAATCTTATAAATTAAAACCAAAAAATAACTATATGGAACACGATATCAGACCTTGGGGTGAATATTGGGTATTAGAAGATGCTCCATCCCATAAAGTAAAACGCATTCAAGTTAATCCTGGAGGGCGCTTATCCTTACAATACCATTTCAAACGTTCAGAAGTTTGGACGATTGTTTCTGGTGTTGGAACCATTACTATTAACGATCAAATTAAAGAGTATACACCTGGACAAGTAGCAGAAATACCACAAGGGGCACACCACAGAATTGAAAATAAAACCAGCGAACCCGTAATTTTTATCGAGGTACAATACGGTACCTATTTTGGTGAAGATGATATTGTTCGTATTCAAGACGATTACAACAGAGCATGAAAATAGTAAATGTAATATTATCAGGTGGTGTTGGTAGCCGATTATGGCCTCTTTCTAGAAAGAGTAATCCAAAACAATTTTTAAAATTATTTGCGGGAAAATCTTTGTTTGAATTAACAGCCGAACGTAATGCGTCATTAGTAGATGAAATTATGGTGGTAGGTAATGCAGAACATATTGACTGGAGTAAAGAGTTACTTAATAGTTTAGATTTACCTAAAGCGTATGTAGTGGAATCACAACCTCGTAATACCGCTGCAGCTATAGCTTTCGCTGCTTTAGCTTTAGACCCAGAGGATGTGATGATTGTGACACCATCAGATCATTTAATCGAAAATAAAGACGAATACGATGCAGCCATTGCCAAAGCTATTGAATTAGCAAAGAAAGATTTTGTAGTAACTTTTGGGGTGGTACCTACCAAACCAGAAACAGGGTATGGTTATATCGAATACAGTAAAGAGGATGTAATTTCTTTCCGTGAAAAACCAAATCAAGAAACAGCACAAGATTTTATAGATAAAGGCAACTTTCTATGGAATTCTGGTATGTTTTGTTTCAAAGCAGGGGTGTTGTTAGATGAATTAAAAGCCTATCAACCAAATGTATATGCTACGTCCTTTGAAGCATGGTCACATGCTAAAGACGGAGAGTTAGATAATGAACTTTCTGCTTCTATACCATCCATTTCTATTGATTATGCCGTAATGGAACGTTCGAATAAAATAAAAGTAGTTCCGGCACGTTTTCGTTGGAACGATTTGGGCTCTTTTGAATCGTTATATGATTATTTAAAGGCCGATGGACATCCAGTAGATAAACAAGGCAATATGGTGATTGGAAGTTCCGTTTTTTCTGCTTTCGTGGGCTTGTCTAATACCATCGTAGTGGTAACTACTGATGCATTATTGATGTTACAAAAAGAGCATGCACAAGACGTGAAAAAAGTATACAATCAATTAGAAAAATATAAATCAGTTTTAAGATAATAAAATGAGCAATAAAGAAGCTAAAATTTATATTGCAGGACATAACGGAATGGTAGGTTCTGCTATTTGGAGACAATTAGAGGCTCAAGGCTATACCAGTTTAATAGGTAAATCGAGTAAAGAACTAGATTTAAGAGATCAGTATGCAGTAAATGCTTTTTTTGATACAGTAAAACCAGCAATTGTCATTGATGCAGCTGCGCGTGTAGGAGGTATTTTAGCAAATAACACCTATCCGTATCAGTTTTTAATGGAAAATATGCAGATTCAGAATAATTTAATCCAAGCTGCATTAAAAATAGAAGTGGATAAATTTATTTTCTTAGGGTCGTCTTGTATTTATCCAAAATTAGCACCACAACCGTTAAAGGAAGAGTATTTATTAACAGGTAGTTTAGAGCCTACGAATGATGCTTATGCTTTAGCTAAAATTACGGGTATTAAAGCTTGTGAAGCAATCCGTAAACAATTTGGTAAGGATTACGTAAGTTTAATGCCAACCAATTTATACGGTACACATGACAATTTTGATTTGGCTACCTCTCATGTGTTACCTGCTATGATTCGTAAGTTTCACGATGCAAAATTAAATAATCACGCTACAGTTACGTTATGGGGTTCTGGTACGCCTTTACGTGAGTTTTTATTTGTAGATGATATGGCAGCGTCAGTGATCTTTGCCTTAGAAAATATATTGCCAGAACATTTATACAATGTAGGAACAGGTTCTGATTTAACGATTAAAGAATTAGCAGAAACCATTCAAAAAATAGTAGGTCATGAAGGAACAATTGAATGGGATGCAAGCAAACCAGATGGTACTCCTCGTAAGTTAATGGATATTTCTAAGATGCACGAATTAGGATGGAAACATCAGGTTGAATTAGAAGAAGGAATCGCTCGTACTTACCAATGGTTTTTACTAAACCAAGACAACTTTAAAGAAGTAAAAATATAAACCAAACTCACAACAATGAAAACAGCATTAATTACAGGAATTACAGGACAAGACGGTTCGTATTTAGCTGAATTATTATTAGAAAAAGGATACGTGGTACACGGGGTGAAACGTCGTGCATCTTCATTTAATACCCAACGTATCGATCATTTATACGTAGATCAACATGAAAATAACGTACGTTTTAAATTACATTACGGTGATTTAACAGATTCAATGAATATAATTCGTATCATTCAAGAAGTACAACCAGACGAAATTTACAATCTAGGTGCGATGTCGCACGTAAAAGTTTCGTTTGATTCACCTGAATATGTTGCCAATGTTGATGGAATGGGAACTTTACGTATTTTAGAAGCGGTTCGTATTTTAGGATTAGAAAAGAAAACACGTATTTATCAAGCTTCTACTTCTGAATTATATGGAGGTATGGAAGAAAATAAAAACGAAAGAGGTTTTTACGACGAAAACTCACCATTTTACCCACGTTCTCCTTACGGAGTAGCTAAAATTTACGGATTTTGGATTACGAAAAACTACCGCGAAGCCTATGATATGTTTGCATGTAACGGGGTGTTATTTAATCATGAATCACCTCGTCGTGGAGAAACCTTTGTTACTCGTAAAATTACCATGGCGACTGCGGCTATTGCTTTAGCTAAGCAAGAATGTTTATACTTAGGGAATTTAAATGCTTTGCGCGATTGGGGGCATGCAAAAGATTATGTAGAAGCGATGTGGCGTATATTACAACAAGATACAGCAGAGGATTATGTTATTGCTACAGGAGTAACAACTTCAGTGCGCGATTTTGTACGTTTTGCGTTCGAAGAAATCGGAGTTGAATTAGCGTTCGAAGGAGAACAAGAAAACGAAGTAGCTAAAGTGGTTAAATGTAATAATCCTGCTTATCAATTAGAAATTGGTAAAGTAGTCGTAAAAGTTGATCCTACGTATTACCGACCAACTGAAGTAGATTTATTATTAGGGGATCCTACAAAATCAAAAACAAAATTAGGTTGGGAACCAAAGTATGATTTACAAGCCCTAGTAAAAGAGATGGTAGCCTCAGATTTAGAATATATGGCGGCTGCTTACAATGCCAATTGGGAAAATATTGTTGGATAGTAAATAATTTTTAAATTAAAAAAGTTGTGTTTACTACATAAAATTTAACTAAAAATATAATGTTCTAAAATCTTATTTTTAAGATATATAAGAATATACTTTTTAATATTTAATTTTCATTTTGATGAAAAAAATACTAATAATATCTGCTGTTTTTCCTCCAGAACCTGTTGTTTCTGCAAATTTATCATTTGATATAGCTAATGAATTAGGACAGTATAATGATGTAACTGTTATATCACCATATCCGACACGTCCTAAAGACTTTAAATTTCTTGAATTTAACAAAGAAAATTTTAATTTTAAACATGTTGTTGCTAATTCTTATACATGTGCCGAATCTAAAATTATTGGGAGAATGAAAGAAAGTTATTCATTTGGTAAATTTTGTGAATGCTACATAAAGGATAATTATAAAAGCATTGATATTATATATCAAAATTCATGGCCATTACTTAGTCAATTTTTAATATTTAAGAGTTCAAAGAAATATAATATCCCTTTGATTACACACGTGATGGATATATATCCTGAATCTTTGATTGAAAAAATACCACTATTAAAAAAGGTATTGTATAATTTATTGTTACCAATTGATAAAAAAGTACTTGATTATAGTACTATAAACATTTGTATTTCTGAAAATATGAAAGATTATCTTTCAAAATCTAGAAAAATATCAAAAGATAAATTTATTATTGTAAATAATTGGCAAGATGAATCTGAATTTATAAAATTTAGAGACTTAAAAACTGATATTAGTAATAAAAAAGAACCTTTTACTTTTATGTATCTTGGAAATAATGGTCCAGTTGCTGGTGTGGAGTTAATTATTGAATCCTTTGTATATTCTAATATTAAGAATTCAAGATTAATTATAGCTGGTTCTGGTTCAAGAACAATTGCTTGTAAAGATTTAGTGTCTAAATTAAATGCTAATAATGTTTTTTTTGTAGACGTACCTAGAGGTAAAGTTCCTGAAATTCAATCTTTAGCTGATGTAATGGTACTCCCAGTTAAAAAAGGAGCGTCATTTACTTCTATACCTTCAAAGTTGCCTGCTTATATGTTTTCTGAGAAACCTATTATTGGTTGTCTTGACCATAATAGTGATACAGCAAATGCAATTCTATCTGCAAATGCTGGTTGGGTTGTCGAACCTGAAAATATAAATAAGTTAAGTGAAATAATGATTTTGGTTGCTAAAACAAATAGTGAAAAGTTAAAATTAAAAGGGCATAATGGTTTTATATATTCTTTAAATAATTTTTCTAAAAATGAAAATTTAAAGAAAATAACTAATATATTATTAAAATCTATCAATAATGAAGGTTAGATTAGCTAAAGAATCAGATTTAAAAGTTGTTGTAGATATTCACTTGAAGAGATTTAATGATTTTTTCTTGACTTCTTTGGGGAAATTTTTTCTAATTCAATTTTATAAAGGCTTTTTAAAAGAGCCTGGGATTTTATTGATTATTGAAGATAATTTTAAAGTTGTAGGTTTTGCTGCTGGTTCTTTTTCTAATAATGGATTTTTTAAAAAATTACTAGTGAATAATTTAATTGGTTTTGCTAAAGCTGGAATTATTGTTGCACTTTCAAACCCCTCTGCTCTAATCAGAATCGGTTCAAATGCCAATAAAGCCTCAAGAGAAGATCTAGAATTTTCAGAATTATTAAGTATTTGTACTTTACCTAACAAAAAAGGATATGGTAAAATATTATTGAAAGCATTTGAAAATTATGTTTTCTCTAAATCTAAATTACCTATATCACTTACTACAGATTTTTGTAATAACGAAAAAACAGTTACGTTTTATAAAGATTGTGGTTATTCAATTTATAAAGTCTTTGATAGTTACAAAGACAGAAAAATGTATAGATTTTTAAAAAATAATGATTAACAAAAAAACACTATGAACATACCGTTTTCTCCGCCTTATATCAACGACGATATTATTAATGAAGTTGTTGACTCATTACGTTCTGGTTGGATTACTACAGGTCCTAAAGTTAAGGCTTTAGAAGCTGAAATAAAAAATTACAGTGGCGCACAAGAAGTTTTGTGCGTAAATTCTTGGACTTCTGGTGCAATTATGATGTTGCGTTGGTTAGGTTTAAAAGAAGGAGACGAAGTTATTGTACCTGCTTATACGTATAGTGCTACTGCTTTAGCAGTTTATCATGCTGGTGGTACACCGGTTATGGTAGATACAACGGAAGATTTTAATATCTCTGTTAAAGGCATTAAAAAAGCAATTACTTCAAGAACAAAAGCTATTTTACCTGTTGATATTGCTGGTTTTCCTTGTGATTACGACGAAATTATGAATTTGGTTAAATCTAAAGAAATATTAGATTTGTTTCAACCAACTTCTGAGATTCAAGCTAAATTAGGTAGAATTTTAGTGATGAATGATGCCGCTCATTCTTTAGGTGCTACTTACGCTAATGGTATTAAAACTGGTAGTGAAACAGACGTTGCCGTATTCTCATTACATGCTGTTAAAAATGTGACTACAGCAGAAGGTGGTGCTATTTGTTTAAATTTACCAGAACCTTTTGATAACGAAGTATTGTACACTGAATTAAGACAAATGAGCTTAAATTGCCAGACAAAAGATGCTTTTTCTAAAAGTAAAGCTGGTGGTTGGCGTTACGATATTACAGGTTTTGGGATGAAAATTAACATGGCTGACATTAATGCAGCTATGGGATTAGCTCAAATGAGAATTTATCCGCAATTATTAAATGAACGTAAACGTGTGTTTAATGCTTATGACGATGCTTTAAACGAAGAACCATGGGCGATTGTTCCTCCAGCTTTTGTAAATGGTAAAGAAAGTTCGTATCATTTATATGCTTTACGTATTAAAGATATTAGTGAAGAACAAAGAGATTTGATTATTGATGAAATTGCAAAAACGGGTGTAGCTGTTAATGTACATTTTATTCCCATGCCGATGTTGACTTTCTTTAAAGAAAAAGGATTCAAAATTGAAGATTACCCTCAAGCTTATAACAATTATAAGTGTGAAATTTCGTTACCAATTTATCCTCAATTAACTCAAGAACAAATCGATTATATTATTAACGCAGTAAAATCTGCATATAAAACCGTTATTGGTTAATTTAATATAATGAAAAGAATATTTGATATCGTATCAAGTGGTATAGGGCTTTTATTTTTGAGCCCTATATTTTTGTTTTTAGCTATTTGGATTAAAATGGATTCAAAAGGACCAGTTTTCTATAAGCAAGTTCGAGTTGGAAAAAATAATAAAGATTTTAAAATCTTTAAATTTAGATCTATGAGAATGGGAGCGGATAAACTTGGTTTAATTACTGTAGGTGGTAGAGATCCTCGTGTCACTAATTCTGGGTATTATATACGTAAATATAAGTTAGACGAACTTCCTCAGTTGATAAATGTATTTATTGGTGATATGAGCGTTGTTGGTCCACGACCAGAGGTTCGTAAATATGTTGACTTATATACTAAAGATCAACGTAAAGTACTTACTGTAAAACCTGGTATTACTGATATTGCTTCTATAAAATATAGAAATGAAAACGAATTGTTAGAAAAAGCTGATGATCCAGATAAAATGTATATTGAAGTAATAATGCCTGATAAATTAAAATATAATTTAGAATATATTGATAAACAATCCTTTTTCTTTGATCTAAAACTTATATTTTGGACTTTTAAGGAAATTATTTCAAAATAATGAATTGCCTGCTTACCTTCAGGTTCCAACCTAACCGAAGACGATAAAGTTCGTATTGCAGCTATCGTCAAGAAAGTTTTTAAACAAAGTATATAATTTTGTTGTAATAAAATAATAAAACCTACAAGTTTCCGGACTCTGTAGGTTTTTTGTTTTATCTAAATAGTAGAATCTTCAAATTTTATTCTTCTTGAATATTCTTCATATGTTTCGGAATTATTATTTTCCCAATTAGTTGCGATTATCAGATCATGGATATTAACTCTAAGAAACTTTGATATTTCAAATAATTCTTGAAGCGAAGGTTGTCTCTTGTTATTTCTCCAAAGAGAAATTGTTGATTCTGATTTATTTAGATACTTAGCTAATACTCTATTTTGAACTTTTCGTTCGTCAAAAACTTTTTTTAAACAATTTATTTCCATTTATAAAAAATATATCAAAAAAGTTTTGCGTTTAACGTAAAACTTTTTATATTTGTGTATATTATTAATGCGACGTAAATATTAGATAAGCATTTGTTTATATTAATGTTATGATGTCTCTCATGAAAGAAAACCGCTAAATTCCACATGAGTTGATTTGAGTTCGCCATTTTCTATTAGATTTTACTATTTTTGTAATATATCTAATAGGGCGAACCTCATGTAATTCTTTGTGGAACTACGATAAAATCGTGGAGGTTCTTAGCGGTACCACTTTCAAAGTTTTGAAGTTCGTCCTTACTATTTTCAAAACTTTATTGAAAAGACATCGTTCCATAAACCCCAAACTATAAAATTATGAGAACGAAATTTTTAACATCCATACTCAAGCCACCTACTTAACAGTCGGGTGGTTATATCCCAACTGCTACAAAAACAAAAAGGGTTTAGCTGTTAGTTAAATCAATTATAGCCATAATTCTCTAACGGCAAATACTCCCAAACTCTTGTTTTGGGTAAGCACTATCTATTTTTTTTAAACTCGCACTTTAAAAGTAACGCTTTATTTTGGTTTACCAAAAAAAACAAGACAATTATTGTAGCTGTAGCAGTTTTTGGGTTTTATTTAGTATCAAATGTAAACTTGGTTTTTTCCCAATGTCGGTTTCATTTTTTTTTCCAAGGTCAAGGTGGAAAAAAGCCAAGTTGTACACAACATCCTCTAAATTATAGGTTCGTACACCCTGTAAGTGTTTTTTTATAATCCCTCTGTTTCTAAGGGTTCCAGTAGTTATTTACTAATCAAAAAATAAGCTGTTCTAGTTATTTTAAAATTAAAATCTCCCAACTTGTGAATTATATTCAAAAAAAAGTTGTATGGGAGCAGGATAACTACACGCTTTAATTACCTAAACATATCCTAAAAACAATCATTTATGTATGAATATTCCTGCGCTGATGCTACAGTATAGATACTCCATAGATAAAGCATAGATAGTGCATTAAATGAATTGGGGAAGAAGGGAATAGGTAATAGGGAAAATGAGATAATTTGAAGATTTGAAAATGGAATGATTATAAGTTCTAGGTTTATAGTTTAAGGTTTAAAATAGAATATTAAGTAGAAACAAAGCGTATATAGTAACCAAGTGACGAAGTAACGAAGTAACGAAGTTTAGAACTACAAAATAGAATATTAAGTAGAAACAGAGCGAATCAGCGCATCAACGAATCAGCGATAAAAGGAATAGGGAATAGGGAATAGGGAATAAGGAATAGGGAATAGAGAAAAGAGTATCTAAGTAATGCAGTGAACAAGTTTAGAACTACAAAATAGAATATTAAGTAGAAACAGAGCGAATCAACGAATCAACGAATCAACGAATCAACGAAATACAATATACAAAAATTCAAACATCCATTATACAAAAAAACTCCCTCTGAAAAAGTTTGGCGACCATTCAGAAAAATAAGAATAAATACACAGCAAGCTCCCTTGCTATATGATAAAACTGGGAGCCTGCGTTTTCAACTCACATTAGGTAAAAGAAAATCATTTTTATTAGAATTAGTTTATTAATGTTAAAACAATCGAACCACGCAAAAAAATCTTTTCATAGTAGGTCTTATAATTAATAAAAAGTCGTGGTTCGGGAGTTTTTTTGGGAGTAAAGAAATGAGGAATAGAGAAATGAGGAATAGAGAAATGAGGAATAGGGAAATAGTAAATCGAGTACTAAATATACTCGGTAGAACAAATAAAATAAACGGACTAAAAAAAGCATTTATAACCTATTTTGCAGAATCGTAAACCCGACATCAAAAAGAAATACGTTAAGAAAATGAAGCTTTTTGCGTTAAGAATCATTTGGCTGACCGAAGCTTTGAAAAAGCAAGATTCAAATGATTTAGTAAAATGCGCGCATTTTTAGAATTTCTTTTTGCAGTCTTGATCTTTTGTAATGACATACTCTGCTTACGCATACTTTGCATCAAGGCAAAATGAACAGAATAAAATACAAAAAAACAAACGAACTATTAACCCAAAACAAATTAAAAAACAAGTGAGATGCTGACCCGAGCTTGTAAACTGTACGAAGTAAACCAAGTTCGGCATAACAGAATAGATTATCTAGTAGTGTAAATCACGTTCATTTAATTGAGAATTTGGAAAAGCGATTAGAATTTGAATCAGTTTGGCGACCATTCAGAAAAATAAGAATAAATACACAGCAAGCCCCCTTGCTATATGAGAAAGCTGGGGGCCTGCGTTTTCAACTCACATTAAGTAAAAGAAAATCATTTTTATTAGAATTAGTTTATTAATGTTAAAACAATCGAACCACGCAAAAAAATCTTTTCATAGTAGGTCTTATAATTAATAAAAAGTCGTGGTTCGGGAGTTTTTTGAGGAATAGGGAATTGGGAAATCGTGAAATTGTAAATAGAATACTAAGTATACTCGGTAGTACAAATTACATAAACGGATTAAAAAAGCACTTTTAAACAATAGAGCAGTATCGTACCCCGACAACAAATAGGGAATTGGGAAATCGGGAAATAGTAAATCGAGTACTAAATATACTCGGTAGTACAAATTACATAAACGGACTAAAAAAAACTTTCAAACAATAGAGCAGTATCGTAACCCCGACATCAAATAGGGAAATAGTAAATGGAATAGTAAGTATGTTATTCAGGACAAATAAAATAAACGAACCCAAAAAAGCATTCACAACCTTTTTTGCAGAATCGTAACCCCGACATCAAAAAGAAATACGTTAAGAAAATGAAGCTTTTTGCGTTAAGAATCATTTGGCTGACCGAAGCTTTGAAAAAGCAAGATTCAAATGATTTAGTAAAATGCGCGCATTTTTAGAATTTCTTTTTGCAGTCTTGAACTTTTGTTTCTTTTGTTTCAAGACAAAAGAAAAAAATAGATAATTGTAATTAGTTTTATTAAAACCTAAACAAACACTTGGAAAAACAAGATACGATACTGACCCAAGCTTGTAAACTGTACGAAGTAAACCAAGTTCAGTAAAACAGAATAAACAAAGCGAATCATCGAATTTACGATTTAGGGAATGAAATTACGAATTATAGTTTTTATATAAATTTAATAATCAGTTCATTAAATGAAATTATACTAGGCTAATAACTAAAAGCTAAAAACAAAAAACACTCATATATTATTAATTATTTTGTTAGTTAAAGAGTTAGGTACACGGTTATGATAAAATCAAGTTTAACCCGCTTGGTTCTAGTTTGAGACAGAGTAACTGTGTGCTGAAGCTCTTTTTAGGGAATAGGGAATAGAATTTGAAAATGTGATAATTTGAAGATTTGAAAATGAAATGATTATAAGTTCTAGGTTTAAAGTTTAAGGTTCAAAGTTCAAAATAATGTATCCAGTAGAGACAGAGCACCCGAGGACATAGTCCGAACGGAACGAAGTTAAATCTGCGATAAAAGGAATAGGGAATAAGGAAGTGGGGAATTGAATTTGAAAATGTGATAATTTGAAGATTTGAAAATGAAATGATTATAAGTTTAAAGTTTAAAGTTCAAAATAGAATATTAAGTAGAAACAAAGCGTATAAAGTAACCAAGTGACGAAGTACCCAAGTTTAGAACTACAAAATAGAATATTAAGTAGAAACAAAGCGAATCTGCGATTTAAGGAATACGGAATACGGGAATAGGGAATACGGGAATAGGGAATTGAATTTGAAAATGTAATGATCTGTTTGTAAGTTAAAGCCCACGCCTACAGCCTACAGCCCACACTTACAGCCTACAGCTTAAAATACATTATAAAAAAAAAACTCCCTCTGAAAAAAGTTTGGCGACCATTCAGAAGGAGCAATAGAATTAATTAACCAATTTAACTAATTATTACAAAAGTATGAAAAAAATTACTTTTACAGCACTAAACGTACCCCTGATGTGCGTGCTTATTTTGCTGTTGTGTAGCGTAAAAAGCTATGCTCAAGAAAAAATGCTAACTCTAAACGGAGTAGTCAAAGATGTCAACGGACCATTAGCTGGTGTGCTCGTGTGGCAAACAGATACCGAAAATGGTACCCAAACCAATGAATTGGGATTCTATACCATTAAAATTCCAATGAATGCACAGGTAACTTTCGAACAATTAGGTTACAAACCGCAAACATTTACCGTAAAAACAACTACCCTTAATGTAACGATGACTGCAGATGAAAATATGCTTGATGAAATGGTAATCAATGCAGGCTATTATACCGTAAAAGACAAAGAACGAACAGGGAGTATTTCTAAAATTACAGCAAAAGAAATTGGACAACAACCAGTTGCCAACCCACTGGCCGCTATGCAAGGACGTATGGCAGGGGTGAACATTACGCAGAATAGTGGTGTCCCTGGCGGTGGCTTCGATATACAAATAAGAGGGCGCAACAGTCTAAGAACCGAGGGAAACGCGCCCTTGTATATCGTTGATGGTGTACCGTATGCTTCGCAGTCTATTTCAGATCAAAGCTTGTCTGGTTTATTATTTAGTTCAGGTAACGTAAGTCCTTTAAACAGTATCAATCCTAATGATATCGAAAGTATTGAGGTATTAAAAGATGCCGATGCAACGGCTATTTATGGTTCGCGCGGAAGTAATGGAGTAGTATTGATTACTACTAAGATGGGAAAAGGAGACAAAACAAGCTTTTCAATCCAATCTACCACCTCAGTAAGTACAGTTGCAAGATCAATTGATTTATTGAATACAGACGAATACTTGCAAATGCGTAGAGATGCTTTTGCTAATGATGGTGTTACACAATACCCAGCCAATGCCTATGATGTAAATGGAACTTGGGATGATAATAAATATACCAATTGGCAAAAAGAATTTATTGGTAAACAAGCTGTTTCTCAAAATACCCAGTTCTCGGTAAGCGGTGGTTCAGGTAAAACCAACTATTTGTTCAGTGCGGGACATCGAAAAGACGAGACAGCATTTTATGGTGATTTTGGATATAAACGAACTAATTTTTTGTTGAGTACGAACCATACTTCAAAAAACGATAGATTTTCATGGCAATCAACTATTTTAAAAAGTTCTCAAAAAAATCATTTGATGGCCACAGATTTATCCGGAAAAATTTACTTAGCTCCTAACGCACCTGCTCTTTTTCAAGAAGATGGAAAACTAAATTGGGAAAACAATACGTTTGATAATCCTTTAGCAGCTTTAGATTCACAATATTTTTCTGAAATTGAAAACTTTTCTGCTCACATAACCCTTGCATATAAGTTAAATAAAAACCTTTCTCTAAGTATAAGAACTGGTTTAACTGAAATGCAGAATGAAGAATTTAAAACAATTCCTAATACTATAATGAATCCTGCCTACGGATATACTAGTGCGGTTTCATCAAATACTACATCTGTTTTTAATAGATCGGGGTGGATTGCAGAACCTAAATTAAATTGGAATTTTAGTACAGAAAACGGAAGATGGGACGCATTGATTGGGGCTACTTTTGAAGAGAATAAATTAAAGCGTTTTGCTTTAAGAGCAACAAACTTTTTATCAAATGAATTTATATTTAATCTAGCAAACGCACAAACACAGCAAATTATAACAGACACCGAAAGTCAATATAGATATATGGCTGTTTACGCAAGATTAAATTATACACATCAAGAGAAATACATTGTAAATCTGACCGGGCGTAGAGATGGTTCCAGTCGTTTTGGTCCCAATAATAGTTTTGCAAATTTTGGAGCCATAGGAGTAGCATGGCTTTTTAGTAGAGAAAATATATTTGAAAATGCGACTTGGTTAACTTTTGGAAAATTACGTGCTAGTTATGGTATAGCAGGTAGTGATTTAATTGGAGATTATCAATTTTTAAATACCTATGGTATTACTCCGCAAAAATATGACAATACTATTGCACTTTATCCTATAAAATTGTTTAATCCAGATTTTAGTTGGGAAAAAACAAAAAAAGCTGAGATAGCCTTGGAGCTTGAATTTTTAAAAGGAAGAATTGCTACAAGTGTTGCTTATTTTCATAATCAGTCTTCGAATCAATTAGTAGGGATTCCGTTACCTGGTACCACTGGTTTTAATAGCGTACAAGCAAATTTAAATGCTACTGTTGAGAATACTGCATGGGAGTTTACCCTTCGTACACAAAATATTAAGAAGGAATTTTTTAGTTGGTCAACCGATATCAATCTAAGCATTCCTAGAAATAAGTTGGTAGCATTTCAAAATTTAGAAGAGTCTACATACGCGAATCAGTATGTGATTGGCGAACCTATTACGATCAAAAAAGTGTTTAATTATTTAGGTGTTGATAGCGAAACAGGGTTGTATAAGTTTGAAGATTTGAATAATGATGGTATAATTAACGATGAAGATCGTAAAACAGTTGCCAATATTGGTGTGAAATACTTTGGAGGAATTAACAATAACATTTCATATAAAAACTGGAGTGTTGACTTTTTGTGGCAATTTGTTAAACAAAATAATTATAATTCAGATTACTATTTCAATACCATTGGAGATATGTCAAATAGAGAGAAAAGAGCTCTTGATTACTATTCAGAAAATAATAAAGATGCTAAGTATCAGAAACCAACAACAGGTCTAAATTCAGAAGCTGTACAAGCTGCTAATAATTTTAGAAATAGTAATGGTGTTATTTCAGATGCAAGTTTTATTCGATTAAAATCTTTCCAATTACAGTACATGATACAGGACAAATGGCTTAAAAATTCATCATTAAGCGTATTTATTCAAGGGAATAATTTAATAACCATTACAAACTTTTTAGGTCATGATCCAGAAACAAATGGCGGACTTTTGCCAGCAGTAAAAACATTTGCTTTTGGCTTCAATTTTAAATTTTAAATAAGATGATTATGAAAAATATTTTTAAAATGAGATATCTTCTTTTTTTACTGATTTTATGCACAGCTTGTGAAGAATTTGTAGAAGTAGAAGCTCCAAAGAATCAAATAGCAAATACCAAAGTGTTTAAGGATGATATAACAGCAAAAGCTGCTCTAAATAATTTATATGTTTCATTGCTAACCAAGGGCTTTTTGAATGGCAATACATTTGGTAATGGTTATATTTTGGGATGTTTAACTGATGAGCTTAAGGTAACAACAAATCAGATTACCGATTATAGATATTTTTTTGAAGGAGCTGTTTTAAGTAATAATAATGCAGTTAAAACAATTTGGAACGATTCGTACCATCAAATTTTTATTTGTAATAATATTATAGAAGGCTTACAAGCCTCTACTGGGGTTTCTTCAGAAGTTAAAAATCAAATAATTGGCCAATGTTTAGCTGCACGTGGAATTATTCATTTTTACTTAAGCCAAAATTATGGAGATGTACCCTACGTTACTTCATCAGACTATAAAGTTAATCAAAGCATTTCTAAAACAAACAGCGCAGAGGTGTTAAATAGAGCCATTGTAGATTTACAGGAAGCAGAAGAGATTTTACTTACGGTTCCTTCAAGTGCAGAACGTATTCGAATCAACCAAGAGGTAGTACAGGCATTTTTAGCTCGAATGTACCTATATACACAACAATGGAATTTAGCAAAACAATATGCAGAGTTGTTAATTGATAATCCAACTTTTGAATTAGAAACTATAGATAATTTATTTTTAAAAACAAGCAAAAGTGCCATTTGGCAATTAAAACCGTTAAATGAGAATGGAAACGCAATGGAAGCTTATTCTTATGTATTTACTTCTTCACCCGCACCTAACGCAGAACTAACTCAAAGTTTATTAGCAGCATTTGAGACCAATGACTTAAGAAAAATAAATTGGATAAAAGTAGTTAATGCAAGTACAGCTTCTACGCATTCAAACAAATATAAAATAGTTGGTTTTACAACCCCTTCGCAAGAATATTCTATTATTATTCGTATTGAAGAAATGTATTTAATTGCAGCAGAAGCAGCAGCAGAATTAAATGATTTTAATGCTACAAATACTTATATAAATGCTATACGTAATAGAGCTGGATTACAGAGTTTAAATATTACAAATACAAATGATGCTGTTAATTCTATTTTGAAGGAAAGGAGAGTAGAATTGTTTTGCGAATTTGGTCATCGTTTTTATGATTTAAAAAGACGTAATAAATTAAATGAACTTCTGAGCACGAAACCAAATTGGAAGCCTTATCTACAGAATTGGCCTATACCAGAGGTCGAATTGAATTTGAATCCGAATTTAAAACCTCAAAATAATGGCTATTAATCAAATTTTTAAGCTTTTTATCGTTATAAGTTCCATTGTTTTTTTTAATAATATTAGTTTTTCACAGCGTCTTAATCATGAGTATTTAACCAATAATAAATTAAATGAATCGGGTACAGCATTAACTTATCATGTAAGTAGTAACAAAGAAAGAAAACTTTATTTAAATGATTTAAAAAACAAAAGAGTTTACAAATTTGATAATATTAATCCAAATCATATGCTTAATGATGAATATTTTATTGGATTAGATCATGCAAATAAAACTTTATTTATTGTAGAACTTAACAAAAAAATCAAAGACTCCTTAGTTGGAGTCGATGATTTTGAATGGATTCAAAATACAAATACTTTGGTTGCTTACAGTCGACAAACAGAAAATTTGAAAATAAGGAATCTAAAAACAGGCTTTACAGATACGTTTTATAATATTAGAGATTATACTACAAATCTTGTTAGCTCAAATCTTGCTTTTGTAAATATTGATCAAACTATTTTTTTCTATAGTACGGTGAATAACCATATTACGAAGTTCAAAAATTCAAATTCAAAATCAAATGTAAAGAAACTTCTTTGGGATAAAGCTGGAAGAAATATTTATGGACTTTTTGTTGATAGTGAAAACTTTGAAATTCATAAATATTCAAATAAATCAAATCAATTTGTATTTAGTAACTCAATTTGTTTAAATGATAAAAACATGCAAATCGATACGTTATTTAATAATTCTTTTATGTTAACCGATCAACGTTTAGCTGTAGGTTTAAAAAGGAGTGATGATTTTGAAGTGAATTCAGATGAACCTGAAATATGGCTTGGTAGCTCAAATGGTATAACACCTTATGAAGAAAAACTAAAATTTGCTAATCAACAATTGGCTGTTATTGATTTTAAGAAAAAAAAGATTTATGATTATTCTGAGTCGGAAAGATTATTAAAATTTGCTATTAGTGGATTAGAAAAAGATATTTTCTCTTACGAAAAAAGTTCAAATGATATTTTTTCACGTATAAAACCTCAAGTTGAAATATATGAATATGATAAAACAAACCTTACGAAAAAGTATTTAGGTACTTTTAATGCACCAGACCAAAACATAAAATCTTCAGATAAGACAGATTTGCTATTTTACTTTAAAGACAATAATTGGAATTATTATGACAAGAAATTAAAAAGGTTTGTAAATTTTACAAAAAATTTAAACGACTATTTTTTTTATAAGAATAATGAGTTTTATGAAATGATTGATAGTCCAATCAATCAATATTTATTGTCTTATAAAGACAAATTCTTATTGTTTAATGGAAATAAGCATTTATGGTTGTTTGATTTATATTCAAATTCAATTAAAAAAGTTCAAACAAGTTCAAATAAAAACTACTCAATATCGCAAGCAAATTATTCGATAAATAGAACAATATGGGATTGGAATATTTCTGTAAATCAATTGGAATATGATGATATTGTTTTAACCTGGAAGTCTGAAAATCATACTACAGAAGGAATTTCACTTTTAACCGATAAAGAAGAAATAGTTGATATATTGGAAGTTAATTCAAAAATAAAGCAAATTGTAAGAGCCAATAAAAAAGTTAGTTATATTCGGGAGAAAGCAAATCAACCACCTGCTATATATATTTTAGATTTTGATTCAAAAAAAGAAACTTTAGTTTTTCAGAGTAATGTTTCAGATACTTTGATTAAAAATATGAAAGTAGTTTATCATGATTGGAAAAATAATCAAAATAAACTCAGGGGAGCAGTGGTAACCTATCCAGTTAATTATGATCCTAGATTAAAATATCCAGCTATTTTTGAAATATATGAACAGAAGAAAAGTACGCAACATAATTATGTAACAACTACTTTAACAACTGGTAATGGAATTAATTCTCGGATGTATTCCAATGAAGGTTTTTTTGTTATTAGACCCGACATTTTTTATGAAATTGGTGAGCCTGGACCAAGTGCTACCCAATGCGTAGTTGATGTTTTAGATCATTTAATTGATGTCTTGCCAATTGACAATGAAAATATAGGTTTAATAGGACATTCTTTTGGAGGTTATCAAACAAATTATATGATTACTCAATCCAATAGATTTAAAGCAGCAGTATCAAGTGCTGGTGTTGCAGACATTATAAATGCTTATTTTACCTTTAGTCAAGAATATAAAATCCCAGATATGTTTCGATACGAAACACAACAATTTAGAATGGGTAAGATTTTTTACGAATCAAAAGAAAAATACATAGAAAATTCTCCTCTATTTTATGTAGATAATATTGAGACTCCTTTATTATTAATAACAGGTAAAAAAGATTATACAGTTAATTGGCATCAATCTATAACCATGTATTTGGCTTTAAAGCGTTTGAATAAACAAGTCAACTTAGTTTTGTACCCAGATGAAGGACACTCATTTATGAAACAAAAGAATATTTTAGATGCTAGTCAAAAAATAAGAGATTGGTTTAATTACTATTTAAAAAGTGGAAATAAACCAGAATGGTTAAATGAAGGGCTGTAATAAAAACAGCCCTTTTTAATATTAATTTAAATATAACTCATTAGAACACTGTAAGCCCACTTCTGTTGTATCTCCCCAGTATTGAATCAAATTTGATGGATTTTGATTGGTACAGATTTCACCAGAAAAAGGATTACAATCTACGTCGATTGCTACACATTTTTGACCAACTGGTCTTGTATGATCATAGTAATAACCAGTCATTTTTGCTTCTGGCTTCTCAATTTGCTTGTTTGCATTTGATGCAAAAGCACCCACTACGCCAAGTACTATTACACCGAATGGTATCAAGGCTTTTTTTAAACTTGTTTTCATAATATTAATAATTATTTAGTTGGTTTACTCTTTTATACAGGTTTTCAACCGTTAAGTCCTGCTATTGGCCAATAGATTTTTATTTAGGGAATAGGGAGTAGGGAGTAGGGAATTCCCCATTCCCTCTTTCCCTCTTTCCCCATTTCCCCATTTCCCCATTTCCCCATTTCCCCATTTCCCCCTTTCCCTATTTCCCTATTTCCCTATTTCCCCATTTTATTCCCTCATTTTCAATGAAGCAATAAGCTTAATCAACATTTTTTTTATGATGGTTAAATCGTTAATTTGAAAAGTGGTAGATTTACAATAGGTTAATCGTTGTGAAATTTCCAATAAGCATTCAATTTCAGAGGTTGAGCCTAATGAAATGTACAGAAACCGTATATAATCTTTAGTAGAATTTTTTGATACCCCTTCAGCTATATTACAAGGAATCGAAACAGCTGCTCTACGTAGCTGACTAGTAAGTCCGTATTTCTCTTCACTCGGAAAACCAGCCGTTATTTGATAAATAGATATAACAAAATCTAATGATTTTTGATAAACTTTTAAATCTGTATGCATCATAATAATATTATTTTAAAGTCATTCCCCATTCCCCATTCCCCATTCCCTATTTCCCTATTTCATATCTCACCAACCAATTCCCAACCAATCCATAGAAATACGAATCATTCAACACAAACTCTTTGATTTTACTTTTTTCGTGGTCATATGCATAAAAACTGTACAAATACTCGTTTTTTTTGTAATCGTAAACATCGATGATACTGGCTTGATTCCACATACTTTTGGGTTCGTTTTTGCCTAATAATTCTGATTTTATATAAAGTTTACCGTTATAAGCGTAGGTTTTCGCATTTACTTTGTGTGGTGGTGCACTCATTTTACGATCTCCGTTTGCTAGCTGGGTAATTTGTATTTTGGCTAGGGTAGTGGTATCAATCGTTTTGCCTTGAGTGAATGTATTGGTATTTGAATGATAAACTAAGTACTGGTTACGGTACGTGTACGTATAAATACCTTGCTGTGTTTTTTGGTCTGTAATTAATTGTCCATCGGTATCAAAAACACCATCTATTTGTTTTTGCAAGACATGTTCATAGAGTTCAAAAGTTACGGTATCATTAACCACTAGCTTACCTAATATATGTTCGCCGTTACTAGCACGCTGACTTCTAAATAAAAAAGTATTTTCTGTTAGAGGTTGTAAAAGCGAAAAATAGATGGTTTCTGTCATAAATTTATGAGCGAACCAGTCGGTCGTATTTCCTCTGTAGATAATGGGGATGCTTCCGTCACTTACAAAAAAGGTGTCATTTTGTACACGAACCAATAAACTACGAAACGAACGTTCGGTTTCATCAAGTTTTATTTGATGTTCTACTTTCGTTTTTAAATCGTTAGAAACAGCCGTGATTAATAAGGGAACGGTATAATTTCCTAAATAAATGGTATCTTGGGTTAGCCCGGCTATATAATATGAATTGACTCCTAAATCTAGGTATTGCGCTTTATCTATGTGATGAGGTAGGAACCTACGTATAAAAGGATTTTCTTTTTTCATCAGATGTTCTGATGTAAAGAAAAGTACCAAAACCAATGTTGTTGCAATGGTTATGGTTAATGCGATATAAATTATTTGTTGTTTCATGCTTTCTATTTTAGATGTTGTATTTTCAATTGAACTTAACTTTATGGTGATAAAGGATAAATAAGTATTAAGTGTATTTGTTCTAATAAAACTCGATCACTTGTTCACTCCGTCACTCCGTCACTCCCTATTTCCCCATTCCCTATTTCCCCATTCCCTATTCCCAAAATCATTCCCTATTCCCAAAATCATTCCCTATTCCCAAAATCATTCCCCATTCCCAATATTCCCAAAATAGTCATTATACAAACCCCTATATTGAACCACAAATGTTCTGTCCAGCCCATCTTTTCGAGTACACCACCACAAGAGCAGGGTACAAACGGGCTGTAATTTAAGATGAGGTAGATGTAAACGGTGAATGCAGTCATAAACCCTAGGAATAAATAAAGCCCTAAAGTTCTGCTTTTGGTAAAGCAAAGCATTAGGGCTATAAGAAGTTCACCAATCACAACGCTATATGCAATAGGTGTAGCAAAAGCACTTAGAAGAGGGGATTGTGCTATTTGTACTTGAAAGTTTTCAAAGTCAAAAAGCTTACTTACTGCAGCATATACAAAAAGTATAATAAAAAAGTAGATACAAACAAGGCTACTAATTTGTTTAAAATTACGCATGGCTTTACATTTTGGGTTTTGTAAAGTTGCTTATTGTAAATTTAAAAAAAATGTATTCTTGGTATTAAAAAAGGTATGATAGGTATTTTTTTTAAATTTTAATTAACCGTTTCTTGTGCTTTTAGACGAACTTGATTGGGAAGTTGGTGATAATGTCTTTTAAAAAATTTTACAAAAGACGAATATTCGTTATAACCCACCATATAAGCTATTTCTTTAAATGCCAAAGTCCCCGTTTCAATTAAGATTAAAGCATGTTTCATTCGTAATGAAATAAAATATTCGTAAACATTGCATTGGTATTGTTCTTTAAACATTATTTTTAGTTTATAGGAATTGATTCCAAAATCTAAACAGAGTTGTTTAAGGGATAATTTTTTATTGAGAGGGTACGAATCAATATACATTTTTATTTCTTCGATGATGATTTCGTAACGCTTTCGTTGTTTTAGTTTGGTATGATTACGGTTTGTTTGGGTTAATGATGCTGCATTTTTAGATTCGATATATAATTGATGTAGATTGATAATGATAGCATTTCCTTGCTGTAGTATTTTGATATTAAATGAGAAAAAATCATCAAATAATAGCATATTGGGCTTTAAAATAGCTGAGGATTGATTTGGTTTAGCAAGATATTCTTTTAAATAGTTTGCGCTTGATTCGTCTATAATATTAAAAAGAGAAACTCCTTTTAATTGATTCAGTTTTACATCAAAATCGGTTAAAAAAGATTTGCAAGAATTTTTAATGATTAAATCTTTGTTTAGAAACAAGAGGTAGTGTTTGTGATGCTTCTGAAAATCGTTTGGTTTAATAAATGAAAGGTGTAATACACGTTCGCTTAATTCTTCATTCATTAAATTAAAAATTGATTCGAGTGACTCAAAATCATCTTTTCTGTGGTGTATTTTTAAAGTTTGACCAACTTTTCCAGCTCCCAAACTGATAAAGGCATCTAACATATTATGCCATCTTTTCTTAGATATTTTAAGTTCGATCATAGTTTTGAAGGGTTTAATGATAAATAATTTTCTGCTTCTTTGATACTCATAAAAACTACTGTTGGTACTTTAGGTTTATTAATATGGATATAGAAACGTGACATATGGTATAGAGGGACATAGGTTGATACAAGAGCAACCTGTGTTAAAAGACTAGAACCGTAAATAGATAAATACCTACGCGCTTCACTATCAATGGTTCGGATTTCTGAAACATCGCATATTGCTTTATATTTTGTGAAAGATTGTAAACGCAATCGGTCAGCGACTAAAGTAAGTGCAATTTCATAATTGATGATTAAATCTTTTTTAAAACGAACATATAAAATGTCATGTTTTAACTCATAAAGAGCTAAGCTATTTTCGTAATTTTCATTCATATTGTTGTTTTTTTATATACGTATGTGTTTATTGTGTAAAAATATTAATGTTTTTTAAGTTTTTTAGTTAAAATTTATCTTACGTGTGTAAGATAGGTATTAAAAGATGTATAAAAAGTATTTTTTTGACTTATGTTGATGGTTTAGAGTGGTTTATTTTGCAATTTTAAAGTTCTAATTTTTTATTATGGCTAAAATTAATCACAACAATGCATTTAAAACAATCAGCGACCTGATCGAGAATGCTAAAGAACAAAATACCGTTCATTTATACGCAGAAGATTCTTTTTTAAATGGAAGCTCCCTTCAAATAAATGGCAAAAAATGTTGGCATTTTGCTACTACTGGATATTTAGGCTTAGAACAAGATATGCGTCTAAAACAAGCAGGGGCAGAAGCAATTATGAAATTTGGTACACAATTTCCTCTGTCTAAAACCTATATTTCTCATCCTTTATATGCAGAACTAGAACAGTTGTTAATGCAAATGTTTGACCAGGAAGTGATTATTTGTAAAAATAGTACGCTTGCACATTTGGGAATTATACCTCAGTTGGTTGGATATGATGAGGTTGTTATTTTAGACCATCAAGTGCATTGGAGCGTGCAACAGGCTTGTAGCTTACTCAAGAATAGGGGCTGTGTGGTTGAATTAGTCAGGCATAACAATATGGAACAGTTAGAAATATTGATTAATAAATATCGTAACAAGAAAAAGAAAATTTGGTACATGGCAGACGGAATATATTCGATGTTTGGTGATCATGCACCGATCGATGATTTGAAAGAACTTGTAAAAAAATATCCCGAACTAAATTTGTATTTTGATGATGTTCACGGTATGAGCTGGATAGGTAAAAACGGAACCGGATTTATTAAATCACATTGGAATCAAATACCAGAAAATATAACCATTGTTTCTACCCTAAGTAAAACATTCGGTGCAAGTGGGGCTATTGTGATTTGTGGCGATACCAAAAAACACTCTGAAATTAAAAACTTTGGAGGGCCACTAACATTTTCTGCTCAATTAGAACCCGCATCTGTTGCTGCTGCAATTGCTTCTGCTAAAATTCATTTATCTGCAGAAATTTATCAACTTCAAAACAAACTTACGGAAAAAATTGAATTTGCTAATCGATTGTTCTCAAACTATGAATTACCCATAATTTCTTTTGCCGAGACTCCTGTTTTTTATTTGGGAATGGCTTTACCTCAAACAGCGTTCAATTTAATAAATCGTTTGCATAACGATGGCTTTTTTGTAAATCCAGGTATTTATCCTGCCGTACCAATGAGAAATGCTGGTTTGCGTATTACTGTTTCTAATCATAACGAAAACAAACAAATTGAAGATATGATCTCTTGTATTGCTCATCATTTTGAAGCAGCTTTAGAAGAAACTAATAATTCTAGAATTTTGATTGATAAAGCATTTAAGATTAAAAAAGAAAACGAATGCGTCACTAACCGCAATTCAAAATATACCTTAAAATGCTTTGATTCCATTTCCGAAATAGGCGAAGATCTATGGAATGAGACTTTAGGTAACGACAATCCTTTCGATTACGATGGTTTCAAATGGTTAGAAAAAACGTTCGGGAACTTAGATAAAAAACATTTAAACTATATGGAGTTTGCCTATTACGCTTGGTTTCTAGATAAGGAATGTGTAGCTCTTACCGCTGTTACAGAATCTATTTGGAAAGAAGATGTTTTAGCAACTGAATATGTGTCAGATAAAATTGAGGAAATTAGAAAAATGAATCCCTTGTTTTTATGCGCAAAAGCTTGGTCTATTGCCAGTTCCTTCACAGAAGGTAAACATTTGTATATTAAAGACGATGATTTAGAAATTTTAGAAAATGTCATAGATGATTTACTTAAGATTTTTGAATGTACTGATGTAAATAAGTTTTTCTTTAGAGACTTCGATGCAAACAAATTACAAGAAAAAATTTTCTATAACAAGGGATTAATTAAAGTTCAAATGCCCGATACAGCTATTCTAAAATTACAAACAGGTGTAGAGGTCATAAACCTATTATCTAAAAAAGACCGCAGACATTTTAAGAAAGATATAGTACCTTTTTGTAATGATTTTGAAATAGTGAAACTAAAAAAAATGTCTGATAAACAATTAGACCAAGCCTACGAATTGTATGCAAACGTAAAAAAAAACAATTTAGCAATTAATAATTTTTTATACGATAAAAAGGTTTTTGAAAGTATGAACAGGCATGATAATTGGGAGTTTATTGTCGCTTCCTTGCCCAATTCAGATACAATTATTGGGTGTGTTTTTTGTTATGTAAATCACTACAATAAATCGTATAATCCCATTCTAATTGGTTTGATTGATAAATCTCCATTCCGTTTAAAGCTATACAGACAACTTTTATACAAAACCATTTGTATTGCTAATGAAATGCATTTTCAAACCATTTATTTTGGTTTTTCTGCCACTTTTGAAAAGAAAAAATTTGGCGCAAAATTATTTTCTAAATATGCATATATTTTTGTAAAAGAAAATTTTGAGATAGATCAATTGTCTAATTTCGAGAATTAAGTTTTAGTATTTACCCCAAATTTTAAAGCAGATGTTAAATTCGAAGATTCAAAAGATTATAAAAAAATGTTCTTGTGAAATGGCTTTATTTGAAAGTTGTACTTCAGAACAAAAAAATGTTTTAAAAAAACAAATTTTAAAATTAGAAAAAGGAATTACTAAGCTTAATCATTGGGTTCGCGAATATGAATTTGCATCTATTACTTATGAAATTGAATTTTTTAAAACGGTAAAACCTAATTTAGTCTCCAATTATCTTTATTTAAATCTTTTACTTCGTTTGCTTCAAGAGGTCCCAAATATTGCATTTAACGACTTAACAGTATATAAAAAATATAGCAAAGAAGCTTATACTTTTCTTAAAGAAGAAAATTATTTTTATAATTACTTATTGAATAACGATTCATGTAACGATGAATTGTACTTTAGACGTCTAGAAACAACTTTAAATTACTATTCTCCAAACCATTTGTTTTCAGATATTAAAAGTACTTGTTCTCATGGGTTACTGACCGCTAAAATTAAAGCCTATGAAATGTGGTTGATATTTTGTAACAATAAAATACAAACTATTAAAAAACAATATCTAATTAACCAGAAATCATTGGATTCTTCTCCCTTAGTTTGGGAAGCGCACAAAGTAGATGCTATTGAACTCGTTTATGCTTTGTATTTTGGAGGGGCTGTAAATGTTGATAAATGTACATTGCAAGAATTGGCAACACAATTCGAAAAAATTTTTAATATCGAGATTTGCTCTCAATTATATCGTGACTTCTTAGATATCAAACGCAGAAAAATTAATTCAACTCGATTTTTGGATAAATTAGCCGATAAACTTAAATATAAAATTGATCAAGATTTTGTTTAACCTGAAATAAGGAATAAGGAATAGGGAATAGGGAAAATGAGATAATTTGAAGATTTGAAAATGAAATGATTATAAGTTCAAAGTTCAAAATAGAATATTAAGTAGAAACAAAGCGTATATAGTAACCAAGTAACCAAGTAACCAAGTAACCAAGTAACCAAGTAACCAAGTAACCAAGTGACGAAGTGACGAAGTAACCAAGTTTATAACTACAAAATAGAATATTAACTACAAAAAAAACACGTTCATTGAAAAACAAAATACAATATTGAGCAAAATCGTAACCCCGACATACAGTCAAAATGCGAGTGTCTAAAAGTTGAGAAAAGCGTAAAATCAAAAAGCTGACTGAAGTTTTGAAAAAACAAGACCTTTTTGATTTAGCGTTCGAAACCATTTAGACCGTATTTAGACTGCGTCGAAAACCCTTTTTATTCGAGCGAAAATATTTGTTTTGGATCTCATGAATACTGCGCCTTACACGTTCAGTTTGAGAACACAAGTCATAAAGGCTTGTATGTGTTTCTTTTGGGGGTAATCCAAACCGAAGGTTCACCGATACCTTAATTTTAAAATAACAAAGAGGAGGTAAAAGAAAAAATAAAAACAAGATACGATACTGACCCGAGCTTGCGAACTGTACGAAGTAACCAAGTGACTAAGTTTAGAACTACAAAATAGAATATTAAGTAGAAACAAACTACGTTTATTGAAAGAGTAAAAACAATATTCAGCAGAAACGTAAACCCGACATACAGGATTTTGACGAGAATCTGCAAGGTGAAATTTCGTAAGAAAGGAACTGCTGACCGATGCTTTGAAAAAGCAAGACCAGTTCCTTTTAGAAATAAGCCGTAGTAGATCGTTAAAATACTGCGTCGAAGCACTTTGTTTCTTTAGTGCATTTAAAGAAAAAGAAATAAAATAAAGAATTACAATTCGCACTATTAAAACCAGTATACAAAAAACAAGATGCTATTAAAAATGGACTAAAAAAGCATTTATAAACTATTTTGCAGAATCGAAACCCCGACATACAGGATTTTAACGAGAATCTGCAAGGTGAAATTTCGTAAAAAAGCAACCGCTGATTATTCGAGCGAAAATATTTGTTTTAGTTCTCATGAATACGGCGCCTTACACGCTCAGTTTAAAAAGTAAAGTCATTAAGGCTTGTATTTGAAGCGAAGCAAGTCTGGTTACTTTTAGAAATAAGCCGTTGTAGATCGTTAAAATACTGCGTCGAAGCACTTTATTCGAGCGAAAATATTTGTTTTGGATCTCATGAATACGGCGCCTTACACGTTCAGTTTGAGAACACAAGTCATAAAGGCTTGTATGTGTTTCTTTTGGGGGTAATCCAAACCGAAGGTTCACCGATACCTTAATTTTAAAATAACAAAGAGGAGGTAAAAGAAAAAATAAAAACAAGATACGATACTGACCCGAGCTTGCGAACTGTACGAAGTAACCAAGTGACTAAGTTTAGAACTACAAAATAGAATATTAAGTAGAAACAAACTACGTTTATTGAAAGAGTAAAAACAATATTCAGCAGAAACGTAAACCCGA
>NZ_RQVQ01000026.1 GCF_003865405.1 Paenimyroides tangerinum
TACAAAAATGGCTTGATAATCCACTAAATGAAGTAGAAAAACCACCTCCAAAATCAATACAAGGGGTTATTTTTTAAAAACTATCAAAATATAACATGCAACCTACTAAAGTGGGAGGATATTTTATGCATTAAATTTATTTAGGACGCTATTGATTGTCTCTTATTTTTTTTTTAAATACTTGTTAATACCTTTACCAAAATATATCTTCCGTAAATGAATTTACCAAACGATAGCTACAGCTTGTTTTGTTTAGAAAGTGTAATCGATTCTGAAATTGAATCAGAAAGTAAACTTTTTCCTATGTTGGAACAAATTACACTAAATTTTGGGGTAACCAATGTTTACAAAAATTGCGATAGTATTGAATCTTTTCAAGAAAGTTTAGAAACTCTATTATACACCG
Organism: Paenimyroides tangerinum; assembly: GCF_003865405.1. Taxonomy (GTDB): domain Bacteria; phylum Bacteroidota; class Bacteroidia; order Flavobacteriales; family Flavobacteriaceae; genus Flavobacterium; species Flavobacterium tangerinum. Next base: position 407 of record NZ_RQVQ01000026.1, read on the forward strand.
ATAGAGATTTCAAACATTATGAAGTTATCTACTTTGTATTTGAAGGATCTAACAACAACATCGAGATTGATGGGTATTTATATTCATTTGAGGAAATTGCAGAACTATTTCAAGGCAAACTTAATGGTAAAATTTTACATTTTGCAAACACAAAGGAATTAAATTTAGACCAAGAAACGGCACAATATTTTTTAGCTGTAACTGGTGCAAAAGCAATATCAGGTTACGTAAACCACACCCCTATTTTAAGTACAATTTTAGATTTTCACTATTTTGGTCTTTATCAAGAATATGATGATGTAATTGAATTAGTAGAAAATTTATTAGAAAAACATTACGCACTTTGCTCGACAATGGGATTTAGACTATATTATTAACGCAAATTTGAATTATATTTTTTTATATCTTAATTTTTTAAACATAATAACAAAAATAAACAACAATCAAATATTATTCATTATAGATTCTGTTTTTTGAAGTATTTTTAAAAATATATTTATAAAGATTACATTAGAAAAAACATCATTAATGAAAAAACTACTTTTAGCAATTTCTTTATTAAGCTCATTAACAATAAACGCACAATACGCATCAGAATACGATAGCGGTTATGTAGTAAAATTAAACGAAGATGGAAAAAAATACATCCGTTTTATTTTATTTGGTCAAGCCTGGTTTCAAGATTACGAAGGTCATAATCCAAATGATGGTTTTTCTGTTAAAAGAGCTCGTTTGATTGCCTATTCGCAATTAAATGACAAATTTATGATTCTGACACATTTTGGTGCGAACGGAATTTCAGACAACAATCTAAGTCCTATGGGAAAAGGTAATGACGTTCAGATTTTTCTTCACGAAATGATCCTTCAATATAAGGTAACCGATTTTTTATCTTTAGGAGGTGGGTTACATAATTATGGTGGAATTTCACGAGGAAACGGTCAAGGATCAATAAATATGTTAACTCTTGATAATAACAGAGCAGATTGGTCTACTTTAGGATTATCAGACCAATATTCAAATCACTTAGGAATGTTTGCAAAAGGACGAGTTGATAAATTTAACTATCGTTTTTCAATTAGTGATGCTGTAGTTACAACTTTAGATGGTGATATTAATACGATTTTAAATCCAGGTGAAGAAAAATATTTAGGAAAAGCTTTATTACAAAAGGCTAAATATGCATATTCTGGTTATATTGATTATCAATTTTTTGACCAAGAATCAAATTTATTACCATACAGAGTTGGAACTTATTTAGGTAGTAAAAAAATACTGAATATTGGAGCTGGTTTTTTTAGTCAAAATGATGCTATTGTAGAAAATGTAAATGGAAACTTGACCTCAAAAGATGCAAAACATTATGCATTAGATGTCTTTTATGACGCTCCAATTGGAGAAAGCTCATCCATTACCGCTTATGCAAAATATCAAAATTCGGATATGGGAAACAGCTATTTACAAGGTAATGTTGTAGGAAACGGAAATCAATTTAGTGGACATATAGGATATTTAATTCCAAAAGAAATTAAAGAAGGAGAATCGAAATACAAAAATAGATTTCAACCTTATATCTCCTATTCATATCGCGATTTTACTGGTTTAAACAAACCAGCAGATGATTTTAAATTTGGTGCTAATTGGTACATTGATGGTTTAAATGCTAAAGTCACTGTAGAATACCAAAAGTCAAATTATTTACCAAAAAAAGCAGATAAAGTATTTACAATTCAGGCAATGATTTTATTATAAAAAAAAATGCGATTAGAAAACCTAATCGCATTTTTTTTATCTAAAATCTATTTCTTCACTGCCAATTTATAAGCTTTTTGCGTAATCGTTACAATAACTACAACTACTAATCCGATTATAAAACCTAAACCAAATTCTTTAATTGTACTATTCAAGTCTGGTAATAAATGATGGAAAAAATCGATATTATGAGAGAAAATTCCACCAGAAACTAATAATAAAGCAATTGTACCTACGAAGGCTAAAATTCGAATAACATAAGGTAAAGCTTTTACCAAAAAGTGACCTAATTTGGCAAGAAAACCTTTATCTTCAGACTTTTTTATGATTTGGTAACCTGCATCATCCATTCTTACAATTAAAGCAACGACACCATAAACACCAACAGTTGCAAGAAAAGCAACTACAGAAACCGAAAGAATCTGAACGGTCACAGAAGCATCTCTTTCAACAACAGTTCCTAATGCAATAATTACAATCTCAACAGAAAGTATAAAATCGGTTAATACGGCAGATTTTATTTTTGCTTTTTCTGCTTTTTGATCGTCAATAAGAACTTCAACTGTCGATTCATTTTCTTTCTTTTTATGAAATATATAATGAATAATTTTTTCAACTCCTTCAAATGCTAAATAACACCCACCAAGAATAAGAATAAATTTAATCGCAATTGGGAAAAAGAAATTTAAAAGTAACGCAACGGGAACAATTATTAATTTGTTTAAAAATGATCCTTTTGTGATTGCCCAAAGAACTGGGATCTCTCTTGAAGAAAGAAAACCGGTTGCTTTTTCAGCATTTACAGCTAAATCATCACCTAAAATTCCTGCTGTTTTTTTTGTTGCGATCTTACTAGCAATTGCAACATCATCCATCAAAGCTGCAATATCGTCTAATATTGCAAAAATTCCTGAAGCCATATCTATTTTTTTTGTGAAATTAAATTAAAAAAAGTAAGTATAAAAATTAAATTATAGAATATATATCTAGTTAAATAATTATATTTGTAATTATTTTTTATAACAACAACAGAAAAATAAACTAAAATTTATGTTAAATAGGTTAAAAAAAATCATATTTTATTTTATTTTCATTAATATTTTTAATGCTTCTAGTGCACAAGAAACGTTAATAAACATTGAAAAAGAATATAAGTCAAAAACCATTTTATCTCCAGACTATTATGAAGTTGTAGCAAGATATGCTCAAATTTTACTAGTAAATGACAAAATAGATGATTCCTTTTCTTTATTACAAAAAGAATATAAAACAGCAAAAAAACTAAATGCTTTTGGAAATTTTGCTTATCTAAAATCAATTGAATCATTACAATATTCAGCTATTGGTGAAAGAGAAAAATCTAAAATAAGTTTTCAAGAAGCTAGAATAAATGCCGATAAAACTTCGAATTTTAACATTAAAGGATTTGTTTGTTATGCAGGTGGTTGGTTAGCTATAAGAGATAGCAATGAAATTGAAGCAGTTGACTATTTTTTAAAGGCATTAAAATATTATGATCTAGAAACAGATTATAGAAATTCAGCTAGACGAAAATCAGTTATATATCATGAATTAGCGCAAATTTATGCCGATTGGAATGAATATGAATTACAAGAAAAATATACTATAAAAACATTAGATTCCGCACTTCAACAAGATAACCAAGATGCCATTTTTTCTGCTTATATGGCAGTTGGAAATATGTATGAAAAACAATTATATGAAAATCCAACAAATGAAAAATTAAGAGATCTGGTAGAATTAAATTATTTGAAAGCAATCAAAATATATCATGAAAATGAAATGATTTACCCTTCAGATTATTCATACGTGACAATCAATTTAGCGAGTTTATACATCAAATATTATCCTGATTCGCATAAAGAAAAAGCACGAGAATATGCATTAATGGCGCAAAAAGTAACGAACATTAATGATGAACCAAATCACATTTCATCAATTTTAGAAATTTTTGCTGAAATCGCACTTAAAGAAAATAACAAAAAAGAATCAAAAAAACTTTTTATAGAAGCTTTAGATGTTCTAGAAAAAAGTATGAAAAAAAATACAAATATTGAACTTTCAATCTATGACAAATTAATAAAAATAGAAAGTGAAGCTGGAAATTACAAAGAAGCTTTAGCTTATCAGAAAAAATATTTGGAGGTTTTTAAATATGTATATGATTATAAAAAATTAATACATAGTAAAAAAATAGATGCCGATTATGAAAAAAAATTACAGAAAAAAGAATATGAAAAATTACAACTCATTTCTGATAAAAAGGAACAACAGATTCAACTCTTAAATATTCAAAATTTAGAAAGAGAAACTCAATTCAATAATTTAAAATTAATCGAAGAAAATCAGGCTAAAAAATTAGCACTTTCAGAATTAGGAACTCAAAAAAAGCAACAAGAATTAAAATTAGCAAGATTAGAAACTCAAACAAAAAACAAAGATTTACTAAACTATCAAGAAAAACTTTCATATAAAGAACAAATAAATAATTTTTATATAATAATAATCATATCAATTGCGCTCATTTTAATTCTATTATTATTCTTATTGAGACAACGAACTAAAAGAATGATTGATAAAGAAAATTCTTATAAACTCGCAATTGAAAAAGAAAAACAACATACTAAGATTTCAGCATTAACTTCGCTTTTAGACGGACAAGAAAGAGAAAGAGAAAGATTAGCAAGAGATTTACATGATGGTTTGGGAGGTTTATTATCAGCAACAAAATTACAACTGTCTGATTTAATAAATAAAAAAAAGGACTCGCAAGATGATGAATTAAAAACAATCAGCGATCATATTGATTTTGCAATCAATAAACTGAGAAAAGTATCACATAATTTAATGCCAGATTTATTAATAAAATATGGATTAGAAGCTGCTTTAAAAGAATTTGCAAATCGGATGAAGAATAATAATCTTGAAATTCATGTAACTTTCTTGAGTTATTCAAACACATTAGTAACAGATAAACAGCTTTTTGTATATCGCATCATACAAGAATTGGTTAACAATGCAATAAAACACGCACAAGCAAAACACATAATAATACAACTCGTTGAAGAAACAAACTTTTATCAAATTACGGTTGAAGATGACGGAAAAGGTTTTGAAGTAAACAATCTTGAATTTAAAAATTCTGCTGGATTCATAAACATCCAATCTAGAATTCAATTCTTGAAAGGAACATTTGAAATCCATTCACAAAAAAATCTAGGAACGAGTTTTGAATTTAATTTCCCTAAAAAATAAAATATGATAAAGATTGCAATTACAGATGACCATCCTTTATTACTAGAAGGTTTAAAAAATATTTTAAACACACGCGAAACAGTTGAAGTAATTGAATGTTTTTCGAGTGCTAAAGAACTTTTAAATGGTTTACCAAACTCAGATATTGATGTTTTGTTACTAGACATTAATCTAGAAGACGCTAACAGTATCGAAATTCTAGGTAAAATCACAAAAATTAAACCCGAACTTTACATAATCATGCTAAGTGTGCATAACGAATTACCCGTTATAAACAGCTGTATCAGCCAGGGTGCAATTGGTTACATTCAAAAAAATGCATCAATTGATGAAATTCTTGTCGGAATTGAAACGGTTTATAGTGGCCAAAAGTTTTTTTGTTCGCAAACACTAAAAAAAATGAATATCAAAGAAACAGACGAACCGCACACAGTTCCAAAATTAACACGTCGCGAAAAAGAAATTTTAATCGAAGCAGCAATTGGTTTAACTACAAATCAAATTGCAGAAAAACTTTTTATAAGTCCGCATACAGTTGAAAGTCATCGAAAAAATCTGATTGAAAAATTTCAAACAAGTAATTTAAGCTCAGCTATAAAACTAGCTCTTGAATACGGATTAATAGGAATTTAGCGAAAAATAGCTATTTTCAGGTATTTTTATTATTAAAAAACAGACTTATTTTTGAAATACTAAAGATTAATATAGTAAAGTATTTTTTTAGATAATTATAGTAAAAAAGCCTAACCAATCCTCGTTTTTGTTTAAAGAAAGTGTTTAAATTCACTTTCTTTTTTTTGGGAAAATCTAATTTTTAAAATAAAACAAGCCATAAAAATAGATGACTATTCTTTTGTATTGTCTTTGAAATTTTCTCCCCGAAACTCCAAACACTCCAAACATATCTTTGCTTATAAATTTAGTTACAGCATAATAGTCGATTAAATATTCTAATAATACTTTAAGTAATTTTAATGTTTCCATTTAAAAACAAAACAAATTATTTTTTAGAACTCACCAACTTTCAATCATGATTAGATAAAATTACAAATTTTTTAAAATAATTAAGAATAAAAAAAGCTGTTTTGCGAACTAAACACAAAACAACTTTTGTTAAATTATTCGTCTCCTAAACGATCGTGTAATATTTTAAAATATTCAAAGGCACGAACCAAACGAACACCGTGCCAAGAAAACATTTCGCCATCGACGAAAACCGTTTTGGCGTGATGTGTACTTCTTCCAATTTCGAAAGCGTGTTCTTCTTTAAACGGATAAGGTTCTGATGATAGAAAAACTACATCCGGATCTCCTTGAATACGCATTTTACGGACTTCAACCTCTGGATAACGATCTTCACGATTGGCGTAAATATTAGTAAACTTATTTAATTGAAGTAATGCATCAATAAATGTATCTTTACCAGCCGCCATATATGGTTCTCTCCAAATCAAATAAGCCGATTTACGTGTTGGTTTGTTTATTATGAAATTTTGAAAATCAGCTAAATTAAACTTTGTTTTTTCAATCCAATTTTTAGCATCGGTTCTTCTATTGAAAATTTCTCCAAAATCGGCAATCATCTGAATACTATCTTCAACCGAACGAACATCTGTTACCCAAACTGGACAAATATCACGTAAAGATTCAACGATTTCTAATGTATTTTCTTCTTTATTGGCAACAATTATATCTGGATTCAAAGCACGAATCTTTTCGATGTGAACTTTTTTTGTTCCACCAACTGATAGCTTTGTAACTTTTAAATGATATGGATGCACACAAAACTTAGTAATTCCAATAATTTTATCTTCTAAACCTAACTCAAATAAAGTTTCGGTTTGCGATGGAACTAAAGAAATAATACGTTTTGGTGTACTTTCAAAAGTGTGCGTTATTCCTATTTGATCTGTAATTGTAAGCATATTTATTAATTGAATGAAAGAATTACTTCCATTTCTTTTTGTAGGATTAAAGCTTCATTACGAGCTGCGTTTGCAAAATCTTCTCCGTTTGAAGCGTAAATAATTCCACGTGATGAATTTATTAATAATCCAACTTGGCTATTTAAACCGAATTGACAGACATCTTTTAAACTTCCGCCTTGAGCTCCAACTCCTGGAACTAACAAGAAATTATTAGGAACTATTTTACGAATTTCTTTGAAATATTCAGCTTTGGTTGCACCACAAACGTACATTAAGTTTTCTGAGTGTTTCCAAGATTTCGAAGTTTGTAAAACTTTTTTATACAATTCTTCTCCATCAACTATTTTCGTTTGAAAATCAAAAGCCCCTTCGTTAGAAGTTAATGCCAACATAATAGTATGTTTGTTTTTGAAAGCCAAGAATGGTTCAACTGAATCTTTTCCCATATATGGAGCAACAGTAACCGAATCAAAAGCTAAATCTTCAAAGAAAGCTTTTGCATACATTGTTGAAGTATTTCCGATATCGCCACGTTTTGCATCTGCAATGGTGAATATTTCTGGATATTTTTCGTTGATGTAATTAATGGTTTTTTCTAAAGATTGCCAACCTTTGATTCCGTATGCTTCGTAAAAAGCTGTGTTTGGTTTATACGAAACACATAAATCGTGGGTAGCATCAATGATAGCTTTATTAAACTCGAAAATTGGATCTTCGGTTTGTAATAAATGTTGAGGAATTTTATTTAAATCGACATCTAAACCAATACATAAGAATGATTTTTTTGTACGAATTTGTTCTACTAGTTGTTTTGTTGTCATTGTTTAAAAAACTTTAAAATAAAACAAAATGTTTACTTATAGCCCCGATTGAGCGTTTAGCTTTTGTGAAACAAAACTAGTAGCGAAAGCGGGACAATCTTAAAAATAAACCTAAAGTTTATGCTTTAAAAAATAGAAAAAAAGCCTCTAAAAAAGAGGCTTCTATAATTAAAATACGTCAGATTCTTTTAATTTCTCAGTATTTGCAACTAACTGTAACTCGTCGATAAATTTTTGGATTTTACCACTCATTACACCATCCATATCAAAAATATCCATTCCGATACGGTGATCTGTAATACGACCTTGCGGATAATTGTATGTACGAATCTTAGCCGAACGGTCACCTGAAGAAACTTGAGAAGAACGTTTTGTTGCGTCTTCAGCTTGCTTTTTAGCCAATTCCATTTCGTATAAACGAGAACGTAAAACGGTTAAAGCTTTATCTTTATTTTTATGTTGCGATTTCTGATCTTGACATTGCGCCACCAAACCAGTTGGAATGTGCGTTAAACGAACAGCAGATTTTGTTGTGTTTACCGATTGACCTCCAGGACCAGATGAACAGAAAAAATCCACACGAACATCGTTCATATCAATTTGTACGTCAAATTCTTCAGCTTCTGGTAAAACCATAACGGTTGCAGCCGACGTATGAACACGACCTTGCGTTTCTGTTTGTGGAACACGTTGAACGCGGTGAACGCCAGCTTCATATTTCAAACTTCCATAAACATCTTCTCCTGAAACTTCAAAAATAACCTCTTTGAAACCTCCAGAAGTTCCTTCGTTTAAATCTACAACAGAAGTTCTCCAACCTTTTGTTTCACAATATTTTGTGTACATACGGAATAAATCACCAGCGAAAATAGAAGCTTCATCACCTCCAGTTCCAGCACGGATTTCAACCATTACGTTTTTAGCATCTTCTGCGTCTTTAGGAATCAACATAAATTTGATTTCCTCTTCTAATTCTGGTAAACGAGATTTAGCTTCTTCTAATTGCATTTTAGCCATATCAACCATTTCGGCATCAGAACCATCAGCAATAATTTCGTTAGCTTCTTCAATGTTACCAACTACATTAATATATTCTTCGCGTTTTTCTACTAACGCTTTAAGATCTTTGTATTCTTTATTTAATTGTACATAACGTTTTTGATCTGCAATAACATCAGGCTGAATAATCAAATCTGAGATTTCATCGAAACGTTGTTTTACATATTGTAATCTATCTAACATCATACTGTTTGGATTTTCGAATTGCAAATGTACAAAAAAAGAGGAACTTTAAAAAAAGTTCCTCCATCTGTCTCAATAATTTTTTTAAGCTTATTTTTTAGCTATTTCAACATTTAAAGTAACTTGTGTCCAAGTCTTATCCATATGTAATTCTTTACATAATTCGTGGATGCTATTAAATGCTTTTGTCCCGTTGAAATCTTCAATAATGTCAATCTCTCCGTTCATTTTTAATACATTATCAACTACTGTATAAGTAAAATCTTTTGTTTTTGTAACATCATTCATTGTTAACTCAACCACAGCTTTTCCGTTTTCAAATGAAACGAATTTACCATTGATATCTCCAGCTAACAAAGCAAAGAAACCTGCTTTTAACTTGTCATCACGACCTGCATCTTTAGTATTTACAGATGAAGTTGTGATTTTAAAAGTAGATCCTGTATAATCTTTATCTACAACCCCAGAATCTTTTACTCCAGAAACTTCGATTGTATTGAATGTTCCGTTTACTCCAATTTTCTCAGGAGTTTTATAAGCAGTCCATTCTAATTTGTTTGTGTAAGCAACTTCTTCTAAAATTACTTCTTCTAAAACTTCTTCATTTGCGGGCTTTGTTTCTTCTTTTTTACAAGAAACAAAAACTGTTGCGATTAACGCTAATGCTAATATTGATTTTTTCATTTTCTTTTATTTTAAGGGATAAAATTAGTATAAAACTCAATTGTAAAAATTAAATTCTTGTTAATTATTATCCGCATTTAGATGAACCACAATCTTTACAAGTTAAACAACCTTCTTGATACATTAAATTGGTTGATTGACAATTAGAGCATTTTTGACCTTTAGCTTCAGTTCCGTCTGGTACAAAACGTTTTAATGCACGTGCAACTCCGTTTTTCCAAGTATTAATTGATTCGTTATCTAATTGTAATGAGTTGATTAATTCTACTACATTATCAATTGCCATTCCGTGTCTTAAAGTTCCAGAAATTAATTTAGCATAATTCCAGAATTCAGGATTGAAACGGTGCGATAAACCTTCAATTGTTGTTTTATATCCACGTTGGTTGATGTATTGGAAATCGTAACGAGAATGATTTTTTTCATCTCTATTTTTGATAATAAAACCTTCATTAACCCAACGAGGGATTAAAATTCCATCTTCATCATCTGCTAAACCTGTAAAGATTTCATAAGGTTGATCATCGATTTTTCCGATAAATGCAATCCATTTTTCTTTATTATTTTGAAAACGAACAATATCACAATCTAATATTTGTGGGCGTTTGATTGGAAATGAAGTTTCTTTTGATTCAGATATTTCTTCTTTCTTCTCTTCCTTTTTATCGTTAGCTAAAAGAACTCCAGCACGTGATCCATCACGATAAACTGTTACTCCTTTACAGCCAACTTCCCAAGCTTTCATATATAATTTATCTACCAATTCTTCAGTAGCATCATTAGGAATATTGATCGTTACAGAAATTGAGTGATCTACCCATTTTTGAATAGCTCCTTGCATTTCAACTTTACTCAACCAATCTACATCGTTTGAAGTTGCTTTGTTGTAAGGCGATTGAGTAATTAATTCATCAATTTCTTCGTTTGAGAAGTTTTTAGAAGAATCAATTCCATTGACCTCCATCCATTGTTTGAATTTATGATGGAATACTACATATTCTTCCCATGAATCTCCAACCTCATCAATGAAATCAATACGAACATCTTTATCGTTTGGATTTACCTTACGACGACGTTTATAAACTGGCATAAACACAGGTTCGATACCTGATGTAGTTTGCGATAATAACGAAGTACTTCCTGTTGGAGCAATCGTTAACAAAGCAATATTTCTACGTCCGTATTCTAACATATCGTTGTAAAGTGCAGGATCTGCTTCTTTTAAACGTTGCATAAATGGATTATTCTCTTCACGTTTTGCATCGAAAATAGCAAAAGCACCACGCTCTTTAGCCATATCAACTGATGAACGATAAGCCGCTAAAGCTAATGTTTTATGAATATTTACAGCAAAAGCGTTTCCTTCTTCACTTCCGTAACGAATTCCTAAAGCTGCTAACATATCACCTTCCGCAGTAATTCCAACTCCCGTTCTACGACCTTCTCCAGCTTTTTTACGAATTTCTAACCATAAATTTCTTTCAATATGCTTTACTTCTTCTTCTTCTGGATCTTGATCGATTTTCATTAAAATTGTGTCAATTTTCTCTAATTCTAGATCAATAATATCATCCATCATACGTTGCGCAATTTGAACGTGTTTTTTGAATAATTCAAAATTAAATGAAGCTTCTTTAGTGAATGGATTTTCTACATAAGAAAATAAATTAATTGCTAATAAACGACAAGAATCATACGGACACAATGGAATTTCTCCACATGGATTTGTAGAAACCGTTTTATAACCTAAATCTGCATAACAATCTGGTAATGATTCATTGATAATTGTATCCCAGAATAAAATTCCTGGTTCTGCAGATTTCCATGCATTATGTACGATTTTTTTCCATAAATCGTGTGCCTGAATATCTTTTGAGAAAGCAGGTTTTGAACTAAAAATTGGATATTTTTGAGTATATGATTTTTTATCACGAACAGAACGCATAAAATCATCATCAATTCGTACAGAAACGTTTGCTCCTGTAATTTTCCCTTGTTCTAATTTTGCATCAATAAATCCTTCAGAATCTGGGTGATTAATTGAAACCGAAAGCATCAAAGCACCACGACGTCCGTCTTGAGCAACTTCACGAGTTGAATTTGAATAACGCTCCATAAAAGGCACCAAACCTGTTGATGTCAAAGCCGAGTTTTTAACTCCAGACCCTTTCGGACGGATGTGAGATAAATCATGACCTACTCCACCACGACGTTTCATTAATTGAACTTGTTCTTGGTCAATTTTCATAATTCCGCCATACGAATCACTTTCTCCTTTATTTCCGATTACGAAACAATTAGATAAAGATGCAATCTGATATGGATTTCCAATTCCAGTCATTGGACTTCCTTGAGGAATGATGTAAGTAAAATTCTTGATTAAATCAAAAATTTCAGATTCAGTCATTGGATTGGTATATTTAGCTTCTACTCTTGCAATTTCTGATGCAATACGTTTATGCATTTCATCTGGAGTACTTTCGTAAATATTACCTTCAGAATCTTTTAAAGCATACTTATTAATAAATACTGTAGCAGCAAGTGTATCGCCTTTAAAGTATTTTGTTGAAGCAGAAACGGCTTCTTCATTTGAGTATATCTTCTTGATTTCGGGAAAAGTAAGTAGGTTCATAGCAACTGTGTTTTGATTTTACTAAATTATAAAAAAAACAAATATAAAAAACACAGTCTTTTTAAAAGTTTACAACAAAAAAGACTTAAATAACACAATATCAATCACTTATATTTTTTAAAAATTTAAAAAGTTTACAAAAAATTAATTTCAAAATATTTTACTTCAAAAATTAAAATAAGTTTTTAACACATTAAACTGAAGACTGATAAGACATTACAGAATTCTAAACAAAGAATGTTAATAACTATTTTCCGAAAAATTATCTGGAAAAATTTTCCCTGGATTTAAAATTCCCTTAGAATCGAATACATTTTTGATGTTTTTCATTAATTGTAAAGAAATATCTGAAAAAGCTATTGGCATATAATTTTTTTGTACCAATCCAATTCCATGTTCGCCAGAAAGCGTTCCTTTTAAGGCAACCGTTTTTTCGAAAATTTCCGTAATTCCTTTTGGAACATCGTTTTGCCATTGTTCATCTGTTAAATCACCTTTAATGATATTAACGTGTAAATTCCCATCTCCTGCGTGACCGTAACAAATGGATTTGAAACCATACTTCGCTCCTATTTCTTTAACCGCTTTTAATAAAGCTGGTAATTCATATCTTGGAACAACCGTATCTTCTTCTTTATATATTGTATGTGATTTTACAGCTTCGGCAACATTTCTGCGCAACTTCCAAAGAGCATTTTTTTGCTCTTCTGTTTCAGCATAAAAAACTTCATCAATACGGAATTGTTCGACTACCTCCATAATTTTTTCGGCTTGAGCGAATAACACATCTTGATAATTTCCGTCAACTTCAATTAATAAATGTGCTTGAATACCATCTTTCAAACCAATTTCAATCGCATCGGTAAATTTCAAGGTCCAATCAATCGCATCACGTTCCATAAATTCTAATGCACTTGGAACAATTCCTACTTTAAAAATCTCAGAAACTGCTTTTGCCGCTTCATTCATATCATAAAACGGCACCAACATCAAAACATTAAAATCATTTTTAGAAAGTAACTTCAAAACAATTTTAGTAACAATTCCTAAAGTACCTTCGCTGCCAACCATTAATTGTGTTAAATTGTAACCCGTTGAATTTTTCAACGTATTTGCACCGGTTTCAATAATTTCACCATTCGGAAGAACAACTTCTAAATTTAAAACATAATCTTTAGTAACTCCGTATTTTACAGCACGAGCTCCACCTGAATTTTCCGCAATATTACCACCGATAAAACAACTTCCTTTACTACTTGGATCAACTGGATAAAACAATCCTTTCTCCAAAACAGCATCTTGAAGCACTTGCGTAATTACACCAGGTTGTGTAATTACTTGTAAGTTATCAGTATCGATATTTAGTATTTCATTCATACGTTCTAACGACAAACCAATACCTTGATAAACAGAAAGCATTCCACCACTTAAACCCGTTCTCGCTCCGATTGGAGTTACAGGAATTAAATACTCATTTGCCAACTTCATAATTTGTGAAATTTCTTGAGCCGATTTTGGTTTTACAACAACAGCAGGCGGAAACACTAAATCTTCTGTATGGTCTTTTCCGTATGCAGTTCGTGTTTCTTCATCAAGAAAAACAAAAGATTCTGAAACAATTTGTTTTAATTGTTCAATAATATCGTTAGTTAAGGTTCTGTATGTTTTCATAATTAAGATAAAAAAATAAGTTTAAATAGATAAAAAAATGTATTTTCACAAAAAAACACACATTATGAATAAAGCAGTAAATAGAAAAAATGGTGAAATCATTTACGCAAATAATTTAAAAAATATAGAAAATTTAAGTTCAATTTAAATGTTATTCTGAAAATTGTGAAATTAGCGTTTATCCAGCAAGTTTCAAAAATAAATGTAAACAAGCTCCTCATTTTAGAAAATATAAGAATACAGACCATTCTGAAGAATGTAACTTTGCACTTAAAAATACCATTGTAAATAAAGGTTTAAATGGGGTTAAATTAAATAATTCTGAGCTATCAAAATTGGGATACCCTCAAAAATTTGATATTAAAGAAAATGATTTTTCTAAAATAAACATCAAATTACCAATAAATAAAACTGATGGGAAAAATATAACAACAGATAATTACTTCGATGAAATTATATCAGAATTAAGTCCATTTGGAAAAAAGAAAAATGTATCACAAATATTTCAAATAGTAGAATTTTATTTAAGTTTCCCTGCAAATAGAGATGCTACAATTGATTTTAACGGAAAAAGTACTAATTACGAAAATCTATTTAAAGAGATTCTAGTAAATAGAAAGCATCTAAACCAACATGAACAAATGTTCTATACAAGATTATTAATTTCTAAGGACAGAAACCCTAATAAAACGTTCAAAGATATTTACTCTAAAGTTTACATAAAATTATTTCCTGGTGACCAACCCGAACAATATGGACAAATAGATAGATATGAATTAATAATTGAAAAGAAAGATATAACACCAACTAAATTGAATTTAATTGAAAAAAATTTTTTAGAAGAATACGAAAAATCAAAATTGAAAAAAGAAAATTACTCTTTATATGTATTTTTTGTTGGAAATGCACCGAAATCTTCTAAAGATAGAAAATTTGATTTAATTAATAATTATATTTATTTTGAATATACAGAAGTTAGAGAAACAAATTACGATTCTTTTTAATCGTAATTTGTTTCTTTAGTTCCTACTTTCTTCATATTCGGAAGAAAAGCAGCAATGATTCCTATTAAAGGTAAAAAAGAACAAATATCATAAATGTAATTGATTGAAGTTTCATCGGCAAGCCATCCCAAAACAGCAGAACCTAATCCACCCATTCCGAAAGCAAATCCGTAAAACAAACCACTTACCATTCCAATTTTCTTTGGGAGTAATTCTTGTGCATAAACCAAAATTGCAGGAAATGCAGAAGAAATAATCAATCCGATGATTACTACTAAAATGGCTGTAAAAGTCAAATCAGCATAAGGTAATAATAAAGTAAATGGTGCGGCTCCTAAAACCGAAAACCAAATGACATATTTACGTCCAAAACGATCTCCGAATATTCCACCTAACAACGTTCCGATAGCTACAGCTAATAAGAAATAAAACAAATAAACCTGAGCTTGCACTTCAGTTAAAGCAAATTTATCAATGATATAAAATTAAAAATAACTGGTAATACTTGCTACATAAAAGTTTTTTATTTTAGTATCAAAAAAAACCTTCTATAAAAATAGAAGGTTTGTGATTTTATTTATTTCCTTTAGCGTAATCTGCCAAAAATTGTTCTAATCCGATATCCGTTAATGGATGTTTCAATAATCCTAAAATTGATGATAAAGGTCCAGTCATTACATCGGCTCCGATTTTTGCACAATTTACAACGTGCATTGTATGACGAATTGAAGCTGCTAAGATTTGTGTTTCGTAAGCATAGTTATCGTAAATCAAACGAATATCATCAATCAATTGTAATCCATCCGTAGAAATATCATCTAAACGCCCTAAAAACGGAGAAACATAAGTTGCACCAGCTTTTGCAGCTAACAATGCTTGTCCGGCAGAGAAAACTAATGTTACGTTTGTACGAATTCCTTTATCAGAAAAATATTTACAAGCTTTAATTCCATCTTTAGTCATCGGAATTTTAACTACAATTTGATTGTGTAATTCGGCAAGTTCTTCACCTTCACGAACCATTCCTTCAAAATCTGTAGCAATAACCTCAGCACTTACATCACCATCAACAATATTACAAATGTCAACATAATGTTTTAGAATGTTATTTTTACCTGTTATTCCTTCTTTTGCCATCAGAGACGGATTAGTTGTTACACCGTCTAAAACTCCTAATTCTTGAGCTTCTTTAATTTGCGCTAAGTTTGCTGTATCTATAAAAAACTTCATCTTTT
Source organism: Paenimyroides tangerinum (assembly GCF_003865405.1). GTDB lineage: Bacteria > Bacteroidota > Bacteroidia > Flavobacteriales > Flavobacteriaceae > Flavobacterium > Flavobacterium tangerinum. The sequence continues at coordinate 16,652 of NZ_RQVQ01000026.1, forward strand.
TAATTTTTAAAGTTTAAATATAAAAGATTATATGACGATAAGCAAACTATTCGTTCTTAAAATTTATAACTAAAACCTGTTGAAATTTCAACTCTAATTAAATCAAATTTATTATTTTCTGCAATTACAATTTCTTTGGGTCCAGAATAAGATGTACTAAAACTTGAATACTTAGAATAATTAATCCCTAATTTAAGAATCCAATCAAAAGATTCAAACAATCTTCTTGAGCTAGTTCCTGAAAAACTAATTCCGTAACCAGAAGCTTTAACTCTTGCCTCTGAATTCGAATCTGAAATAACAGAATTTATTTGAGTATATCCAGGTGTAAGTGCACCGCTTGATGAAAATTTCCCATTAAAAGAAACATAGTTAGCCATGTATGAAGGTCCAATAAAAAAAGAATTATACTTTTTGTCTATTTCTGAAGGAAAAAAGTCATCAAACATAACAGATTCAAATGTATTTTTAGCATCTACATAACTCCCACGGATTCCTACCATATGCAATGAATTAAAACCAAGTCTATAATAAGCAGAAGCATCAAATAAAACACCTGATAAATTTGTAGATTCAAAATTTAAATTTTTTTCATCTAATTTAAGTGATGCAGCTATCGAATAACCCGCGGTAACATCAACCAAAATTCTTTGATGCTTTATATATTGAGAATGAGCAGAAATACCCGTGATAATAGCAATTAAAGTAATAATTTTTTTCATAAATAATTTAATATTCTGGTTATAATTTATAATGATTCATTAACATTTTTTCGTAAACTGTATCTGGAAGAATTCGTTTTAAGAATATCGAGAATTTTTGCATAAAAGCACCAACTTTATAATGCACTTTTGGATTGTTTGTATTTATAATTTTGTAGATTGCTTCGGCCATTTCGATTGGATCATTTCCATCATTCACATGTTCATCAATCGTAGCTAATTGTTGTGAATATACTTTTTCATAAGGCGAGTTTTTTATCACTGGTGCATGAAAACGACGCGATGCAATATCAGTTGCAAAATCACCAGGAGCAACATTGGTAATTTGAATTCCAAAGGATTTAACTTCCATTCGAATTGCTTCTGTCAAAATTTCCAAAGCACCTTTTGATGAAGAATAAACACTTCTAAAAGGCAATCCCATATAACCAGCAATCGAAGTTACATTTATAATCAATCCACTTTTTTGCAAACGCATTTGTGGCAAAACAGCTTTCATCACTTCGATTGGTCCAAAAACATTGGTTTCAAAATTATTTCTGATTTCGTCTGTAGGAATTTCTTCCAAAGGACCCGTAATTCCAACTCCAGCATTATTAATCAAAACATCTAATCGCTTTTCAATTTCGATAATATGATGAACTGCTTTTTTGATAGATTCTGAATCACGAACATCTAGAGCAACTAATTTTATTTTAGAATTTTTTACATTTTCAGGATTACGACTAGTTCCATAAACAATAAAACCTTTATCGTTTAAGTATTCGCCTACTCTTTTTCCTATACCAGATGAACCGCCCGTAATCAGAACAACTTTCTTCATTGCATTTAAATTTGGGCAAATATAATAATACAGAACATATTTAGATATATTTATTTTACTTAAAATAGTATCTTTATAAAAAATATTAAAAATGAAGAAAATTGTCATTTCATTGTGCTTAGGAGCATTTTTAAGCTTTACATCTTTTGCTCAAAATGTTGATCAAAAAGATTTGGTTCAAACGTATATCAATTCTCTTTCTAAACAAAACTTAATAAACAATTTAGGCGTTCTTGCTTCCGATGAAATGGAAGGTAGAAAAACAGGAGAATTTGGTCAAAAAATGGCAGCAAACTTTATAAGAGATTACTATAAAGATTTAAAAATCGATGCTGCTCCAGGAACTGATGACTATTTTCAAATTGTTCCTTCAAAAGATATGCGTCGCATGTTTAGTCCAAAATTGAATGACAGTGAGAATGTGGCTGCCTACATTGAAGGAAGCGAATTCCCAAATGAATATATCGTTATTTCTGCTCATTATGACCATGTAGGTATGGCAAACGGTGAAATTTATAATGGAGCTGATGATGATGCTTCTGGAAATTCAGCTGTTATGGAAATTGCACGTTTGTTTCAAAAAGCTAAATTAGCTGGAAATGGACCAAAAAGAACCATTGTATTTTTACATTGTACAGGTGAAGAATATGGTTTGTTTGGTTCAAATTATTATGTAAACAATCCACTTTTTCCACTAGAAAATACAGTTTGTAATTTGAATATTGATATGATTGGTAGAACCGATAAAAAACATGAAAAATCAAAAGATTATTTATATTTAGTTGGTTCGGATAAATTAAGTCAGGAATTACACGATCTTTCTGAAGCAACAAATAAAAAATATTCAAAATTGATTCTAGATTATGAATTCAATGAAGAAAATCATCCTGAACAAATTTATTATCGTTCGGACCATTATAATTTTGCAAAAAGAAATATTCCTGTTATTTTTTATTATAGCGGCACACATGTTGATTATCACCAACCGACTGATACATTTGAAAAAATTGAATTCGATAAAATGCATCAACGAATAAAACTTATATTTGCTACGGCTTGGGAAGTAGCTAATCAACCAAATCGCATAAAATTAAATCAATGAAAAAAATAATTTTAAACATAGCTTTTCTACTAATATCGGTAGTTTCTTTTGGTCAACATAACAAATCTGTTGATATCGAAAGTAAAATCCAAAATATCATTCAAAACAATACATTTGTACCAGAAACAAAAAACGGAACTTTGATTGACGACAATGGAAAAGAAATCAATCACAATACTTCGTTTTATTATTTTTTAGATACAGAAAAGTTGTTTTCGGTTTTGTACGAACAACACGATGAGGTTTCTTTAAACAAAACATATTATTATGATAACGACCAATTGGTTTTAGTTGTTATCGAAAAAATCAATAACAAAGCTTCAAAAGACCGCATAACAGAACAAATTTTTTATTTCTATGACAACGGCGAATTAATCGATTCATCGGATTATACAGCGAAATATGTTCCAACAGAATTATATACTGAAGGAATGAATTATTTAAAAGATTTTAATTAATAGCTAATGCACCCAAAACATCTTAAAACAAAAACATTTAATTACGGAGATAGCTTTGAAGCGATAAAACTTTCAAAAGATTTAAGCGGTTTAGATTATTTGAAAGGAATGCAAAACGGCGAAATTCCAGAAGCAGCAGCAGTTTCAGCCTTAGAAATTTCGATTCATGAAATCGATTTTGGTAAAGCTAATTTCGAATTTACTCCGCAAGATTTTCATTACAATGCAGTCGGAACTGTTCATGGCGGCGTAATTTCAACCATTTTAGATACAGCAATGGGTTGTACTTTAATGAGTACATTGACCAAAGAATTTACTTTTACAACTTTAGAATTAAAAGTAAATTTTATAAAAGCGGTAACTCAAAATACGGGCAAAATGATTGCTGTTGGAAAAATTATTCATGCAGGAAGAACAACAGCGATGACTGAAGCTTCCTTAATTGATGAAAGCGGAAAAGTTTATGCTCATGCAACTTCAACATGTTTAATTATGAAAAAAGCGCAATAATTTTATGAAAACAATTTTGCTTAATATTTCAGCAGTTATTTTAGGTTTGGTAATTGGCGGATTTGTAAACATGTCAATCATTAATATTAGCGGAAGTATTATACCACCTCCTAACGGAATTGATATAACAACAGAAGAAGGTTTAAAAGCTGCAATGGAATTTTTCGAACCTAAACATTTTTTATTTCCGTTCTTAGCTCATGCAATCGGAACGTTAGTTGGAGCTTTTATTACAGCTTTAATTGCTAAAACCTACCGTAAAACATTAGCTTTAGTTATTGGTTTAGCTTACTTAATCGGAGGAATTATGATGATAAACTTAGTACCGTCTCCACTTTGGTTTTCAATAACAGACTTGGTTTTGGCATATATTCCAATAGCTTTTTTAGGTTATAAAATAGCGATTAAATTAAAAAAATAAAGCGAATTTGAAATCAAATTCGCTTTTTATATATAACCTAACATTCTAAAAATCTCAATAGTAATTTCAAATTTTTTATTATTAAAATCAGCTTTTTTAGTTTTGTTTATATCTTCAAAAATTCGGGTTGAGAAATAATACGTATTGTCTTTTGTTTTTAAAACTCCAACCCACCAATCAATTCGTTCTCCTTTATACACATTGAAAGTTTCATAACCATGAATCGTATAATTAGGATTATTGATGGTCAGTAAACTATCATATAAATATTTTTGATTTATTTTTTTGAATCCTAATTCTTGCTTTTGAAGTTTTCTAAAAAAATTAATTTGCTGTTCTGGATTAGAAAATAAACCTCCAAAATGCCAATAATATTTTTCTTTTCGGTCATATTTTAAATTGGTTACATCTAAATCTTTTAAAAAGAATTCATAATTTTTATGTCGAACCAAATCTGAAACATTCTGAAAATACCAATCGTTTTTATAAAATAAAGCTTCATCTAAATTGGTATTGCAACTCCAAGTAAATTTTGGAGTTCCAAAATAATATCGTTTAACACCATCCCAATACATAAATTCCCCTGGGTCATTTGTTATCACACCCAAATCTAAAGCAATCAATGCACTTGGAATATTGAATAATGAACCAATTGGACTATTTCTTTTTATATCATTTTCGATATTAAACAACCAAGTATCTTTATTCTCATCGTAAATTAAAATAGAACCATCAACATCTTTAGATTTAAAAGCAAAATCAACAAACGATTGAGAAAATCCAGTAAAATTAATTAAGACAAATAGAAATATAATTATTTTTTTCATACTTAAATTATACTTAATAGCAAAAATAGACTTTCTTAATTAAAATTTAGAATAAATAAAAAAATAATTATGTTAAATATTCATATATTTGATTATCAATAAAATAAAAAAACACTTATTTATTATGAAAAAAATCAAATACCTTATTTTATTTCCATGTTTAGTTATTGGAAGTATCGTTTCTTGTACACCCGATTATGTAACAGATGCAACACCCGCAATTGAAAACCCAAGTAATCCTTCTGGTCAAAGTATTACCTTGAATTTTACTTCTGGCGAATTTATAGGTGTATTGAACAATGCAAATTTTATTAATGGAGCTGGTGCTGCTACAAAAAGTAACATGGGAAATCAAATCGTTTATCTACTAACTTACATGAGTCAAACAAATAATTTTAATGCCAATATAACAAATAAAGAGAATAATCAACTTAGCAATGAATTGGCTTCCGATGGATCTTTAAATGTAATCACAATTATAACCAGTGAAAAAAAATATGAATCTACATCTGGTACTTATGAAATTTCTCAAGAACAAGTTGTAAGTTCTGTTGGAGGATCAGATGTTATAAAATGTAAACTTACTTTTAACGGAACATTTGAAGCTACACCGATGGGTTCATTTGAAGTAATTGAAACTGGAGTAAAAATAAACGGAACAGTAGTTTTCTAAATCAAAAAAGCCAAATCAAAAAAAAATGATTTGGCTTTTATATTAAGGAATATATTTTTTTTCGAAATTTGGTTTTCTTTTCTCCAAGAAAGAATTTCTACCTTCAATTGCTTCTTCAGACATATAAGCTAAACGAGTTGCTTCTCCTGCAAAAACTTGTTGCCCAACCATTCCATCATCAGTTAAGTTCATCGCAAACTTCAACATTTTAATAGAAATTGGAGATTTCTCAAGAATTTCTTGTGCCCAATCATAAGCTGTTTGTTCTAATTCTTCATGAGGAATAACAGCATTTACCATTCCCATTTCGTAAGCATCTTGAGCAGAATAATTTCTACCTAAAAAGAAAATCTCACGTGCTTTTTTCTGACCAACCATTTTTGCTAAATAAGCAGAACCATATCCACCATCAAAACTAGTTACATCAGCATCGGTTTGTTTGAAAATTGCATGTTCTTTACTTGCTAAAGTCAAATCACAAACCACATGAAGTGAATGTCCGCCTCCAACTGCCCAGCCATTTACAACAGCAATTACGACTTTTGGCGTAAAACGAATCAAACGTTGAACTTCAAGAATATTCAAACGGTGATATCCATCTTCTCCAACATATCCCTGATATCCACGAGCTTTCTGGTCACCTCCACTACAAAAAGAATAAATTCCATCTTTAGGTGAAGGTCCTTCTGATGATAACAAAATCACGCCGATCGAAGTATCTTCATGTGCATCACTAAAAGCTTCTAATAACTCTTTAGTTGTTTTTGGTCTAAAAGCATTTCTAACTTCAGGACGATTGAATGCAATACGTGCAACACCATCACATTTTTTATACGTAATATCTTCAAACTCTTTTACAGTTTGCCAATTTATGTTACTCATAATAAATTTCTTTGAGGTAAAGATACTTCTTTTTTTAAAACTCAAATTGCTTTTTCACGTTTAGCAGTTTAAAATTCAATCTTTTTTCTTATTTTTTTGTATTAAAAAATTTCTTAATTTGTATATTTGTTTTATGATACCGATTATAAAATGAAATACCTATATATAAATTTAATTGCCCTAACCCTAACTTTAAGCGCCTGCAATAAAAGCAAAGAGATTGCTCAAGTTAATCCAGAATTTAAAAATGGAAATAATCCATATGAAGTAAAATTCAATTCTGTAAGTCCAAAATATAAAATAGAAACAGCTGAAATAGTTGAAAATTATTATAAAAAACACATAAACACTGGAAGTTTTTCTGGTGGTTTTTTAGTTTCTAAAAATGGAGAAGTTATCTATGAAGATTACGCAGGTTATTCAAATTACGCAAACAAAGAGAAAATTACGGCTAACACGCCAATGCACGTTGCATCTGTTGGTAAAGTATTAACTGCAGTCAGTGTTTTAAGATTGGCTGATAAAAAAATGATTGATTTAGATAAACCCGTAAATACATATTTAAAAGGTTTTCCCTATGAAACTATTACGGTTCGTCATTTACTAAATCATCGTTCTGGATTGCCATATTACGGAAATTTTACAGAAATTCCAGGAATGTGGGATCGTAAAAAAACGATTACTAACAAAGATGTTTTAGAACTTTTAAAAACTAAAAATATCAAATTAGAAACTAAACCTGATACTCGTTTCAAATATTGTAATACAAACTATGTATTACTTGCAACAATCGTCGAAGAAGTAACAGGAAAAACCTTTCAGGAAGCTTTGAAAGTGATAATTTTAGAACCTCTAAAAATGAATAACACCTTTGTTTTCGATGATATTAAAAACAAAGATACAGTAACCCAATCATATCATGCCAATAATATAAAAATGCATTGGGATTATTTAGACGGAACTTATGGTGATAAAAACATTTATACAACACCACGAGATATGTTAAAACTTGACAAAGCGTTATATTCTGATAAATTCTTATCTAAAAACATGAAACAACAAATGTTTAAAGGTTATAGTTATGAGAAAAAAGGTGCTAATAATTATGGTTTAGGCTTACGAATGATTGAACCTTTAGAAGGAGCTGGTGATAAATACACTTTTCATAACGGTTGGTGGAGAGGAAACAAAACTTCTTACGTAACTTTGCAAAAAGATACTATTGCAATTATTTGTTTTAACAACAAAAATTCTGCTTTAGCTTACAAAACAAAACAACTAGCTGGAAAGCTTGGTAACTTTCCATTTATAACACCAACTGCTGAATAAGTGACAATTCACTTATTGATCATTAAAAAATTGAATATGCTTAAAACAGTAAATATATTAAATAAAAGAGCCAAGTTTGAATATGAATTTCTTGAGAAATACTCTGCAGGAATTGTATTAACTGGTACTGAAATAAAATCAATTCGTTTAGGAAAAGCTAATATCGCAGATAGTTTTTGTGAATTTCAAAACAATGAGTTATTCATGATTAATTCACATATCGAAGAATATTCTTACGGAACAAGTTATAATCACAAAGCTAAAAGTGAACGTAAACTTTTATTGAATAAAAAGGAATTAAAATCATTACTTAAAAGTGTACAAAACAAAGGATTAACAATCATTCCTTTACGATTATTTACAAACGAAAAAGGTTTAGCTAAATTAGAAATCGCTTTGGCAAAAGGTAAAAAACTATTCGATAAACGCGAAACGATTAAAGATCGTGAAAGCAAAATTAGTTTAGATCGTTTGAAGAAAGAATTTAAATAAAAAAATCGGCAGATGCCGATTTTTTTATCTATTCTTATCTTCCAACATCGGAACAAACCTAAAATCTCCGAATTCGTGTTGTTCAAAATGTGTTTCGGTTTTACGGATCAATAAAGTCATAATTTGTTTATCTTCTCCGACAGGAATAACCAACCTTCCTCCTATTTTTAACTGCGCCATTAAAGGTTGTGGAATATACGGTGCTCCAGCAGTTACAATAATTCCATCAAAAGGTGCATCAGTAACCAAACCTTTATATCCATCACCAAATGAAATAACTTTAGGTTTAAAACCTAATTTAGGCAACAATTTTGACGTTTTTTTGTACAAATCAATTTGGCGTTCGATAGTAAAAACCTTCGCGCCCATTTTACATAAAACTGCTGTCTGATAACCTGAACCTGTTCCAATTTCTAAAATTTTATCATCAGTTTTAACTTCTAATAATTGAGATTGAAATGCAACGGTATAAGGTTGAGAAATGGTTTGACCTGCTCCAATCGGAAAGGCTTTATCTTGATATGCAAAATCCTCAAAACCAGATTCTAAAAAAAAATGTCGAGGTATAAGTTGCATTGCTTTCAAAACATTAATATCCTGAATTCCTTTTTGTTGTAATAAACTCACAAGCTGATTTCGAAGTCCCTGATGTTTGGCTGTATCTCTCAATTTTAATCTGATTTTTTCTTTTCAAAATTAAACAATATTTCATCAAGAAGCTACATTTTGGGTAAGGTTAATCAAACTTTCTGCTAACTTTCAGGACACAAATGATTTCCATAAACAAATAAACTTTACATTTGTATTAAATAATATTTCTATGCTAAAAATTGGAGTTTTAGGAGCAGGTCATTTAGGTAAAATTCACCTAAGATTGCTTAACCAATCAGATAAATATGAATTAGTCGGGTTTTATGACCCATTTAAAGAAAATGCAGAAAAAGTTTCAGCAGAATTCGGGTATAAATCTTTCGATACCATTTCGGAACTTATAAAAGCTGTTGATGTGGTTGATATTGTAACACCAACTCTTTCTCATTATGATTGCGCTGTTGAAGCTATAAAAGCAGGTAAACACATTTTTCTAGAAAAACCAATTTCGAATACGGTTGAAGAAGCTGAACACATTATTGCTCTAGCGAAAGAATATAATGTAAAAGGACAAGTTGGGCACGTTGAACGTTTTAATCCAGCTTTTAAAGCGGTGAAAGATAAAATTCAAAACCCAATGTTCATTGAAACACATCGTCTGGCTGAATTTAATCCAAGAGGAACAGATGTACCTGTGGTTTTAGATTTGATGATTCACGATATTGATGCAATTTTGAGTGTGGTAAAATCTAAAGTAACTTTTGTTCACGCAACCGGAACTGCCGTAATAAGTGATTCTCCTGATATTGCAAATGCTCGAATTGAGTTTGAAAATGGATGTGTTGCTAACGTAACTTCTAGTCGTATTTCGATGAAAAATATGCGTAAAGCACGTTTCTTTCAAAAAGACGCTTATATTTCAGTAGATTACTTAGATAAAATTTGCGAAGTTGTAAAAATGAAAGATGCTCCAGAAGTTCCAGGAGATTTTGATTTAATTCTTCAGAATGCAGAAGGAGTTAAAAAACAGATTTATTACGATAATCCAGATGTACCAGCAAATAATGCTATTTTAGATGAATTGGAAACATTTGCCGATGCCATAAACAATAACACAACTCCAATCGTTACTTTAGAAGACGGAACGGAAGCTTTGAGAATTGCACATCGAATCATCGATTGTTTTAAAAATTAATCTAAATAACTTATATTCGCATCCTATTCTATAATAAAAAACAAATAATGAAAAATATTGCAGTTATTGGAGCTGGAACTATGGGTAACGGAATTGCTCATACTTTTGCTCAAAAAGGATTTACAGTTTGTTTAATCGATATTAGTGAAAAATCTATTGAAAGAGGAATGAATACAATCGTTTCTAACTTAGACAGAATGATTGCTAAAGGTTCAATCACTGAGGCAGACAAAAAAGCAACAATCGAAAATATCATTACTTATACAGATGTTAAAGACGGAGTTGTAAATGCTGATTTAGTTGTTGAAGCAGCTACTGAAAACATCAACTTAAAATTAAACATTTTTAAAGAGTTAAGTGCAGTTTGTAAAGAAAACGTAATCTTAGCTTCAAATACATCATCAATTTCTATTACACAAATTGCTTCTGTAGTTACAAATCCAGAACGTGTAATTGGAATGCACTTTATGAATCCAGTGCCGATTATGAAATTAGTTGAAATCATTCGTGGTTACAACACTTCAGACGAGGTTACGAAAACCATTATGGATTTATCTATAAAATTAGGAAAAACTCCTACAGAAGTTAACGATTATCCAGGATTCGTAGCTAACCGTATTTTAATGCCGATGATTAACGAATCAATCGAAACATTATACAACGGAGTTGCTGGAGTTCAAGAAATTGATACGGTTATGAAATTAGGAATGGCTCACCCAATGGGACCATTACAACTAGCTGATTTTATTGGTTTAGATGTTTGTTTATCGATTTTAAACGTAATGTACGATGGATTCAAAAATCCAAAATATGCACCTTGCCCACTTTTGGTAAATATGGTAATGGCAGGAAAATTAGGTGTTAAATCTGGTGAAGGTTTCTATGATTATTCTGAAAGCAAAAAAGCTGAAAAAGTAGCTAAAATGTTTTCTTAATTATAAACTTAAGAAATTTAGAAAAAGACGATTGAAGTTTCTTCAATTGTCTTTCTATTTTATATAAATTTGAATATGGCAAAAATAATTCCTTTTAAAGCAGTACTTCCAACAGCAGATAAAGTTGCGTTAGTAACTACTCGTTCGTATGACGAATACAGTGCGACGGAACTTGCTTCTTGGTTGGATTTTAATCCGTTTTCGTTCTTACATATTATGAGTCCTGCTTATATCAATCAGCAAAAAATTGGTATTAACGAACGTTTTAAAATGGTTGCAAACAAGTATAACGATTTTAAGCGCGATGGAATTCTTGTTAAGCAAGACAAACCTGCTATGTATTTATATAAAATAGAAACTAAAAAGAATGTTTTTGTTGGAATTATGGCTGGAACTTCGGTTGCAGATTATCAAGGTAACCAAATTAAAAAACACGAAAATACTTTAGAATATCGAGTAAATACATTGAAAGATTATTTTAAAATAACACAATTCAACACAGAACCCGTTTTGATGATGTATCCAGAAAATGATGCACTTCAACAATGGATTTCTGATAAACAAAAAACAACACCACTGTATGATTTTTCGACTACAAACCGAGAAAAACATACACTTTGGAGTATTAATTCGCAAGAAGAGATTGATTTTATAACAAATCTTTTCGATTCTTTTGAGAATCTTTATATAGCTGACGGACATCATCGTTCGGCTTCGGCACATTTATTACATCAAGAAAATACAGATTCATCAAACCATAAATTAGATTATTTTATGAGTTTCTTGATATCTGAAAATAATATTAAAATCAACGAATACAATCGTTTGGTTCACGATTTAAATAACCATTCGATACCTGATTTTTTAAGTTTGTTAGATAAAGATTTCGTTGTGATTAAGCGTGATGAACAAATTTGGAAACCAACACAAAAATTTGAATTTGGTATGTATTTAGAAGGAAACTTCTATTCGTTACAACTCAAAGAAATACCTAATTCAACTAATAAATTAGAAACTTTAGATGCGCAATTGCTGTATGACAAAATCTTGAATCCAATTTTAGGAATTGAAGATTTACGAACGGACAGTCGCATTGATTACATCCCAGGAAACAAAAGTTTATTGGAAATGATTGATAAAATTGATAACGGAGCATTTAAAATCGGATTTAATTTATTTCCAGCTTCAATAGAAGAAATAAAATATTTAGCCGATAATGATTTAACAATGCCTCCAAAAAGTACTTATATTGAACCAAAGTTTAGAAATGGTTTAATTATTTACGAACTTTAATATTTTTAAAATGTCAATAGAAACAAATTTACTTGAAATAAAAAAAGCAATTCCAGAAAATGTTACTTTAGTTGCGGTATCAAAAACAAAACCTGTTTCTGATTTACAACAAGCCTACGATGCTGGACAACGTATTTTTGGTGAGAATAAGATTCAAGAAATGACTGAGAAATCAGAACAACTTCCTCAAGATATTCAATGGCATATGATTGGTCACGTTCAGACCAACAAGGTTAAATATATGGCTCCATTTGTTCATTTAATCCACGGAGTTGACAGTTTAAAATTATTGATTGAAATTGATAAACAAGCAAAAAAACACAATCGAATAATCAATTGTTTATTGCAAGTTTACATCGCAAAAGAAGAAACAAAATTTGGTTTATCCGAAGCTGAATTGTTAGAAATTATACATTCAGAAGAATTTAAAACCTTAAAAAATATAAAAATAGTTGGCTTAATGGGAATGGCTTCTTTTTCTGACAATCAAGAAATCGTACGAAGTGAATTTACAAATCTGAAAAACATTTTCGAATATGTAAAACCTTACCAACTAGAAAATTGCTCATTCGAAATTCTTTCGATGGGAATGAGCGGAGATTATAAAATTGCTATCGAATGCGGAAGTACAATGGTACGCATCGGGAGTAGCATTTTTGGAACGAGATAATAATTTTAAGAAGAATAAGTGTACGCAATTATAGATATCGAAACCACTGGCGGGCAGTTTAATGCAGAAGGAATTACCGAAATTGCCATCTATAAATTTGATGGTGTTGAATTGGTTGACCAATTTATTAGTTTGGTAAATCCTGAAATTCCAATTCAACCATTTGTGGTTAAATTAACTGGAATTAATAACGCGATGTTACGCACAGCGCCAAAGTTTTATGAGATTGCAAAGCGAATCATTGAAATCACTCAAGATTGTATCATTGTAGCTCATAATGCATCGTTTGATTACCGCGTTTTAAAGATGGAATTTAAACGTTTGGGTTATGATTTTATGAAGCAAACATTATGTACCGTTGAACTTTCTAAACAACTTTTACCTGACGTAAAAACTTATAGTTTAGGAAAATTGGTTCGTTCGCTTGGAATTCCGATTGCAGATCGTCATCGTGCAAGCGGAGATGCTATGGCTACACTAAAATTATTCAAATTATTACTTTCTAAAGATCTTGAAAAAACCATTCTTAGAACCTTAATTAAGAATGAAATAAAAAATGGAATTTCTCCAAAACTATTAGATATTTTAGAAAACTTACCAACAACTGTTGGAATATTTTATATTCACAACGAAAAAGGAGAAATTATTTTAATTGGAAGAAGTAATAACATCCGAAAAAAAATAAGTCAATATTTTACAGCTGATACAAAAATCGGAAAACGCATTCAAAATGAAGTTTTCACAGTAACTTTTGAGGAAACAGGAAATGAATTAATCGCTTTGTTGAAAGAAAGAGAAGAAATCATTCACAACAAACCTGTCTTGAATAAAGTACAACGAAAATCGGCATTTCTGTTTGGTGTATATTTAGATAAAGATGTAAAAGGAAAATATCAATTGGAGGTTCGTAAAATAGATGGACGCAAAAAAGACATTTATCTATTTAAAAATCAACAAGAAGCTGCATTCTATCTTCATAAAAAGAATGAAGAATTGACAGAAAAAATCCCTTCTGATTTAAGTTTGGAAGAATATAACATTCAGTTTTTAGCATTTGTAAAAGAAATTGAAGATTCATTCAGTAATATCATAGTTTCGATGAAAGGCAGAAATATTTCTGAAAAAAGTGCTTTGATTATGGAAAACGGTGCTTTTAAAGGATATTGTTTTTACGATTTGAATTATCAAATTTCAAATCCATCAGTTCTAAAAAACATTGTAATCCAAATGCCTAACACAAAAGATTCGCGAAACATAATAAAATATTATCTTTATAAGAAAAACGATTGTAAGATAATTCCTTATTAATAAAATGAAAAAATTTAAGTCAAAATACGAAATTCTAAGACAAGAGATTTACATCATTATTTATGGTGCAAATACCTTTTTAGGTCGCTTATTTGATTTATCACTTCTTGGAGTTATCTTGCTAAGTGTATTTTTAGTTATGTTCGATTCAATGGAAGGAATCGGAAAAAAATATCACGATTTTGTTTACGTGTGCGAATGGATTATAACCATTTTTTTTACCATTGAATATATTCTTCGGATTATTTCAAACAAAAAACCTTTAAAATATATATTTAGTTTCTATGGAATCATTGATTTAATAGCAACTTTACCTATGTATTTATCTTTTTTTATTCCAAGTACTTCTTTTTTGGCTGCTTTCAGAGCATTAAGGCTTTTACGTTTATTTGGAATTTTAAATTTAATGCCCATCATCGGACAACAATCTCATCTTAAAGAAGCTCTAATTGCAAGTAAAAATAAAATTATCGTTTTTATCTATTTCATAGTCGTAGTTTCAATTGTTTTGGGAACTGTGATGTTTATGATTGAAGGTCGTCATAACGGTTTTAAAGACATTCCAACCAGTATTTATTGGTGTATTGTAACTTTAACAACGGTTGGCTATGGCGATGTTGCACCAACAACTCCTTTAGGACAATTTATAGCATCAATGATTATGATTATGGGATACGGAATTATTGCTGTTCCGACAGGAATTGTAACTGCAGAATATGCAAAAGCAACAAATCATAATCCTGAGTTAGAGAAAAAAAGAGTTTGCAAACATTGCACGAGTTTCATTTATGATGAAGACGCAAATTATTGTCCTAATTGTGGAACAAAAATAGAAAATGAATAAAAAAAATTACTTGATAATTGTTGTTGGCCCAACGGCAATTGGAAAAACAGCTTTAGCTATTGAACTAGCAAAATATTTTAATACAGAAATTACTTCGTGTGACAGTCGTCAATTTTACAAAGAAATGGAAATTGGTACAGCTGTTCCAAATTCAGAAGAATTAAACGCTGCTAAACACTACTTCATTCAGAATAAATCCATTCATAACAATTATAATGTTGGCGATTACGAACGAGAAGTTTTACCACATTTAGATGCGTTATTTCAACAAAATAACATTCAAATTGTAGTTGGTGGTTCTGGTTTATATGTCGATGCTATTCTAAAAGGTTTTGATTCGTTTCCTGATGTTGATGAAAATATTCGCACAGAAATTGAACAAAAATATGATGAATTAGGAATTGAATATTTACAAAATCAACTTGAAAAATTTGACCCAGAATATTATCAAAAATTAAACGAAGAAAATCCGCAAACTTTAGTAAATCAACAACGTATGAAACGTTTTGTAGGTGTTTCTATGTCTAGTGGTAAACCCTATTCGTCATTCTTAAATAAAAACGAAGGAAACCGAAACTTCACTCCTATTTTGATTGGATTAGAAGCAGACCGCGAAGAAATGTACGAACGCATCAACAAACGTGTTGACATTATGATGCTAAACGGCTTGTTAAAAGAAGTTGAAGATTTATACGCTAATAAAGATTTAAATGCTTTACAAACAGTTGGATATAGAGAAATATTTTCGTTTTTCGAAGGGGAATTTGATTTAACTTTTGCAATAGAAGAAATCAAAAAAAATACCCGTAGATTTGCAAAACGACAAATGACTTGGTTTAAACGAAATGAAAATACCAAATGGTTTGATTATAAAACTAACATTTCTGAAATCATAAATTACATCAATTTACAACTTAAATAATGCCCATATCGTCCGAATTTCAATCAATATATACCAAAAAATGGGAAATTTTCATTTCTCAATGTAGTACAAATTCTAGTTTAAGATACACCGAATTAAGCAATTTATTTCAATTAACCGCTGCAAAACATTCTGATTTAGGCGGAATGAGTTATTTTGAAATGCAAGAAAACAATCAAGCTTGGGTTTTAAGTAGAATGCGTTTAGAGATTGAGCATTTACCTTTATGGCACGAAGAAGTTGAAGTAAAAACGTGGATTGAAAGTTTGGATGGCGTTCGTTCGGTTCGTAATATACAGATGCTTCAAGATGGAAAACCAATTGCTGGTGCTTCGAGTTTATGGGTGGTTTTGAATACCGAAAAAAAACGCCCTGAAGGAATTGCAATCAATCACGACCATTTAACAAAACATCCCGATTTAAAAGCAACTCAAAAAGATTACGATCGAGTTGATTTGAATATCAAAACTAAAAAAATAGCAAATTATAAAGTCAAATATTCTGATTTAGATATTGTAAAACACGTAAATAATGTAAAATATTTAGAATGGTGTTTGGATTATATTCCAGTAGAAATACTAGAAAACAATGGAATCAAAGCACTAGATTTGAATTATTTAAATGAATTGAATTACCAAGATGAAGTTTCGATTGAGATTTCAGTAATTATAGAAAATTCAATTTATTTATACATCAAAAAAGACGAGAAAATTTATTTTGCTTTAAAAATTGAAATTTAATTTATAACTAACTAAAATTATGAAAAAATTATTTATTTGCGCTTCTATATTATTATTAGGAAGCTCAATTTATGCGCAAGAAAATTCTGAAAACAATAAAAATCAAATTTATGTCGGTCCGGGTTTTGGATTAGATTATGGTGGAATTGGTGCTAAAATTGAATATAGACCAATCAACCAAGTTAGTGTATTTGGTGGTTTGGGTTACAATTTTGTAAATTTAGGTTGGAATGTTGGTGCAACTTACAATATTAATATTAGTAAAAAATTTGAACTTGGACCAACGGCAATGTATGGCTACAACGCAGCATTACGCGTTGAAGGAGCACCACATTTAGATAAAGTTTCAAACGGTCCTTCGTTCGGTGTAAGTGGGAACGTAAAATTTAACGACAAAGGAAAATTGAATTTCGGATTATATTTCCCAATTCGTTCTAAAGAATTCACAGACCACTATAATATGGTTAAAAATAGCTCGTATGTTGATATGAAGAATTCGCTATCATCAGTAACTTTTAGTATTGGATATAATTTTAGAATTAATTAAAAATAAAAAAGTACATAAATAGAAAGTCCGATAGAAAAACTATCGGATTTTCTATTAAATCTCTTCAAAAATCGAATCAATAGTTAAAGGTTCTGCAAAAACACAATATGCACGTTGCCTAGGATTATCGTCAATTAATTTCCATTGATGTCCACTTCCTGTTAAATCATTTGCAATTAAAACATCTCCAGGTTCAATAACAAAAGTTTTTCCATTATCAATGTTAAATTTGTTTAAAGAACAAAATCGAATGGATGATTACGAAAAATATGTTGGAAAGTTTTAGTCTAATATTCACACTTTTTATAAATAAACCTACAGATCAGCCATTTCAATTCAATAAAAAACAATCTTTTGAATATTTACAGCTCCAATTACTTTTGGAAAATTTAAGCAATAATAGATGTTTAAAAAAGACTAGCAAGAAAAACGTAATTCTATAGTTTGAGTTATATTAAAAAACTCAACTGACTTAAATTTAATAAATTAAAACAAACTTAAAAAATCACTTTCTTTCACAAACAAATACTACTAAAAATAATAATGTATAGACAAAAATAAAATCAAAAACAAAGTTTAAAAAATCCCAATTCCAATGTAATTGATTTTGTGAATCCCAAAACTGATTGTAATATTTTAATGGAAATCCGATGTTTGTAACAGGAAATTCTGTTTCTTTTCTCATGACTAAGTGAAAAATCGTACTTAAAAATGAAAGTATGCAAAAAATCAAAATTGATCCACATATTATTTTTAATTGTTTTTTTATCATTATTTTTAAATTTGATAATGTTTTTTTACATAATTTTTTAGCATTTAGACCTTAATTATATAAACTTAAATTATATTTTTTAGTTAAATATTTTTACTTTTATATGAAGATTTAAATAATTAACTTTGATTGATTTTTGAATCGCTCAATTGCTTCAGATATATTAAATCTAACAGAAAATCTATTAGATTAAACTTACTAAAAAAATAAGAATAACAATGATAATTAAACCAAGAACAAGAGGTTTTATTTGTTTAACAGCACATCCAGAAGGAGCTGCACAAAACATTAAAAATCAAATTGAATACGTAAAATCAAAAGGTAAAATTGAAAACGGACCTAAAAAAGTTTTAGTAATTGGTGCTTCAACTGGATTTGGTATCGCTTCAAGAATTTCAGCTGCATTTGGTTCAGATGCTGCTACAATTGGAGTATTTTTTGAGAAAGAAGCTTCTGAAGGAAAAACAGGAACTGCAGGTTGGTACAATTCTGCGGCTTTTGAAAAAGAAGCTCACGCTGCTGGTTTATACGCTAAATCTATAAACGGAGATGCTTTTTCTGATGAAATTAAAAAACAAACTATAGAATTAATCAAACAAGATTTAGGTCAGATTGATTTAGTAGTTTATAGTTTAGCTTCTCCAAGAAGAACACACCCAAAAACTGGAGTTGCATATGCTTCCGTTTTAAAACCAATTGGTGCTCCTTTTTCTAACAAAACTGTTGATTTTCATACAGGTGTAGTTTCTGATATTACAATTAATCCAATTGAAAGCCAAGAAGATATTGATAACACAATCGCTGTTATGGGTGGTGAAGATTGGAAATTCTGGATGGAAGATTTAAAAGCTGCTGGTGTTTTAGCCGAAGGTGTTAAAGCCGTTGCTTATTCTTACATTGGACCTGAATTAACTTTCCCAATTTATAGAAACGGGACCATTGGTCAAGCTAAAAATGACTTAGAAGCTACAGTTTCTACAATCAATGATTTATTAGCTGATTTAAATGGAATTTCTTATGTTTCTGTAAATAAGGCATTAGTAACTCAGTCAAGCTCTGCTATTCCGGTTGTTCCTTTATATATTTCATTATTATATAAAGTTATGAAAGCTAAAGGAATTCACGAAGGTTGTATCGAGCAAATGCAACGTTTATTTGCTGATCGTTTGTACAACAAAGACGGTGTTTCTTTAGATGAAAATGGTAGAATTCGTGTTGATGATTTAGAAATGCGTGCTGATGTTCAAGCAGAAGTTGCAGAACTTTGGGAAAAAGCTACTACTGAAAACTTAGAAGAGTTATCTGATATTGTTGGTTACAGAGAAGATTTCTTTAACTTATTCGGATTTAATTTTGAAGGGATTGATTACGAAGCCGATACAAATGAAATGATAATGGTTGAAAGTATTAAATAATTTTTGATAGTATCCATAAATTTTGAATTTAAAACGTCAGAAAAACTTCTGAAAATTAAGTTATTTTATCTTTAAAAAAGTTTGATAAATCCTCTAAAACACTAATATTTTAGAGGATTTTCATTATGATATTTAAAACATTACAATAAGCATCAAACTACATTACACTTTTGATAATTTAATTCCTCAATCACATCCAGTTTGGATATTAAATCAAATTACAGAATCAATCGACATAATCTATTAGGAAAAGTACAATAGCGTCCTAAATAAATTTAATGCATAAAATATCCTCCGACTTTAGTAGGTTACAAGTGATATTTCGATGATTTTTAAAAAATACCCCCTTGTATTGATTTTGGAGGTGGTTTTTCTACTTCATTTAGTGGATTATCAAGCCATTATTATAATTCAATCTTTACGAAAAGGTTTAATCTTATAAAAGCCACTAAATTGGATGGATGCCAATTGAATTTTGATTGTGCACGTAGCGCTTTTAGTATCAAAATAGTAATAAGTGCCGTCCATATTTGTATCATTACAGCATTTTCCGAGGTGCCAACAAAAGATTTTATATGTAAAAGTTGTTTGAAATCTCTAAAGAATATCTCCAGCATCCATCTACTTTTATAAAGCTCGCTAATGGTGTTTGCTGTCCAAGTAATTGGTTAGTAATAAGCTCTATTACTTGTTCATTTTCTTGATTCCATACCGCTACACGTCTCAATTTATTAGGATATAGCTGTTTTGATTTTTCATTAGTTAAAGTGATAATTTCATCTTTTAGAATATTTAAGTGTCTGTTCTCTGGCAGTTCTAATTCCTTAATCGTCTCAAATTTTAAGTTATTCTTGTGTCTGATTACAAAATGTACTTGTTTGCTGTCCCAAACGTTTAATAGGCTAAAATCATTGTAAAATCGATCTGCAACAACAACACTACCTTTGAGTAAAAGAAGATTTTGATTCGCAATTTAATACCAATGTAAAAGGAGCTTTTTTTACTTTACAGAAAATGATGCCTTATTTAAATGAAGGTGTATCGGTTATAATTAATGGTTCCACAAACGCAACAGCTTCAGCTCTTGATTCTAGTATTTATGCGGCAACAAAAGCTGCCATTGTTAAGATTGCAAAAGTAGCTGCGAATGAATTAGCAGATCAAAAAATTAGAGTAAATGTTGTGAGTCCGGGTCCAACTTTAACACGAGGTCTTGAAGGAGCAGTTCCGACTGAGGCTCTAGATTATTTGGCAAGTATTACAGCAGTAAAACGTTTGGCTGAACCAATTGAAATTGCAAATGCTGTTTTATTCTTATCTTCTAATGAAGCTAAAATTATTACTGGAACTGAACTTATTGTTGATGGTGGATTATTAAATTATGCACAGAAATGATTTTGTATTTAAAAATGAGACTACGGTCTCATTTTTTGTTTTTAAATAGAATAGATTTCGTTTTTAAAAATCTTATTTTTACTTTTTAAAACTAAGTCCGATGTCAGTTTATCTTATCTATTTCATACTATTTATATTAGCATTTTTGATTGGAATTTTAATTCAAAGATTAATTAGTAATTCAAAGATTAATCAATTGAATTCAGAAAGTAAACAGCATTTGTATCAATTAGAAATTGAGCGAAATCGGTTTCAAGAAACAAAGCTAGAATTAGAAAATTTACGTTTGGAACGTGATGATTTGTTTAGTGAATACAGCAAATCAAACTCGGAATTGAATTTTCTAAAAACAAAACTTGACGACCAAAAAAAAGAAATTGAAAAACTACAAATTAAATTCACAGAAACCTTTGAGAATTTAGCAAATCGCATTTTGGATGAAAAATCTGAAAAGTTTACAGCTACAAATAAAATTCAAATCGAAAACATATTAAACCCATTACAAGAAAAAATAAAATCGTTTGAAGAACGTGTCGAAATCACTCACAAAGACCAATTGATTCAGCAAACTTCTTTAAAAGAACAAATCACATTTCTTTCATCACTTAATAAACAAATGACGCAAGAAACTATCAACTTAACCAATGCATTAAAAGGTGATTCCAAGGTTCAAGGAAATTGGGGCGAAGTGATTTTAGAACGAATTTTAGAAAAATCTGGTTTGGAAAAAGACCGTGAATATGAAGTTCAAAAGAGTTTTAATTTAGAAGGAAAGCGTTTACAACCCGATGTTGTAATTCATTTACCAAACGACAAAAAAATGATAATCGATTCGAAAGTTTCATTAACTGCTTATGAACGTTATTGTAACGAAACAGATGAAATTGAAAAGCAGAATTTTTTAAAACAACATATTTTATCAGTTGCAAATCACATCAAACAATTAAGCGAAAAAAATTATCAGCATATTTATGAAGTAGCTTCTCCTGATTTTATTTTGATGTTTGTGCCGATTGAAACCGCTTTTGCTTTAGCGATTAATAACGAACCGAATTTATACAATCAAGCTTTTGAAAAGAACATTGTTATTGTAACTACTTCTACTCTTTTGGCTACCTTAAAAACAATTGACTCGTTATGGAAAAACGAAAAACAACAAAACAATGCCCTAGAAATTGCCAAACAAGCGGGTTTGTTGTACGATAAGTTTGTTGGTTTTGTTGAAGATATTCAAAATATTGAAAAAAATATCGATCGTTCTAAATTGGATATCGAAAAAGCAAAAAATAAATTGTTTTTAGGAAATGGAAATTTGGTTAACGCAGCCGATAAAATTGTACAACTTGGAGCTAAAGCAAAGAAGAAATTGCAATAAAAAAGAAGCTCGTTGAGCTTCTTTTTTATTTTTTAATTGTTACTGTTGTCCCGTCCTGAAATAACGATACATAAAAAAGAGTCGTTATGGAAGAATCAAACAATTATGT
>NZ_RQVQ01000027.1 GCF_003865405.1 Paenimyroides tangerinum
CAAAACAAGTTGTTGGATGCGCAGTATTTTGAACACGAGCCCAAATCGTTTGAGGATTTGTTGTATTCATATAGGCTTGTGGATTTGCAATCCAGTTAGTACCAACGTTAGCTAACACTAATGATGTAAAATAACGAACTTCATAATTACCTGGAATCGTTTGAACCGCAAGAATCAATGGCGTTTGCTGAGTTAAATCAATTGGTGTTATTCCATCAAATAAATCATCTTGAACGTCACATGTAATTATATTTGGTAAAGTTACAGGCATCTTAGGTGAAACTAATATTCGGAAATTAATTTTGTAAACAGAGAAGCACCCAGTAACTTCATTAGTTGCTCTAACCCATACTGATGGATTTGATGCTTGCAAATTATTATAAGATTGTGGATTTAAAATAGGTAATACGTTATTTTGTGCATTAGCTTGTGTTTCAAAATATTTTAATTCATGAGCTGGGCCACCATTTAAAAGTTGTACATTGAAACTTGTTAAATTAACAGTTCCAAAACTTGAATCTGTATCACTACAAATATCAAATGGAGTAACTGGTACATTTAATACTGGTACAGGTGATACACGAATATCCATCGTTGTTGTTGTAAAACAACCTGTACTTAATCTTTGAACACGAATAAAAAGTGTTTGCACATTTTGAACCACATTCTGATAAGGTGAAGCTAATGGATTTGAACCTGAATTTGCATCAGCTAAAGTATAATGGAAAGTAACTTGTAATCCAGTTTGTGTTCCAGTAATTAATGGAATTTTACTAGCAATATCAAATACTTGGAATCCATCAAAATTATCATCACATAAAGAATATGTAGCAATTGGATTTACAATTACAGGCGTTGGATTTGTTACTAATACCAATCTAGTAACTTTATAACAACCTGCAGTATTATCTTGAACTCTAACAAAAACAACGTTTGAAGTTAAGTTAGAGAAAGATCCTGGATTTGTAATTTCGTTAGTTCCAGCATTTGCATTATCCTCATTAGTATAGAAAGTCACAATATATCTTAGTGGATCTAATCCATTTAAGATTTCATTTATTTTAGATGTCAAATCAAAATCTGCTACACCATCGTTATTTGAATCACAAGCTGTCAATGGAGTTGGTGTCGTAATAATTGGAGTAGATTTTACAATTAATTCTAAAGGTACAATCGCACTACAAGTAGAATTTTGATACCCTACTCTAACATAAATAGTTTGAATATTTGGTACGATATTTTGATAAACTCCAATATTAGGAATTTTATTAACATTATTATTAGCATCAGCTAATGTTTCGTGATAAGAAACCTGAACACCTGGAGGAATAGGATTTCCAGCAATCATAACAGTAGTAGGAATCAAATTAAAAATTCCATACCCATCATTATTAAAACTACAAATTTCTAATGGAGCAATTTGATTAGCTCCTGGAGCATCAACAACATTTGTCAATAAAGACATAATTGTAAAACATCCTGTATTTGGATTATACGCTCGTACAAAAATTGTTCCTTGGAAACCAGTGTAGTTTAATGGTAGTCTATTTGCAACATCACCAATTTCAGCTTCAGCAAAAGTAGGATAAAAACTTACTTCAATATTAGGAGAAGAACCACTTGCTTCATTTTGAACGAAAGATAAATTAAAATTAGCTAAACCTGTGCCAGGAATTTCACATCCATAAATAGGTTCTAAATCATAAAATTCTGGTGCTGAATAAATGAATATTTTAAAAGAAGTAATACCAAATACATCACTATTAAAATTATTAGTAACACGAACCCAAATTGTTTCATTATTAGTACCAACATAGTTAGCTAATAAGTTTGCATCGATTGGATCTGTTTGAGCTATTGCATTAGCTTCTGTATTATAATATGCTACAGTATGATCTAAGTCATTAAAATAAACAACTGGTGTATATTGAGCTAAATTAAATGAATTCAATTGACCTTGACATATAGATAAATCAGGTAAATAAACTAAATTTAAAAGACAATCAAATGCTTGAGCTGTAAATGATACAACTCTAAAACAACCAGAATTAACATTATAAGCACGTACCCAATAAGTAACTATCCCATCAGTAATGTTTTGAGTTTGAGTAGTAGCCAAAGCATTTATTGCTTCGTTTGCATTCGCTTCAGTTTCGTATATTGAAAAAACTAAGAATTGGTTATCTGAAAGATCTGAATATAATGGAGTAAAATCAAATGTAAAATCACCATTCTCATCAGCACAACCTTCAAAACTTCTTGGTTGATTTAAAACAATTTGTGGATCAACATTCGTACAAATAGTTTGTGTATATTCACAACCGAAATCATTAATTATTGTTACATCATAACATAATTCACCTGCAACTTCAGGATTAATCGTGAATTGATTACCAGTAACATCTACCACACCGTTTGTTAATGGTACCGAAATAGACTCTAATTCAGGTTTGAAGTTAAAAGAAGCTGGAAGGATATCTTCTGAAAATTCTATTGACCAACCAAAAATATAACCATTATCTATTGCAAGCTGATCATGTACTTGTAAAGTCCAAACACCATTTACAGGTGATCCGATGAAATTATTATAACTATCAACAGGTTTGTAATCTCCAGGTACCCACATATTCCCAGGAGGATTAAAACCACCTGGCATAGTTTGACCATTTATCAAAATTGTAGCTGCATCCATAGTGAAACAGTAAGTTTCTCCAATTCCAGGCTCTAAAGTACCATCACGATTTGCTTGACCTATATAGGTCCCACCACCACCTCTATTATGTAATCTTACAATTTCACCATTTGGAGAAATCAAACGAATTGTAATATCATTAGAGTGTGAATGTTCCATATTAATACAAACTTTCGCAACTTGATTCCCTTCAGTAATGATTTCGTCATTTTCAAAACAATCAATAGTAATTGAAGTTGAATAAATATTATTATTCCCATCAGGTAAAAAAGTAGTACCTGTCACAGGAGGTGCACATTCGCGAGTTATTCGCTCATATTCAGCTTCTACAGTAACAACTGTATCAACACCAAAACAAATTTCTGGCGGTAAATCTATATAAACAGTTGGTTCTGGAGAGATTTGAATAACTTGATTAATAATATTATTATTCCTACAGTCAAATGTATCTGTTACCAAAACATTAACCCTATAAATACCAGGAGTATCATAACTTACTGTTACATTTTGACCTGTAGCAGTTTCACCGTTTTCGAAATCCCATGTATAAACAGAACCAGCACCATTTCCTGAAAATGTAGCTTGAGCTCCTAAAGTGATTTCTTGTCCTATACAAGCTTTGATAATTCCATCAGCATCTCTACTTGGTGAACTATAATCTAAATAGGCCATAATTACCTGACATGGTGTAACACACTCAACTTCTGCTACCCAACCTCTTCCAGTTATTTGCGCATCAGAAATAAATCTAAATGTTAAACAACCAGAAGTATTAGAACCTGATGCAACTTGTGCTAATGGAATTTCAGTTCCAGTTATTGTCGTTAATAATGGTGAGTTAATATCTGGTCCATCATACACAAATAGTATGTCATTTCCATTTTGTAAATCAAGATCAAGAAAAGCTACCTGTATAGCTGATTCAGGAAAATCAGGACAAAAAGTCATGATTTGTTGAACAGCATTTTGATAATCACCTGTAGGCCCACCACTATCATAGAAAACACCTGAACAAGTTTCTATGGTGACACCATCTGCCATGTTAAAACTCTGAGCATAATTGTTTTGCCAAAATAATAACATTGTAAAAAATAAGAGTAAACGCTTTATCATTATCTATTCTTTTAAATTTTGAGATAAAATCTTAATTAAATAATCAGTATTATCAACTCTATAATACTTAATTTCACGATTTGAGAAGAAACTTAAATTATATTTTAAAACATTAAATGTATTAATATCAAAAACCTCATCTCGTTTTAAATCTTTATTATAGGAATTATTTACAGAAAATTCCGATAATTTGGGATATTTCTCAAAAGTAGCGTAAGGCTCAATAATAATTTTGACCCTTTTTTCCAACAAAAGATTCAACCCATTTAAACGATCTTTGTCATTTAAAACTAATTTTTCTAATTGATCCCCAAAGACTTCGACAAGCCTCGGATCAACCTCTTTCTTATCGTTCATTTCACCCTCCTGAGACATTGCCCGAAAAGATAACAGCCCTAACAAGATAAGTAAACTTATTCTTCTCATAATACTACATTATTTTAAAAAGCGAAATTTACATAAATTTAAGAAACAATTATCTTTTTTTTTCAAAAAAAAACGTATCATGACTTTTTTAACATTCTTTCCCTTTGATATTTCAATATAATCCAATCAAAATATTTAGCATAACTAATTCTAAACTTCATTAAAATCAACAATTATAATTATATTTGCATCTTATTATACTTAAAACAACCTTATAATATATGTGCAAGTCAGATATGTTTAACGATGAATTAGGAGAAAACCATATTGGTACAAGCGACCATACTCCTTTAAGAGCAGATGCTTTTGATCGTACAGATGATGAAAAAATTGAATCTATTAAAAAAGATTTCGAAAATATTTTAACCACTTTAGGAATGGACTTAACTGACGACAGTTTAAAAGGAACTCCTAAACGTGTTGCGAAAATGTTCGTTAAAGAAATTTTTGGAGGATTAAATCCAGAAAGAAAACCAAGCGCTTCAACTTTTGACAATAAATATAAATATGGAGAAATGCTTGTTGAAAAAAACATTGTTGTTTATTCAACTTGCGAACACCATTTATTACCAATCGTTGGTCGTGCTCACGTAGCTTATATTTCTAACGGAACTGTAGTTGGTTTATCAAAAATGAACCGAATTGTAGATTATTATGCAAAACGTCCACAAGTTCAAGAACGTTTAACAATTCAGATTGTTGAAGAGTTGAAAAAAGTTTTAGGAACAGAAAACGTTGCTTGTGTAATTGACGCAAAACACCTTTGTGTAAATTCTCGTGGAATTCGCGATATCGAAAGTTCAACGGTAACGGCTGAATTCGGAGGTTTATTTAAAGAAGAAAAAACAAGAAGAGAACTTTTAGATTACATTAAATTAGATACACAATTCTAATTTCAAATTAAATTAATTATATGTTTTACAAAGACAACACCTTAAAAATTTACAATTCGCTTAGCGGACAAAAAGAAGTTTTTACTCCTATTCATGAAGGAAAAATAGGAATGTATGTTTGTGGACCAACGGTTTACAATTATGTACATTTAGGTAACTGTAGAACATTTATTTCTTTTGATTTAGTTTTCAGATATTTAAAACATTTAGGTTACCAAGTTCGTTACGTTCGTAATATTACAGACGTTGGTCATATTGTTGATGACGCAGACGCTGGCGAAGATAAAATCGCTAAAAAAGCACGTTTAGAACAAGTTGAACCAATGGAAATTGCTCAAAAATACACAGTAAATTTTCATAATGTTTTAAAACAATTCAACAATCTTCCACCAAGTATTGAACCAACTGCAACCGGACATATTATTGAGCAAATCCATATTATCGAAGGAATCATTGCAAATGGATACGCTTATGAAGTAAACGGTTCTGTATATTTTGATATTCTAAAATTCAACCAAGATTATAATTACGGTGAATTAAGCGGCAGAAACATCGAAGATATGATTTCGAACACCCGCGATTTAGACGGACAATCTGACAAGAGAAATCCGCTTGATTTTGCGTTGTGGAAAAAAGCCGAACCAGAACATATTATGCGTTGGCCTTCTCCTTGGGGCGATGGTTTTCCAGGTTGGCATTTAGAATGTACAGCAATGAGCACTAAATATTTAGGTAAACATTTCGATATTCACGGAGGTGGAATGGATTTAAAATTTCCACACCACGAATGTGAAATTGCTCAAAACGAAGCTTGTACAGGAAATTCGCCAGTAAACTATTGGATGCACACAAATATGCTTACTTTAAACGGTAAAAAAATGGCAAAATCTACAGGTAACAACATTCTTCCACAAGAATTATTTACTGGAGAAAACGATATTTTAAGCAAAGCTTTTTCGCCTTCTGTTGTACGATTCTTTATTCTTCAAGCACATTACAGAAGTATTTTAGATTTTTCTGACGAAGCAATTTCAGCATCAGAAAAAGGATTTTACAGATTGATGGAAGCTTTGAGAAATCTTAAAGAAATCAAACCAAGCGAAAATTCAACCATTGACGTTCAATCTTGGAAACAGAAATGTTACGACGCAATGAACGATGATTTTAATAGTCCAATTTTAATCGCACATTTATTTGATGCCGTTAAAATGATTAACTTATTAAAAGAAGAAAAAGAAACTATTTCAAAATCAGATTTAGAAAATCTTTCTGTTACAATGAATGCATTTGTATTTGATGTTTTAGGATTAGTTGACGAAACTCAAGAATCTGGAAAAACAACAAATAAATTAGAAGAAGTTGTTGACCTTTTAATCGATATGCGAAATGAAGCACGAGCAAATAAAAATTTTGCTTTATCTGACGAAATCAGAGATAAACTTCTTGCAATCGGAATTCAATTAAAAGACGGAAAAGAAGGAACTTCTTTCTCATTATAAATTTTAAAGCTACATCATTTTGTAGCTTTATTTTTTTCATACATTTATGAATATGAAAACACTTCAAAAAGTACTGATATTTCCATTTATATTTTTGATTCGATTTTATCAAGTTTGCATTTCTCCGTTTACACCTTCAGCTTGCAGGTTCTCTCCTACTTGCTCAAGCTACACATTAGAAGCTTTAAAAAAACACGGCCTTTTTAAAGGAGGTTGGCTTGGAATAAAACGCATTGCAAGTTGTCATCCTTGGGGAAAAAGCGGATACGACCCAGTTCCTTAAAATAATCTTGTTTAATACAATTGAATCGGTTACTTTTACTAAAATTTATTTTTTATGATTACATCTTTGCATATGATTTGGAATCCTTCAGAAGGAATTGATTTAGGATTTTTCAAATTACGTTATTATAGTTTAATGTTCGTTGTAGCCTTTGGTTTAGGTTGGTATTTAATGAAAAAAGTTTACGACCGAGAAGGTGAAACCACTGATAATTTAGACAAACTTTTTATTTATACTGTTTTTGCGACTTTAATTGGAGCAAGATTAGGACACGTTTTCTTTTATGATTGGGATAAGTACAAAGACAATTTATTAGAAATTTTTCTGCCCGTAAGATTTGAACCTAAATTTGAAATCATAGGATTTTCAGGATTAGCAAGTCATGGAGCAGCAATTGCAATTGTACTTGTAATGATTTATTACAGCAGAAATGTAATCAAAAAACCAATTTTATGGATTTTAGACAGAATCACAATTCCGATTGCTATTGGTGGAATGTTCGTAAGATTTGGAAACTTCTTTAATTCTGAAATTATCGGACATGAAACAACATCTTCATTCGGAATTAAATTTATTCGAGATAAATTCACTCCACAAGATGCAATGAATTTAACTGGAATTCCTGATGCAAATAAAGCTTTTGATGCTATTGCAACTAATCCTCAATTCGCACCACTTTTAGAAACCGTTGTAGTAAAACATCCTACACAATTATATGAAGCATTCGGATATTTTATCACTTTCTTAATTGTTTTATACTTATATTGGAAAACAGATGCAAGATTGTATTCAGGAAGAATTTTCGGAGTTTTCTTAATTTTACTATGGGGTGTACGCTTTATTGTAGAATATGTAAAAGAAAGTCAAGGTGGATTTGAAGATGCTTTAGGAGAAATCTTTTCAACCGGTCAATGGTTGAGTATCCCTTTCATCATAGTAGGATTCTATCTTTTGATAACTTCAAAACATAAGAAAATTTCACAATAATTTAACAAACAGCTTTAATAGCTGTTTTTTTTATGAATTAATTTAACTTTTAAATCAATATAATTTACTAATTTTGAGGAACTATAAATTTAATTTGATTATGAAAAAAATTGTTTTATATCCTACATTGACTTTAATGTCTGCTTTGGCATTAACAAGTTGTGTCAGCAAAAAGGAACATGCAGCTTTACAAAGTGAATATTCAGAAATGGGTAAAAAATACCATCAAACTCAATTAGAACTTACAGAAGCTAGAACTAGAATCACTAGTTTAGAATCACTTTTAGCAGCTGAAAGATCTAACAATGAAAGTTTGAAGAAACAATTTGAATCGTTACAAGGATCTTTAGACAAAAGTATTTCTCAAGGAAACGTAAATATTTCTAAGTTAGTTGACGAAATCAATTCTTCAAATAAATATATCAAACATTTAGTAGAAGCTAAAAGCAAAAGCGACTCTCTAAACATGATTTTAACAAACAACTTAACGCGCTCTTTAAGCAAAGACGAATTACAAGATGTTGACATCAAAGTTATCAAAGGAGTTGTTTACGTTTCTTTAGACGACAACATGTTATATAAATCTGGAAGTTATGAGATTTCTCCAAACGCAGAGAAAACTTTAACAAAAGTTGCTAAAATCATCAACGATTATAAAGATTTCGAAGTATTAGTTGAAGGTAACACTGATAATCAACCAATTTCTCGTGAAAACATAAGAAACAACTGGGATTTAAGTGCTTTAAGAGCTTCTTCTGTTGTTCAGGCTTTACAAAACAAATTTGGTGTTGATCCAAAACGTTTAACTGCTGCTGGTAGAGGTCAATTTAGCCCAATTGCTACAAACGACACTCCTGAAGGAAGAGCTAAAAACAGACGTACTCAAATCATCATTACACCTAAGTTAGATCAATTCATGGAATTGATTGATCAAGCTCCTAAAAATTAATTATCTTTAAATAATTATAAAAACTAAAATGGTCGAGAGTTTAATACTTTCGACCATTTTAGTTTTATTAAACAAAAAAACGACCGAATATAATCGATCGTTTCTATATTATTTCGTTTGAATTCCTCTTTTCAAGATCTGACCGAATTCATACATTTCTTCATAAGTTGAATATAATGGAACTGGTGCTAAACGAATTACTGCAGGCTCTCTCCAATCAACAATTACACCTTCTTTCATTAAATAATGAAATAAAGATTTCCCTTCACCATGTAATAAAACAGATAATTGAGAACCTCTTTCATTTAGATTTTTCGGTGTAATTAACTCAAAATTACCATTAACTTCTTTAGCAATTTCTTCGATAATAAATTCTAAATAAGCTGTGATTTTATCGCGTTTTTCAAACAAAGCTTCCATTCCAATTTCTTCAAACATTTCAACAGAAGCTAAATAAGGCGCCATTGCCAAAACTCCAGTACATGAACTTTGCCATCCTAATGCTCCTGGATTTGGATCATAATTTGGTTCCATTAAAAAACGACGTTCTTTGTTATGACCGTACCATCCACCAAAACGAGGTAAATCTTTATTTGAATGATGTTTCTCATGAACAAAGATTCCAGAAACACTTCCTGGTCCAGCATTCATATATTTATATGAACACCAAGCTGCAAAATCAACATTCCAATCGTGTAATTCTAATTTGATATTTCCAGCAGCGTGAGCCAAATCCCAACCTACAAAAGCTCCAACTTTATGTCCTGCTTCGGTGATTGCTTTCATATCTAAAACTTGACCTGTGTAATAATTGATTCCTCCGATTAAAACCAACGCAAGCTCATCTCCTACTTCATTTATTTTTGCAATAATATCTTCATTACGTAAATTATATTCTCCTTCTCTACGTTTAACTTCTACAATTACATCATCAGGATTTAAACCATGAAATTTAACTTGTGTTTGAAGCATATATTGGTCGCTTGGAAACGCTTTTTCTTCGCAAATAATTTTATAACGTTTTTCTGTTGGTTGATAAAAAGAAACCATCATCATGTGTAAATTCACAGTTAATGTATTCATAACTGTTACTTCTGAAGGCAAAGCACCAACCACTTTACTTAATGGTTTTGAGAATCTTTCGTGATAATCCCACCAAGGTTTATCTGCAAAAAAATGTCCTTCAACAGCCATTTCTGCCCAATCGTTCATTACTTCATCAATATAAGTTTTAGCCGATTTTGGTTGTAATCCTAAAGAATTTCCAGTGAAATAAATTGTTTTCTTTCCGTTTACTTTTGGGAAATTAAATTCATCTCTATATTTTGCTAATGCATCTTGAGCATCTAGTTGTTTCGCGAATTCACGACTATTTTCAAAAGTCATCATTTAAAAGTTTTTTGTTTGTGTAAAATTACTAAACCATTTAAAAGTTTCAAGTAAAGTTTGATATATTTTCTATGTTGTTACAAATTTCTTACTAGAATTTTTAGTAATAAAATAAGTAATAATAAAACCAATAAAAGATGGTATCACCCATTCTAAATTATGACTTCCTAGTGGGATAAATTCTTTATAATAATTGATTTCTGTTGTCGCAATATTGAAGTGAGCCAAAACTCGAAATGCAGAAATAAAAGTCGTAATCAACAATGCAACAACATAAGGTAGTTTCTGTGTGATTTTATTCCCAAACAAAACCACGTAAATCACCAATGCAAATGTAATCGGATATACAAATCCTAAAATCGAACCTGCATAATTAATTATATCATCAACCGAATTAATTGAAAACAATGCAGAAACTAATGTACAAGATATTACTGCTTCTGCATATCCGAATTTATTATTGGTTAGTTCTGCAAAAAAAGTTCCTACTGCACAAGTCAAGGCGATTGCTGTTGTTAAACAAGCCAATGCCATAGAAACACTGATTGCTAAAGTTCCGTATTCTCCTATAACTGAAGTCGAAATATGAAGTAAAAGCTGGGTTCTTGAAGAAGTTTCTGTAAATTGATAATCTGTTGTAGCTCCAAGGTAAATCAAACCGCCATAAATAAACAGTAAACATCCCATTGCCAACAAACCCGACTTCAAAACAATATTAGTTCGTTCTTTTAAATTCACAAAACCTTTTTGTCTAGCTGCAGAAATAATAATACCAGCAAAAATGACTGAAGCTAAAACATCCATCGTTTGATAACCTTCTTGAAAAGCCATGGCGAAATCTTGTGAAGCACCAATATTTGAAGATTGAGGAATAACTGCAGGATTCAAAATACCGACAACTACCAAAGTAGCAAGTAAAATTAAAAGCAACGGTGTCAAATAAGAACCGATGATATCCACAATTTTGGAAGGAGAAATGGATAAAACCAAAACAATTGCAAAAAAAATGATTGAAGACCAAATTGGGGAAGCATCTGGCATTAATGGCAAAACACCAACTTCAAAAGTTGTGGCTCCTGTTCTTGGAATTGCAACTATTGGACCGATACACAACATAATAATCGTTGCTAAAACTAAAGCTAATTTCAAATTTACACGTTTACCCAAATCAGTAAATGAATCACCAGATTTTAAAACCGCTATAATACCAAGAAATGGTGCAATGATTCCTGATGTTGTAAAACCTAAAATAGCTTCAACCCAGTTATCTTTAGCCAACAATCCAATATAGGGTGGTAAAATTAAATTTCCTGCTCCAAAGAACATAGCGAATAAGGCAAATCCTAAAGTTAGAATTACCATTATACTTTTGTTTTGCATTAGATTAATTTATAAAGTTAATAATCTAACAAAAATTAAAAAATTAAACCAGAATCCCTAATTTTTAAAAAAAAATAATTAAAATTTTACAAACTCGGAAAAACCAATATATAATTCGAATCCTATAAAATAATTAAACAAAATCTTGACATCTTAATAGGTATAAATTATTAAATTTGCAAATACAATTAAACAATAAATTATGCAACACATTATAGATCGTTTTATCAGCTATGTTACTGTTGATACAGAATCAGATCCAAATTCAGAAGCAACACCAAGTACTGCAAAACAATGGGATTTAGCTAATCAATTAGTTGAAGAATTAAAACAAATTGGTTTAGAAGATGTAACTATTGATGACAATGCTTACATTATGGCGACTGTTCCAAGTAATGTTGATTTTGAAGTCCCTACCATTGGATTCATTTCTCACTTTGATACAAGTCCAGATTTTACAGGAGCAAATGTAAAACCACAAATCGTTGAAAATTACGACGGAAAAGATATCGTTTTAAACAAAGATTTAAATATCGTACTATCTCCTTCTTATTTCGAAGATTTACTATTATACAAAGGTCAAACTTTAATCACTACAGACGGAACAACGCTTTTAGGAGCTGACGATAAAGCTGGAATTACTGAGATTGTTTCTGCAATGGAACATTTAATCAAAAATCCAGACATCAAACACGGGAAAATTAGAATTGGATTTACGCCTGACGAAGAAATCGGACGTGGCGCTCATAAATTCGATGTAGCTAAATTCGGGGCAGATTACGCTTACACAATGGACGGAAGTCAGATTGGCGAATTAGAATACGAGAACTTTAATGCTGCTGGAGTTAAATTAATCTTCAAAGGAAAAAGTGTTCACCCAGGTTATGCAAAAGGAAAGATGATTAATTCGATGCTTTTAGCAAACAAATTCATCAGTAAATTACCTAAAAAAGAAGTTCCTGAAAAAACAACAGGTTACGAAGGCTTCTTCCACGTAAACCACCTTCAAGGTTCTATTGAAGAAACGGAAGTTCAATTAATCATCCGCGATCACAGTATGAAAAAATACAAAGAGCGCAAAAAATTAATTGAAAAAATGGTTAAGAAATTCAACAAGAAATATGCTGCGAAATTTGGAGAAGATATTGTTGTTGCTGAAATCAACGACCAATATTTCAATATGAAAGAAAAAGTTGAACCTGTAATGCACATCGTTCATATTGCTGAACAAGCTATGAAAGATTTAGGAATTAAACCTTTAATCAAAGCAATTCGCGGTGGAACAGATGGTTCTCAACTTTCTTATATGGGATTACCTTGTCCAAATATTTTTGCAGGCGGACACAACTTCCACGGAAAATATGAATACGTTCCGGTTGAAAGTATGGTAAAAGCAACTGAAGTAATCGTTCGTATAGCTGAATTAACAGCTCAAAGAGCAGAAAAATAAAAAAAATAGAAATACCCTTTACATAATAGAAAAAGAGTCGTAAACGCAAGTTTATGACTCTTTTTTTAAGGACTAAATTCAACACTTAGGAAGTATATAAAACAAAAAAAGCTATCAATTAATGATAGCTTTTTAATATATCTCTAAATATAGATTATTTCTTTTTTAAGAAATCTGCTACTAATTCAGGAGCCATAACTGACTCAACGAAAGTATAAGCTCCAGTTTTAGGAGATTTAACCATCTTAATAGCTTTAGTTAACTTTTTAGAAGATCCTTGTAACGTTGCAACGGTTTTCTTTGCCATGACTTAACTGAATTATTTAATTTCTTTGTGAACTGTAACTCTTTTTAAGATTGGATTAAATTTTTTAATCTCTAATCTGTCTGGAGTATTTTTTTTATTTTTTGTAGTGATGTAACGAGATGTTCCTGGTAAACCAGTTCCTTTGTGCTCAGTACATTCTAAAATAACCTGGATTCTGTTTCCTTTTTTTGCCATCTTAATATATTTTTAAAGGTATCGAATTATTTCATTAATCCTTTTGCTTTTGCATCTTTCAATACAGCAGCAATACCGTTCTTGTTAATAGTTTTTAATGCAGATGTAGATAATTTTAAAGTTACCCATCTGTCCTCTTCTACGATGTAGAAACGTTTCTTAACTAAGTTTACAGAAAACTTTCTCTTAGTTTTGTTCATTGCGTGAGATACGTTGTTTCCAACCATAGCTCTCTTACCTGTGATTTGACAAACTCTTGACATTATTTCTTACTTTTATTTTGTTATTCAAAATGTGAGTGCAAAATAACGAAAAAGAAAAATGTTATACAAATTTTTCAGGAATTGTTTTTAATAATTTCTTCTCGAATAATTTCGAAAGCTTTGTTCACGGCAGAATCAATGACCTTTTCTCGAGGTTGACCAAAGTTAAAAGTGAATGTTTTTTCTCCAAACTTAGAAACCAATGCCAAACAAACTGTACCAACCTCAACATCAGAATCTCCTTTCGAAGGTCCAGCATTTCCGGTAGTTGCAATAGCTAAATCACTTTTAAATAAACGCTTAGCACCTAAAGCCATTTCTAAAGCAACTTGTTCACTTACTACTGAATTTTTATTAATCGTATTTTCAGAAACTCCTAAAACATCAATTTTAGATTGCGTTGCATAAGCCACTACTCCACCTTGAAAATAAGCCGAAGCACCTGGAATTTCATTCAATAATTTAGCAATTTGTCCACCCGTACAACTTTCTGCACAAGCAATTGTCAAATTATTTTCTTTCAACAAATCAGAAACCACTTTAAAAATAGTTTCATTTTCATTCAATCCAATCAAACAATCTTTAATTAATGGTAACAATTTTTCAACCTGTTCACGAATCGCATCTTCTAAAAACACTTTATCTTTTCCAGAAATTGACAAACGTAATTTCACCATTCGCGGACTTGGTAAATAAGCTAAATGTACATAACTAGGTAAATCATTCTCCCAATCAGCAATTCGTTCTGCAAGTAAACTTTCACCAACGCCGTGAGTAATCAAAGTTTGATGAATATTATATGAAGGTTCAAAACTCTGTTCTAAATATGGAATCAAAACTTCTGAAACCAAATATTTCATTTCATACGGAACACCCGGAAGCGAAACAAAAAACGTCTGTTCGTGTTTCATCAACATTCCTGGCGCTGTTCCAACCTTATTGAATAAAACCGTTGCTTTAGACGGAACCAAAGCTTGGTCGATATTCATTTGTGTGATTTTACGTTTGTAAAAATCTTCAATTAAAGCTGTAACGTGTTTTAAAACTTCTGAATCAGAAATCAAAACATCATTAAAATAGGAACAAAATGTTTTCTTGGTAACATCATCTTTAGTTGGTCCCAAACCACCTGTCATCACAACCAAATCAACTTGATTCTGATAACGATTCATCGTTTCAGAAATAGCTTTTTCAGTATCTGAAATCGAAATCATTTCCACAATTTGAAAACCAATATCATCCAAAGCTTTTGCAATAAAAGCCGAATTGGTATCTACAATTTGTCCAATCAAAATTTCGTCGCCAATAGTAACAATTGCTGCTTTCATCTTTATGTAGAACTAACTATTTTAAAATCTCTTTTCATCTCTTTCAAAACTTTTTCAATGCGTACTTTATAAACTTTAAAAACTTCTTCAATAGCTTTTTTAGAACCTTGATTATCTGCCCACATCGAAATCGCTTCAGCATATTCTAAACATTCATCAATCTCAAAAAGCACCAAAAATTTATTTAATTTTGAAACATGTTTTAAAACCTTATCGTATTTTTTTTTCGAAATTGCTTTTTCTATTTTTATCAATTTTACTTCAGCTAAAAGCACCAAACTTTTGACGTTTATTTGAATTAAAACTGCATCGTTTTCATGACGTTCATTTAAATTAGAAATGTTATAATACAATGCCATTACAAAACATTTACGCCAAACATTTTTTCATCACCGATGAAACCTTCCAAAACATCACCCGTAGCAACTTTAGAAACACCTGCGGGAGTTCCTGTATAAATTAAGTCACCAATTTTCAACGTAAAATATTGCGATACATAAGCGATTAATTCATCGATATTCCAAAGCATATTTTTGGTATTTCCAAGCTGAACCACTTCTCCATTTTTAGTCATTGAAAACGTAATATCATTCAAATCTGCAAATGAATTCTTATCTTTAAATTCGCCAACAACTGTGGCTCCATCAAAGCTTTTCGCAATTTCCCAAGGCAATCCTTTAGCTTTCAATTTCGCTTGTAAATCTCGAGCCGTAAAATCTATTCCTAAACCAATTTGATCATAATATTTGTGAGCAAATTTCGGACTAATATATTTTCCAACCTTATTAATTTTCACAACCAATTCCACTTCGTGATGCACATCTTGAGTAAATTCTGGAATCACAAACGGAAACGTTTTTAATAAAATTGACGAATCCGGTTTCATAAAAACCACCGGTTCTTCTGGTCGTTCGTTATTTAGTTCAGAAATATGTTCTGAATAATTTCTTCCAATACAAATAATTTTCATTTTTTATTTGAAGCTTTTTCCTGCTTTCCGCTAAATCTTTTTCACATTACCTTTCACTACGTTTCGGTAACATTAAAAAGGATATCGCTGCAATCAGGGCTAGATTAAAACTTAGTAGATAATTTTCGCAACTTAATTGCAGTAAGTACTTTTTTGGTATATAAAGGAAAATCAGCGTTTTGAATCCAACCAAAATATCCAGGTTCACGTTCTAAAACATCATCAACCAAAGCACCTTTATGTTTTCCGAAAGTAAATATCTCTTTCCCTTCTTCATTTAAGGCAATGAATCCAGCAAAATCAACCGATTTTTTACGAGTAGTAAATTCAGCCAACGTATTCATATTATTTTCTAAATCTTCATAACGATCTAACTGTGCTTTCAAAATTTCGTATGTAGCCGTTGTATCAGCCATTGCGCTATGAGCGTTTTCTAAAGTTTCGTTACAATAAAAACGATAAGCCGCACTTAATGTACGTTCTTCTTTTTTATGGAATATGGTTTGCACATCAACCGAAACGCGATTTTTCATATCAAAATCAACTTCAGCACGAAGTAATTCTTCTGCTAATAATGGAATATCAAAACGGTCTGAATTAAAACCTGCTAAGTCAGAATCTTTAATCATTGCATAAACTTGCGAAGCCAATTCTTTAAACGTTGGTTCGTTTGCGACTTTTTCATTTGTGATTCCGTGAACAGCTGTTGATTGTGGCGGAATAGAAATTGTTGGATTTACCAACCACGTTTTACTTTCTTTATTTCCGTTCGGATATATTTTTAATATAGCAATTTCTACAATTCGATCTCGGGCAACATCGATTCCTGTTGTTTCTAAATCGAAAAAACAAATCGGTCTATTTAGTTTTAACTCCATAATTTTTGTTGTTATCTATACAAAGATAAAGTTTTGAATTTTATAAGCTGAGTATTTCTTATGAATTCTAACAAAAAAACCTAAACTTAACGCTTAGGCTTTATTATTTAAAACATACTTTCTACACATCTAATAGCACATTTCTCGCCATCGATTGCTGCAGATATAATTCCTCCAGCATAACCTGCTCCTTCAGCACACGGATACAAACCTTTGACTTGTAAATGTTCTAAAGAAATTTCATCTCTTGGAATTCGAACTGGTGAAGAAGTTCTACTTTCTGGAGCGTGTAAAATAGCTTCGTTGGTAAAATAGCCACGCATTGATTTTCCAAAATCTTGGAAACCTTGACGCATAATTTGAGTTAAAAAACCAGGAAACACTTGCCCTAATTCAACAGAAGTTGTTCCAGGAACATAAGATGTTTGTGGAATATTTTCTGATACTTTAGATTGTGAAAAATCAACCATTCGTTGCGCAGGAACTCGTTGCGTTTCTCCTGCTAAATAAAAAGCCTTTTGTTCAATAGCTTTTTGGAATTCCATTCCGGCTAAAGCACCAAATTTTTGAAAAGGTTTAAAATCTTCTAATTTTAATTCGACTACAATTCCAGAATTCGCTGTAGCTTGA
This sequence comes from Paenimyroides tangerinum, assembly GCF_003865405.1. GTDB lineage: Bacteria > Bacteroidota > Bacteroidia > Flavobacteriales > Flavobacteriaceae > Flavobacterium > Flavobacterium tangerinum. The sequence goes on from NZ_RQVQ01000027.1 coordinate 17,633, forward strand.
TCTCGTTTTGATGGCGACCAACCGTTGGTAACCACTTCTCCTGGAGCAGTAGCACAAGGCGCAATTACGCCACCCGGACACATACAGAATGAATACATTCCGCGTCCGTTCACTTGCTTTACGATTGAATATGGAGCAGGTGGTAAAAAATCGCCACGATAATCACACGAATATTGGATACTATCAATCAAAGTTTGTGGATGTTCTGCACGAACTCCCAAAGCAAAAGGTTTCGCTTCAATTAAAACTTGTTTTTTATCTAATAACTCGAAAATATCACGAGCCGAATGTCCAGTTGCTAAAATTACTTTTTTAGCTTCAATCGTAATATCGTTATTTACAATCACGCCATGAATTTCATTTCCTTTGATAATGAAATCGGTTACTTTATTTTCGAAACGTACTTCGCCACCAAATTCAATAATTTTATAACGCATATCTTCCATAATTTTTGGAAGTTTATTTGTTCCGATATGTGGATGTGCTTCAACTAAAATATCTTGAGTTGCACCAAAGGCAACCAATAACTCAAGAATACGATTTACATCACCACGTTTTTTTGAACGCGTATATAACTTTCCATCAGAATAGGTTCCTGCACCACCTTCACCAAAACAGTAATTTGAATCTGGATTCACGACATGGTCACGATTAATTGCTTTTAAATCTCTACGACGTCCACGAACATCTTTACCTCTTTCAAGAACAATCGGTTTTACACCTAATTCAATTAATTGTAAAGCTGCAAAATATCCAGCCGGACCAGCTCCAACAACAATTACTGGAGTTGCATCTTTTACAATTTTATAATTTGGAAATTGAATTTCACGATGAACAACATCTTCATCAGCAAAGAAAATTTGTACTTTCAGATTGATTTTTACGGAACGTTGGCGTGCATCAATCGAACGTTTTAAAATGGTGATGTGTTTAATATCTTGAACCGAACTATGCGTTAATTTCGCAACATACTGCGTTAACAATTCAGCTGAAGCCGCAACTTCTGGAAGCACTTGTAATTGTAATTCTTGTGGCATTTTGTTATAAAGCAAATAAAAATTAAGCTACAAAAATACATCAAAAAATAATAAAGCTTAATTTTGTCCTCGATAAAAATAAAATTTAATGGAAAGACAAATAAAACTAATTTGGGATTTTAAAGGAGAAGCAGCTTTACGAACTGCTGAACATCACGAAATTCATTTGAAAGAATATATCGTTATGGAAAAACTTCCTATCTCAATAACAGGATTTTCAGCTTTGAGCGAAATGCACGCTATTGCTTTTATGGTTGTAAATGACGAACAAATGATTGCACTACGAGATGTTCTAAAACCACATAGAGGTGAATTGTATGAAGACAAAAAAAATACTCCTTAATATATTATTAAGGAGTATTTTTTTAGTTTGCTACTTCGCTAATGAATTTAATTCGCATTAATCGAAGTTCTTCTATATCGTAATCGCCATCAAATTCTTTAAGAGCATCCTTAATCGCATCACTCTGAGAATCCATATAATAATCATAAATCTCTTCTTGCTGGTCTTCATCTAATATATCATCTACCCAATATTTGATATTTAATTTTGTGCCAGAATAAACAATCATTTCCATTTCTTTCATCAATCCTTCCATATCTAAACCTTTGGCAGCAGCAATATCTGTCAATGGCAATTTTCTATCTAAACTTTGAATGATAAATAATTTTAAAGCAGAATTTGCTCCTGTTGATTTTACTACTAAATCATCTGGACGAATAATATCATTTTCTTCAACATATTTGGATATCAAATCGATAAAATCTTTTCCATACTTTTTAGCTTTACCATCACTAACACCGTGAACTGAAACCAATTCATCCATTTTTATTGGATATTTTAAAGCCATATCTTCCAACGATGGATCTTGAAAAACAACAAACGGAGGAACTCCTAATTTCTTAGCTACTTTTTTACGTAAATCTTTAAGCATTGAAATTAAAACTTCATCTGCAACATTTGCCGACTTAGCATTTGCGATAACACTTTCATCTATAGCATCTGAATATTCGTGATCTTCTGTCATCATAAATGAATACGGATTATTGATAAAATTATTCCCCTTTTCAGTTATTTTCAGAACACCATAAGTTTCGATATCTTTTGAAATCATTCCAGAAACCATAACTTGACGAATTAACGCCATCCAATAACGATCATCGTGTTCTTTACCTGAACCGAAAAGTTCGTGCAAATCGGTTTTATATGATTTAATTACAGAATTGATTTTCCCTACCAAAGTATAAATAATCTCTTTGGACTTATAGGTTTGTTTAGTTGCTTGAATCACTTTTAAAAGCTTGACAACTTCATCTTTTGCTTCAACTTTGGTTTTTGGATTACGAGTATTGTCATCCATGTCCCAACCATCACCAGCAAATTCATCGAATTCTTCTCCGAAATAATGCAGTAAAAATTTACGTCTTGACATAGAAGTTTCTGCATAAGCAACAACTTCTTGTAATAGAGCAAAACCAATTTCTTGTTCAGCTAATGGCTTTCCAGCCATAAACTTTTCAAGCTTTTCAATATCTTTATATGAATAATAAGCTAAACAATAACCCTCTCCTCCATCTCGACCAGCTCTACCCGTTTCTTGATAATAACTTTCTAACGATTTTGGAATATCGTGATGAATTACAAAACGTACATCTGGTTTATCAATTCCCATTCCGAATGCAATAGTTGCAACAACAACATCAACATCTTCCATCAAAAACATATCTTGATGTTTAGCTCGCGTTTTGGCATCCAATCCAGCATGATAAGCAACAGCACTAATTCCGTTTACTTGTAGAACTTGAGTTATTTCTTCAACCTTTTTACGGCTTAAACAATAAATAACACCAGATTTTCCTTTGAATTGATTTATAAATCGGATAATGTCTGATTCTACATTCTTAGTTTTAGGACGTATTTCGTAAAATAAATTCGCGCGGTTAAAAGATGCTTTAAAAACTTTAGCATCTGGAATTTCAAGATTTTTTAAAATATCTTCTTGAACTTTTGGAGTCGCAGTTGCAGTTAATCCAATAATTGGAATATCACCAAGCTTACGAATTATATTCCTAAGGTTTCTATATTCCGGTCTAAAATCGTGTCCCCATTCCGAAATACAATGTGCTTCATCGATAGCGATAAACGATAATTTAACCGAATTTAAAAAATCTATATATTCATCTTTAGTCAAAGATTCTGGCGCAACGTAAATCAACTTAGTAATTCCGCTCTTGATATCTTCTTTAACTTTAGCAATTTCAGTTTTGTTCAATGAAGAATTTAAAACGTGAGCAACACCAATTTCCGAAGAAAGACTTCGAATGGCATCCACTTGATTTTTCATTAAAGCAATAAGAGGAGAAACAACAATCGCAGTTCCTTCCAAAGATAAAGCTGGCAATTGGTAACAAAGTGATTTACCACCTCCAGTAGGCATTATAACAAAAGTATTATTTCCAGAAATGATGTTTTTCACAACCTGTTCTTGTAATCCTTTGAATTGATTAAATCCAAAATACTTTTTTAATTCTTTGTGTAAGTCAATTTCGTCTGATTTCATTATAATATAATGCTATTTTAGCTAAATTTGCAAAAGATAAAGATACGCTTTTCTAATTAAGCAAACAATTTTTAACACTTTTTAGATTTTGAATACAAAAAAAGATATAATTCAACACGCAAAAGACACTTTACTATCTGAAAGTGAAAGCATTGTAAAATCAATTTCAAATTTAAATGAAGATTTTGCAGAAGCGGTTATTAAAATTTCTGAAACCCAAGGTCGATTAGTAATTACTGGAATCGGAAAAAGCGCGCACATAGCAAATAAAATTGTTGCAACTTTAAATTCAACAGGAACACCTTCAATGTTTCTTCATGCAGCAGAAGCTGTTCATGGAGATTTAGGAATGGTAACAAAAGAGGATATCATTTTATGTATTTCGAACAGTGGAAATAGTCCAGAAATTAAAGTTTTAGTTCCACTTTTAAAACGTGATGAAAACATTTTGATTGGAATGACCGCTAATAAAGAATCTTTTTTAGGTAAAAATTCAGATTATGTTATCAATTCTCATATCGAAAAAGAATCTTGCCCAAACAATTTAGCTCCAACAAATAGTACTACTTTACAATTAGCATTAGGTGATGCGATTGCGGTTTCTTTAATGAAGCTTAAAAATTTCACAGGAAATGATTTTGCAAAATTCCATCCAGGTGGAGCTTTAGGAAAAAAACTTCTACTAAAAGTTGAAAATCTACTGATAAACAAAAGCAAACCCGAAGTTTCACCTGAAGCAAGCATCAAAGAAGTTATTATTGAAATATCAAGTAAACGTCTTGGAGTCACTGCCGTTATAGAAAATAACAAAATTTTAGGAATAATTACGGACGGAGACATCAGAAGGATGCTTGAAAAAACAGATTCTTTTATAAATTTGCAGGCAAAAGATATTATGTCTAAATCTCCAAAAACAATTGATTCGAATGAATTAGTTTCAGTTGCACTGGAAGTTTTAGAATCGTATGCTATCACACAATTAATCGTAACTGAAAACAACAAATACGCCGGTGTTATTCATTTACATGATATTTTAAAAGAAGGAATTGTATCATGAGCAATCAAAAAAAAGTAAAAGAAATGTCTTTTTTAAGTCATTTAGAAGAATTAAGATGGTTATTAGTTAGAAGTACAATTGCGATTTTAATTGGCGGAGTAATTGCATTCATGTTTAATGAATTTATTTTTGACACCATAATTTTTGGACCAAAACATGGTGATTTTATTACCTATCAATTCTTTTGTGAATTAGCAAACCAATTTGATTTGGACAAAAGTTTTTGCAATCAAGTTTTACCATTTGAAATACAAAATAGAACAATGGACGGTCAGCTTTCCGTTTTAATTTGGACTTGTATTACTGCTGGTTTTATCATTTCATTTCCTTATTTTTTATGGGAAGTTTGGAAATTTATTAGCCCAGCATTGTATAAAAACGAAAAAAAATACGCAAAAACATTTATATTCGTTTCGTCTTTATTATTTTTCTTAGGTGTTCTTTTTGGTTATTACGTTTTAGTTCCGTTATCAATTAACTTTTTAGTCAATACACAAATCAGCTCGATTGTAGAAAATTCAATAGATATTAATTCATACATTGGACTTGTAAAAACAACATCATTAGCGACAGGTTTAATATTTGAACTACCAATAATCATATTCTTTTTAACGTATCTAGGATTAATAACAGATTCATTTTTAAAAGAATATAGAAAATATGCATACGTCTTAATATTGATAATCGCTGCTGTTGTAACACCACCTGATGTAATTAGTCAAATAATTGTGTCAATTCCTATGGTTATTTTATATGAAGGTAGTATCTTAGTCGCCAAAATTATCACAAAAAGAAAAAGCATAGCAGAAACGAAGCCAACGGTAAAATAATAATTTCATGAAGTTAAGAGCAGAGAATTTAATCAAAACCTATAAAGGCAGAAAAGTTGTTAAGGGAATTTCGGTAGAAGTTAACCAAGGAGAAATCGTAGGTTTACTTGGTCCAAATGGAGCTGGAAAAACCACCTCTTTTTACATGATTGTTGGCTTGGTAAAACCTAACGGTGGTAATATTTTTTTAGACGATACAAAAATCACTGATTTCCCGATGTATCAACGTGCACAACACGGCATTGGATACTTAGCACAAGAAGCATCTGTTTTTAGAAAATTAAGCATTGAAGATAATATTTTAAGTGTTTTACAATTAACAAAGCTTTCTAAAAAAGAACAAGAAGCCAAAATGGAATCTCTGATAGATGAATTTAGCTTGCAACATATTCGAACAAATCGAGGAGATTTATTATCTGGAGGAGAACGTCGAAGAACAGAAATTGCTCGTGCTTTAGCTACCGATCCAAAATTTATTCTTTTAGATGAACCTTTTGCGGGAGTTGATCCAGTTGCAGTTGAAGACATTCAAAGAATTGTTGCGCAATTGAAGAATAAAAATATTGGAATTTTAATAACCGACCACAATGTACAAGAAACACTTGCTATCACAGACAAAACTTATCTAATGTTTGAAGGCGGAATTCTAAAAGCCGGAAAGCCAGAAGATTTAGTTCAAGATGAAATAGTAAGAAAAGTATATTTAGGACAAAATTTTGAACTTAGAAAAAAGAAAATAACCTTTTAAAAAATAAAACCAGCCACTATATTAGCAAAAAAAACAAGAACAAACCAAGAACAAACCAAAACACATGAAAACCCAAAAAAATGATACTGTCGATTCAAGTATTGTTAGAGAAATTATTAGCAATTTCTTCAAAAAAACCAATCTAAAAAATTTAGGTTACATTCCTCGATGGATTATATTAATGATAGATATAATCCTTGTTTCATTAGCTGCTGTATTAACTCACTTTTTATTAGAAGGAATTGGATTAGAATACAATAGCCCCAAAAAAGCAGGAACATTATTACTACTATTATTAATAGTTCATATTTTTTATTTTTGGAGATTTAAGACCTATTCAGGTGTTGTACGTCACTCAAGTATTGTTGATGCAATTCAACTTTTTATTTCTGAATTTGCAGCTTTAATAACTTTATTCTTAATAAACACCTTTTATTACATTATTTATGACACAAAATTATTCTTAAATACACGTTTATTAATCATAATAATATTTTCATATTGCTTACTTTTATCATTTAGAATTTCTATAAAAATCATTTTTGAACAGATATCTAAATTATCTGAAAAAGATAATAAGGAGAATGTATTGATATATGGAAAAGGCGACCTTGCAATTGCAATTGCGAAATCAATCATTTCTGCAAAATCGAATAAATTTAGAATAATTGGTTTTATAGATCCAAAGTCAAAATCTGGATTTACAAAAATACTAAATTTGCCAGTTCATAATCTTGGCAGAAGAACATCAGTTATCGCTAGAAGCCTAAAAACTAGCACTATAATTTTAGGTGATCAAGATTTAAGCAATGAAGACAAAATCAATTTGATTGAAGATTGTATTAATTATAACATAAAAATTCTTACGTTACCAGCTCTAGCTGATATTAATGATTCTCAAAATATTTATTCTAAAATCAGAAATATTAAAATTGAGGATTTACTTGAAAGAAAACCAATTTCTTTAGATTCTGAAAAAATATCAAATCAACTACAAGACAAAGTAGTTTTAGTTTCAGGAGCTGCGGGGTCAATTGGTAGTGAAATTGTTTGCCAAGTAATAAAATTTAATCCAAAAAAAATCATATTACTTGATCAAGCAGAAACACCACTACATAATATTGGACTTGAACTAGCAAAAAATAATTATTCTTGTGAAGTAATTTCAAAAATTTCTGACATTAGAAATCTTACAACATTAGAACAAATATTTTCAGATTATCAACCTAACATTGTTTATCATGCTGCTGCATATAAACACGTGCCTTTAATGGAAGAAAATCCATCTCAGGCTATTCATACAAATGTTTTAGGAACTAAAAATTTAGCGGATTTATCAATAAAATACGGTGTTAAAAGATTTGTAATGGTTTCAACAGATAAAGCTGTAAACCCAAGTAATGTGATGGGTTGTAGTAAAAGAATCGCTGAAAAATATGTACAATCATTATCAGTTCATTTAAAAGAAACGAATAATCAAACAACAAAATTCATTACCACACGATTTGGAAACGTTTTAGGTTCTAATGGATCGGTTGTACCTTTATTTACAAAACAAATTGAAAATGGAGGTCCAATAACAATTACCCATCCAAATATCATACGTTATTTCATGACTATTCCAGAAGCTTGTCAATTGGTTTTGGAAGCTGGATCAATGGGTAACGGTGGAGAAATTTATATTTTTGATATGGGAAAACCAGTTAAAATTATTGATTTAGCAAATAAAATGATTAAATTAGCCGGCTTGACACCAGAAATTGACATAAAAATACAAATAGTTGGTTTACGTCCTGGAGAAAAGTTATATGAAGAATTGCTAAATGATGGTTCGAAAACGTTACCGACATATCACGAAAAAATTATGATTGCTGAAGATATAAAAGATGATTATCTAACTGTACAAAATCACATTATCGAATTAATTGATTTGTCAAAGCAACATAACAAAATTTCCATAGTTAAAAAAATGAAAACAATTGTTCCAGAATTTAAAAGTATGAACTCAGAATTTGAAAAACTAGATTAAATATATTATGAAAAAAATTATAAACCTATCTTTACTTCTTTTAGTATCATTATTTATATTTTCTTGTGCATCAAAAGATAAAATAATATATTATGAAAATGCCGAAAAAGACATTAGTAATTCAGTTCAAAAAGTAAATACAAGAATTCAACCAGATGACTTATTAATGATTATCGTTTCTGCTCTTGATCCTGATTTAGCCATTCCTTTTAATTTAACATCAACATCAACTGTAATGAGAGAAAATCAAGCTGGTGTAGGTCAACAGTCACAACAGCTTTATTTAGTTGATGGAAATGGTAATATAGAGTTTCCTGTAATTGGACAAATAAATGTTTTGAACAAAACTAAACAAGATATTATTGACGAACTTCAATCAAAAATTTCTGTTTATATAAACAATCCAATCATCAACGTTAGAATCATGAACTTTAAAGTTACGGTTCAAGGTGAAGTAAACAGACCAGGTGTTCACACAATCACAAGCGAAAGGTTAACTGTAGTTGAAGCACTTTCTTTATCAGGAGATCTTACAATTTATGGAAACAGAAATAACATTTTAATTTTTAGAGAAGAAAATGGAAAAAGAATATCACAAAGAATTGATATAACAAAAACAGATTTTATCAATTCTCCTTTTTATTATTTAAAACAAAACGATATCGTTTATGTTGAACCAAATAAAACAAGAGTTAATGCTTCTGCAGTTGGTCCAAACGCTTCAATATTCATCTCTATAGCTTCATTAGTAATCGGTATACTTACACTAATATCAAGAAATTAAAATGCAAAACTACCAAGAAAACAATCAGTCAATTGATTTAAAAGCAGAATTATTTAAATACCTATCACATTGGAGATGGTTTGTATTATCTGTATTTATAACATTAGTTCTAGCTGTTGCGTATTTAAAAACTACTGATAAAATTTTTGACGTAAACACTACCATTTTAATAAAGGAAGATAATAAATCTGACATTACAAGTCAATTAGCAGCATTTAGCGACTTGGGATTCGGAGGAAGCAAAAACAATATTGAAAATGAAATTGAGGTTTTAAAATCAAGAACACTATCAGAAAAAGTAGTCGATTCATTAAAATTAAATTATCATTATTTCACAGAGGATGGATTCCAAAAAAATGGATATTATAAAAATTCACCTATAGAATTAAATTTTCAATCTGCTTTAAAAAATGAATCAGCATCTAATTTATTTGAACTAACTAATATAACCAATACTTCTTTTGACCTTTCTATTAATGAAGAAAGTATTGGAACATTTAAGTTTGACTCACCTATTAAAAATGAAATTGGAAATATAATTGTAAAAAAATCAACAATTTATTTTCCAAAAAACGCAGATGATTTAAAATCTATTTCTGTACAATATACGCCAACTGATTTAGTTTCTAACGGTATTAGATCTAGAACAACTATCAATCCGACTAGCAAAACATCGAGTGTAATAAGTCTTAATTTAAAAAGTAGTTTTCCAGAAGAAGCTGTTGCATATCTAAATACTTTAGTAGGATATTACAATCTTCAAGGTATTGAGGACAAGCGTTTTATAGCTCAACATACTTCAGATTTTATTTCGAATCGTTTAAATATTATCGCGGAAGAATTAGGTGATGTCGAGAAAAATGTAGAAAGTTATAAAAACACTAACAACTTAACTGACATTCAGTCTGAAGTTGGTTTATTTTTAACCAATCTTAGCGCATACGAACGTTCAGTCGTTGAAAACGAAACAGAGATAAGTATTGTTAATGATCTTATCAGTTATCTTAGAAAATCAGATTCTGACGAACTAGTTCCAAATATTGTATTAAATAATAATTCAGGTATTAATTCAGGTATAGATGAGCTTAACAGAATAATTTTAGAAAGACAACGTCAGTTAATTAATTCAACATCTGAACACCCAAAAATTAAAGAATTAGATGGTTTAATTGCATCTTCAAAAAACAACATTCTTTCGTCTTTAAAAAGTAATTTAAACTCACTAAAGATTGCTAAAAATGATTTAAAACGTCAAGAAAATCAAATGCAATCAAAACTTTCTCAAGTTCCTAAACAAGAAAGAGAATTTAGAATTATTGACAGACAGCAAAAGGTAAAAGAAGCTTTATATTTATTCTTATTACAAAAAAGAGAAGAAACTAATATCACATTAGCAGCAACTGAAGTAACAGCAAAAGTAATTGACGCGGCAATTGAACCAACAAAGCAAGTTGCTCCAAAGTCTTCAATTGTTTTATTAGGAGCATTTATCATTGGTTGTTTAATTCCTTTTGTTATCATTTATGTTCAAAACTTATTGGACACAAAAGTTAAAACAAGACTTGACATTGAAAATAACACAAGCATTCCTTTCTTAGGAGATGTTCCAACATCAGAAAGTTCTGATCAGATTATTGAATTAAATAGTCGAAGTAGTTCGGCCGAAGCGATTCGTATTGTAAGAACCAACTTGGATTTTATGATTTCGGATTTAAGTAAAGAAAAATGTAAAGTAATTTATAGTACTTCTACTTTCCCAGGTGAAGGTAAAACGTTTATATCAGCTAACATTGCAGCAACTTTTGCTCTTTCAGAGAAGAAAACATTGTTAATTGGAATGGATATTAGAAATCCTAGATTAGATACTTATTTTGATTTACCAAGTAAAGGATTAACAAACTATTTATCAACTAAAGATACTAAAATTGAAAATTATATTGTTTCAATTCCAAGTTATCCACATCTAGATGTTTTACCAGCAGGTACAATTCCACCGAACCCAGCTGAATTATTGATGAGTTCTAAACTTGAAACATTATTCAACGAATTAAGAACTAAATACGATTATATTGTTGTTGATACTGCACCAGTAAGTTTAGTTACAGATACGATTTTAACTGCTAAATACGCTGATAGTATAATTTATGTTGTTAGAGCAGGAAAAATTGATAAGAAATCTTTAATTATTCCAGAAACATTGTATAGAGAGAAGAAATTACCAAGAATGTCATTACTTCTAAACGATACAAATACAACCAAAGGTTACGGTTATGGATATGGTTACGGTTATGGCTACGGATATGGTTACGGAGTTAAAATGGAAACTAAAAAGATCCCACTTTGGAAAAAGATTTTAGGAATTAAATAAATATAATTAGTAAAATCTAATAAATAAAAATGAGCTTGATAAATTAATATCAAGCTCATTTTTTTCTAAGACAAAAAATAAATTTAAAATTAGAATTAAATTCTCCTTTTAATTTATTCCAAAAAAAATCCGAGGAACAATCTAGTTCTTCGGATTCTTAATATTATAATAAGCCTAATTTAAACGTTATAAAAAATATTCCTATTCATATCGTAAAGCTTCAACTGGATCTAATTTAGATGCTTTTATTGCAGGGAACAAACCAGATATTAATGCAACTATTAAAGATATTATTATCGCTCCGATAATTGCTCCCCAGGGAATTACAAAATCAAAACCCACAAATCGAGTAAAAATATAACCCGTTATCAATCCTAAAATAGTTCCAAGAATACCACCAAGCTGACCAATTACTAATGTTTCTGTAAAAAACTGCCAAGCAATTGTACTACTTTTTGCTCCTAAAGATTTTCGAATTCCAATTTCTTTAGTTCGTTCTGTCACCGAAACCAGCATAATATTCATTAATGCAATTGAAGATCCAAAAATCGTAATAACTCCAATTAAAACAGCAATAACTGTTAGCATTTGTGTTTGTTGTTTCAATTGATTGATCAAATCATCACTTCTGCTGATTCCAAAATTATCTATTTGAGTTGGATGTAAACCACGAATTGAACGCATCGTCAAAATAGCTTCATCAATATCGGTATTTAGAAATTCTGTTTTTTGAACTAAAACTTTAATTTCGTAATTTATACTACCTTGCGAAAACAAACTTCTAGCTTGTTGAATGGGAATAAAAACTCTTAGATCTTGTTTATTTCCAAACATTGAACCTTTCTCTTCAAGAACTCCAATTACTTTGAATTTTGCTCCTCGAATTGAAATTAATTTACCTAAAGGATTGACATCTTTTAATAAATTTTTAGTAAAATCTGCTCCAACTACGCAAACGGGTAGATTACTTAAAATATCAATTTCGGAAAAAGTATTTCCTTGGTCCACTTTTAAACCACTGTTTTCAAAATAAAGTTCATCAGCTCCAATTACAGAAACTTCAGGGTCTGTTTTCTTATTTTCGTATTTTACTTCAGTTGTTGAACTTGCCGTAAATGAAAGTGAAGTTGTGGCAAAAGGAGCATTATAATTTTCTTTAAAACTTCTAGCTTGACTATAATCAATAATCGGATTAGTTCGTGTTTCAGAACTATTTCGATTTAATTGAGATGAAAAATCATATCGACTAATATTAAACGTATTCGAACCCATTGCAGCAAAATTGCTCATCAATGAACTTTCAAGTGCATTTACAGCAGATAAAATCCCAACCAAAGCCCAGATTCCAGAGGCAATGATAAACACAGTTAGAACCGTTCGAAGTAACTGACTCCGAATTGCGCCTAAAGCAATTTTTGTATTTTCTTTAAATAGTCTTAGCATATACTTACTTAGTAGTTAAAGTCGTAAATTTGTTACAATAAAATTAAAATTATTACTTTCAAAAAAATTAAAAGTCAGATATTTGTATAAAATATTTTATCATCTTTTTTTGATATTTAAATTAGAATAAAATGGCACAAAAACCAAGTATTCCAAAAGGAACTAGAGATTTTTCTCCGAATGAAGTAGCAAAACGTCAATATATTATTTCAACCATAAAAAATCATTTCGAAAAGTTTGGATTTCAACCTATTGAAACACCTTCATTCGAAAATTCTGATACGTTAATGGGAAAATACGGTGAAGAAGGCGATCGTTTAATCTTTAAGATTTTGAATTCTGGTGATTTCTTATCTAAAGCTTCTGAAGAAAATTTACAAAATAAAGACAGTAAAAAAATTACATCTCAAATTTCTGAAAAAGCTTTGCGTTATGATTTAACTGTTCCGTTTGCAAGATACGTGGTTCAACATCAAAATGAAATTGATTTTCCGTTTAAACGTTACCAAATTCAGCCGGTTTGGAGAGCAGATAATCCACAAAAAGGGCGTTTTAGAGAATTTTATCAATGTGATGCCGATGTTGTAGGTTCAAAATCTTTATGGCAAGAAGTTGAATTGATTCAGTTGTACGATGCCGTTTTTACAGATTTAAATGTAGAAGGAGTTACCATTAAAATCAACAATCGTAAAATTTTATCAGGAATTGCAGAAGTAATTGGAGCAAGCGATAAATTAATTGATTTCACGGTTGCCTTAGATAAATTAGATAAAATAGGTGAAGATGGTGTAAAATCTGAAATGATAGCAAAAGGAATTTCAGAAGAAGCAATTGAAAAAGTGCAACCTGTTTTTAATTTCACAGGAACTTTAGCTGATAAAATCAAGCAACTTTCTGAGATGTTGCAAACTTCTGTAGAAGGAATGAAAGGTGTTGAAGAACTAAATTTCATTTGTAACGCAATTGATTCCATTGGATTAAAATCTGCAAAATTGAATTTAGACGTTACTTTAGCACGTGGATTAAACTATTATACAGGAGCCATTTTTGAAGTTGCAGCTCCTGAAACCGTAAAACTAGGTTCTATTGGTGGTGGTGGCCGTTACGACGATTTAACAGGAATTTTTGGATTAAAGAATGTTAGTGGCGTTGGAATTTCTTTTGGTTTAGACCGAATTTATTTAGTTCTTGAAGAATTAAATGCTTTTCCAGAAACGGTTTCAGCTGTATCAAAAGTTATTTTCCTGAATTTTGGTGATAAAGAAGTTTTATACGTTTTACCAACTATTCAAAAATTGCGAAATGCAGGAATCAAAACGGAACTTTATCCTGATAATACCAAAATGGGAAAACAATTCCAATTTGCCGATAAAAAAGGAATTCAGTTTGCAGTTATCGTTGGCGAATCTGAAATGGAAAACAAACAATTTGCATTGAAGAATTTAGCAAATGGAGAACAAACTTTAGTTACCGAACACGAATTAATCGAAAATTTAAAACAATTTTCTTTCTAAAATATCGAACCTCAGTTTTTGACTGAGGTTTTTTATTACAAATTCAATTCCTTTATTTAAAAAATCTAAAAAGAACATAATTTTAATAATGCAACTGAAAAAATAGTAATATTTACAGAAAATAAAACTGTTAAACAAATGATAATATTACTCAATTTATTGAAATGGCATAGAGATTGGATATTTCAAAACTCATTATAAAAATAGATATTATGAAAAAAGTTCAATTTTTAGTAGCTATTCTATTAGTTAGTTTATCAGGTTTTGCTCAAGAAACAATAAAATTAAAAATCAAAGAAAATAAAGTTCCTTGTGTTGGAGTTGCTCCAATGGAATGCTTGCAAGTTAAAGAAGGAAGTAACAAAGATTGGACATTTTTTTATGATTCAATCGAAGGTTTTGAATATGAACCAAGTTTTACATATAAACTTAAAGTAGAAAAAACGAAAAAATCAGGTAATCTTCCTGCTGATGCATCAGCTTATAATTACAAACTAAAAAAAGTCATTAGTAAGAAAAAAGCTAAAACTTCTAAAGTTTCTCAAACTACTAATTTGGATATTTTCAACAAAAAATTAGTTTTAACAGAACTTAATGGACAGAAAATTTCGAAGGGAAGTATCTATTTTGAGCTGAATGATTCAGATAAAACGGTTTCTGGTAAAAGCGGTATAAATAGATTTAACTCATCTTTTGAATTTAAAAACAATGAATTAATCATAAAACCAGGAATGTCAACATTAATGGCTGGCGACCCAAAATCAATGGAATTAGAAAATGAATTTTCTAATGCAATTCAATCTCCATTTAAAGTTATTCAAATTGGAAATGAAGTTAAATTCATAAATGTGAAAACAAATAAAGTTGAAATGATTTTCAACATTCCAACAACAAATGATATTTGGACTTTCATTGATGGTAAAGAATGGAAGCTTTTTATGCTAGAAAATGTGGGTAAAGATTTTGGAAATGCTTCAATTCAATTTAATGTAACTGAAAATAAAGTTTCCGGAAATAACGGTTGCAATCGTTTCTTTGGAAATTACAAAACAACTTCAGACGAAATCATATTCGATAGCTTAGGCACGACAAGAATGGCTTGCAAAGATGAAGAATCAAAAGAAACGGAACGCAAAATGATGCATTATTTAAATAATTCAACGCTTCGTTTCGATGTTGCCGAACAAACTTTAAATTTTTATAAAGATGATAAATTAGTAATGATGTTTGGATTGCAATTCTAGACAATAAAAAAAATGAAAAGAGGAATTCCATACTTTGGAATTCCTCTTTCTATTTTTATAAAATCAAGATTATTTCATTATATTTAACTACCAATCAGAATATTATGAAATCGAAAATTATCTTTTTTTTACTTTGCACGTTATCTGCATTCGGACAGCGTAGTTTAATTCACATTTCTGGAGACAGCTTAAAAAAAGTTGAGATTCAGGAATTAGAAATAAAAAGTACTGTTTTTGGAAATTCGGCTGTAACAGAATTGACAGCTACAATTTATAATCCATTTGATTCGCAACTTTCTGGAGAAATCAATTTTCCATTAAATGATGGCGATTTTGTTTATGGTTATGCGCTAGATATCAACGGAATTTTGCGTGAAGCTGTCGCCGTTGAAAAAAGTAAAGCTCGTGAAGTTTTTGAAAGTATTGTTTCAAGAGGTGTTGATCCTGGTTTAGTTGAAAAAACGCAAGGAAATGTTTTTAAAACGAGAATATATCCGATTCCAGCTAAAGGAACTCGTACGTTTAAATTAGAAATTTTTCATCAATTTACTTCGAACCATTCTTATTACGAACTTAAAATTCCTTTTTCATTTACTGAAAAAATCCAAAAATCTAAAACAACAATTGATGTTTATGGATATGAAAAAGAAAATATCATTAATAAATCAAACTTTAAAGTAGAAAAAAAATCAAATTATTATAAATACACAACACTTGCTAACTCAAAAGATTTAATCCTTAAATTAAAAAAAGAAGAAAATCCTACTGCGTTTTATCAACAGAAAAACGACACCTATTATTATTCAATAAATTCAGTCATTAAATTAAACAAAAAACATAATAATAATTATAATAAAATTTGCGTTTTGTGGGATGTTTCACGTTCAAGAAAAAATGCTGACTTGAAAAAGGAAATTAATTTTTTAAAATATTTACTTAAAAAAACATCTTTCACCGATGTCCAATTGATTGCATTTAATAATCAAATTCAAGTAAATAAAACTTTTACAAAAAGTGATGATTTATTGAAAACTATTGAAAAATTAGATTACGATGGCGGTACACAATATGGAAATTTGAAAAATGAAATTTCAAGCTCAGATATGGTTTTATTGTTTTCGGATGGAATGAGCAATTTTGGTTCAGAAAACATTGAAGAAATTGAATCAAAATTATTTACAGTAAGCGCATCAAAAATAACTGATTTTACAAAAATGAAATCGATTGCTTTAGCAAATAAAGGCTTGTATATAAATTTGAATGAAAGCAAAAATTCTAATGCTGCAAAGTTGATTCTAAGCACAAGAACAACGTTAAACGAAACAAAAACATGGATTGATTCATATCCAAAACAAAATTATTCTTTCAACTCAAACGAATTGAATATCATAGGAAAATCTAAAAATTTACTAAATGAGATTTCGATAAATATTTCAAATCCGAATCAAAAAATCGATTTTAAAAAATTCATTAAAATACCAAAAAAAATAGTTGATTTAGAAAAAATATTTGCTTTAAAACAACTTGACGATTTAAGTTTAGATGCAAAAGCAAACGAAAAACAGATTGTAGAAATTAGTAAAAAATATAATCTCGTTTCAGATTTTACCTCGCTATTAGTTTTAGAAGATATTTACGATTACATAAAAAATGAAATTTATCCTCCAACAAAAGATTTGCAAGAACTATACGACAGAAACATCGAAATAATAAAAATTAAAAAGCAAATTGACCTTCTTGATTATGAAAATAAGGCTCTTAGCTATTTGAAGGAACATCTGGAATGGAGTATGAAAGATGGTAAAACTGAAATTTTGTATGCTGATTTCAAAAAACTTTACAACAAAAATGATGATACAATTAAACTTTTAAAAAACAAAATACGAGAACTAGAAGATGAACTAAAAGAAAAAGGTGTGGATTATACTTTTTCATCAAGAAATGATGATTTTATGAATGAGCCAATTCCAGTATTAATATTCATACAAAAAACAGAATTAGAAAACGGTAAAGTTTCCATAAAAGGAAATATCAAAACAAATGATGAAGACTCTTCTTATTTATTAAATGACTTAATCGTAGAAGATTATAATAATAGACAAAACATGACAGCTTTAGATTCTAATCTAAACTTTGATATAATAGTAGATACAACGAAATATTATAAAATAGTCTTTTCTTCACATATGATTTCTAATGAATTGATAAGTATATATCAAAGTAATGTAATAAGAACAGAATTCAATATTAAAGAGCAAGACTTACAGGAAATTGTAGTAATGCCATATGTTCCAAGTACTAAACAAAATTTAAACATAGAAGAACTTACAAAAAATAGCATAAATGATGAAAATTACAACATTCACTTAAAGGATGATAATTTATATGTTATTCGTAGAGGTTTCAATCAACGTTTAGGGAAAAATCCTTTAGTCTATTTCGATTTAGAACCCGATAATTTTAATTATTTAACCAAAGAACGTTTACAAGAAGATTTTGAAGACAATGATTTATCTACATTCAAATCCAAAGAAAATAAATTTGAGTGGGAGGATGTTTTTTCATTGGAAATTTTATCTCCAGAAAAATCCGTAGAATTGTACGGAAAGCATGCTAAAGACGGGATTATATTTGTTTATACTAATAAATTTATTCAAGATGAAAATATAAATTTACCGGCAAACGTTTCAAAATTCATCAACCAAAATTTGTCTGTAAAAAAATGGAGTTCAAATCCAGAATACATCAAAATTTTAGAAAAAACATCAGACGAAAACTTATATGATAAATATTTAGAATTAGCTAAAACCTATGGAAATGGTTATGCGTTTTATTTAATAACTTCCGATTTTTTTAAAAATAAAAAGCAACCAGAAGCTGAAACGATATTATCAAATATTGCAGAAATAGATTTGAATAATTCTGCAAATATGCGCACTTTAGCTTACAAACTACGTTCAATTGGAAAACCTGAATTGGCTGTTCCGTTATTTGAAAAAATATTTGAATACCGTCCAGATGAACCCATTTCATATCGTGATTTAGGAATAAGTTATATCTTATCAGGAGAAAAAGATAAAGGATTAGAAGTAATTAAACGAGCAATTAATCTTGAATGGGTTCCCTTATTGGAAGATCCAGATGATTATTTAGAAACTATCAATACCTATTTCAATGATTATAAAGGTTTCGGTGGCAAAGACGATTTGTATAATTTTCAAACAGAAAAAGAAACTTACGATTTAAGATTTGTGCTGACTTGGACATCAAATGATTGTGATATTGATTTGCATTTGGTAGCACCATCAAAAGAACAATTTTCTTATAGTTCAACAAATAATGAAAACATCAAGTTTAATACGGATGTTACAACAGGTTATGGTCCAGAAGAAATTTTAATTAGAAATGCTGAAAAAGGCGATTATCAAGTTTTAATTGATTTTTATGCAGATTCATCTCAAATAATTCGTGGTCCAGTTGCATTAACACTTGAAGTTTACAAAAATTTTGGAAGACCAAATCAAGAACGAATTGAAAAAGTATTTTATTTAACCGAAGCAAAAGACAATCTACCAGCAGGAATCTTTCGATGGGAATAAATTGGAATTAAATATTATATTAGCTCGATACCCTTACTTAAAATAATAAATGTGAAGAGTCTGAATTTAAGTCCTTTTCTGTTCTAAAAAATACAATAGTACAACATTATAATGGCATTTTAAATTATTTAGAAAAAAGTTCAAATGCTTCAGGGGAATCCTTTAATGCCAAAATTAAATACTTTAGAATGATGTATAAGGGAGTGAGAGATAAGTCCTTTTTCCTTTTTAGATTATCTAAACTTTTTGCCTAGTCCACAACTTTTGTAACTGATCCCAAATTCTTACAATTCAATCTAAAACACATTTTAAATATAACAAAAAAGTCCTTTACTTTTCAGTAAAGGACTTTCAAAAAAAAGGCAGCGACATACT
>NZ_RQVQ01000028.1 GCF_003865405.1 Paenimyroides tangerinum
AGAAAACAAATGGAAAGCGAAATATTTCAATACATTGAAATTTGGTACAACAGAAAAAGAAGGCATAGCTCATTGAATTACAAAACAATTGAAGAATTTAATAATCAAAACAAAATTTATAAAAATGTAGCTTAACTTATACTGTACTTTTTGTTTGCATATCCATAGTACAAAACAGAGAAAAAACAATTATGCAACTAAATCATTATTATGGAATTAATTAACACGCAAGAATATTCTCTTTCTCAACTTTTTACTACTAAAAATCGTAAGATTGTTATTCCTGATTTTCAAAGAGATTATTGTTGGGGAGATCAAACGCATGGAGAAAAACATAATATAGATATTGTAAGTAGTTTCATTGATACATTAATTGATGAGTTTAATGAGAATAATAATGTAGATGTAATCTTAGGAAAAATAGATGTGTATGAATATTCAAGTAACTTTATAAATCTAACCGACGGTCAACAACGCATAACTACATTATATCTATTATTAGGCATGCTGTATAAATTCGAAAATAAATCTGATATAAAAAACGTAATTAAAAATTGTTTATGCTCTGAAATAAATGAGCCTTATTTACAATATGCAGTGAGAGAAAGTACGATCTTCTTTTTAAATGATTTATTAAACGAATTCTTTTTTAAAGGCGAAAAATTAATTGTAGAAGATATTATCAACCAGCCTTGGTATTTCACTGAATATAATTTAGATCCTTCTATTCAAAGTATGTTATCGGCACTCCAAACATTTGAAAATAAAAGAAAGCAACTTATAGTTACAGGCTTTTCTAATTTTTTGCTCAATCATGTTAAAATTCAATATTACAATGTTCAAGATAAACAACATGGTGAAGAACGCTTTGTAATCATTAATACAACTGGTAAAAGCCTAACAACCTCAGAAAACTTAAAACCAATTTTATTAGCGAGTAATCAAAATAAATTATTTGCTGAACAATGGGAAATACGTGAAACATTTTTTTGGAAGAATAGAAAGGTAAAAGAAATAATTTCTGATGATGGTGTAAATGATTTTTTAAGTTGGTGTTTTAAAATTATTGATAAACAGGATGATATTGATATTGTAAGAAAAGCGAAGGTCCTTTATAAAAGCAAATCAACTGATTTTAATACTGAATATTATTTAAACCAAATTCAAAAAATATTTAATTCACTTGAAAAATTAGTAGAATATTGTCAAGAAGATGATTTTAAAAGATTATTTAATCAAATTAATGATAATAAAGATATAAGTAACTTAAGTGATGTAAGAAATCTTTCGTACGAGAAACTTCACAATGTGATATTACCATTACTAGCATTTATTACAAAATTTGAAGATGATAAAATAAATTCATTTAAATTCTTAAGACGATTACGTAAAAATTATTTTGATTTAAAGTGTCAGGATCGTAACAGTAATTATGTGGACTGGCGATATATTTTACAAATTGTAGAGAAATCTAATACTACACAACAGGTTTTTAACCTTAATGAAAACAAAATTACACTTACATCAATTCAAAATGTTAAATTAAATCAATGGTTTAACATTGAGGAACAGTTAAAAGTAAGGTTAACGGAACATAGTTTAAAAATTGAAGAATGGGAAGACCATGAGGATTTTATGGGTGATTTATCATTTTTATTTAAAGTCCAAAGTATTAAAAATGATGAAAATTTAATTCCAAAT
This sequence comes from Paenimyroides tangerinum, assembly GCF_003865405.1. Taxonomy (GTDB): domain Bacteria; phylum Bacteroidota; class Bacteroidia; order Flavobacteriales; family Flavobacteriaceae; genus Flavobacterium; species Flavobacterium tangerinum. The sequence continues at coordinate 1,702 of NZ_RQVQ01000028.1, forward strand.
TTAGATTTGGATTCATTTGCTGATTTTGATAAATTAAAAATGGTATTCAATAATTATAAAGCCACGATAGATCTTATAAGATCAACTAATAATGCAGTCAATAATATAAAACTTTCAAATATGTTTAGATTGTTTAGATTATATATTGGCTGTAATAGTGTTGGTCATATTTACAGAGCGTCATGGGATTTTGAAGGTGTATTATTTTCTACATTAAACCGTGAGCACTTATTTAAATTAGAATATATGAAGTTGTTAAAGTCAGATGATTTATTAAGTTATGCGACTAATTTTATTAAAAATAAAATTAAAGAAAATGATATTTTTAATCTTCAACAATTTTCTGCAGAAAAACTAATAAATGCTTGGTTAACATTAAAAGTGTTCTATGCAAATCATAAAGACGTTTTACTTCATTTTTATGATGGGAACGAAACAGGAGTATCTGCTTATGTGAAACAAAATGATAATCGACTATTAGGTGATCAAGATTTTTCAATTGAAAATTCAATCTGTGGTTTTGCAGTAAGAAGCGGCTTTGGTGGTGGTAATTATGTACATTATACCAATGGAGGTTTATGGTGTAAATCAGATATTATTGATACCCCTTTTTCAGATATTGATTACAGTAAAGAAAATAGAACAGTAGAGCAATTACATAAAAATAAAAATACAATTGAATTTATCATTAACATTTTAATAAATGCCTAAAATCTAGATGAAAAGAGAGCAGCAATTTATAGATTTTTGTAATAAAATAGATGAAAATTTACTTTCTGGTAAAATCATATTTAAAGATAAAGACAAGAATAATGTTCAAGTATCTGTTGATAATTCAATTGTTCTAGATAATCATGTAATTTTAATAGAAATTGATGCTAGCAATCAAGCAAAATTAGTTTCAGGTCAATATACATTACTTAATTTGTTAAAAGATAATCCATTAAATAAATCAGCTGATTTAGTAAAGGATAAAGACTTAATTTTTGTAGTTATCCATTGTTACGGAAATTCATCAAGTAATAACAAATATAACCCCAATAGATCTCTAAATAATTTTAAATTCATCAAGGATAATTTGTTCAAAAATGATGGTGTTAATTATAATTCGATACATATGGAAGATTTATTAAATCAACCAATTAAGAATAAAAAAGAGTTAATACATAAACTTACAAATAAACATTTGGTTTAAGATTACTTAATTCTTTTATCAAACTAAGGTTAAGGGAAAATAGATTAATTCTTATATTAGCCTCTATAATACCGATTAAAGGTATATAGACCAATTCCTATCAATTATTTATAATTTAAGCTCATGAACGAAGCAAATACAAGGAAAGATATTATCGATTTAAAACTGCAAGAAGCGGGATGGAATATCAATGATCTTACACAAGTAGTCAAAGAATATGATATTAAGGTAAAAGCACCGGCTGAAGTTCATGAGCCTGAAATGATTTACAATAAACATCAATTTTCTGATTATGTTCTATTGGGTAAAAATGGAAAACCTCTTGCAGTTATTGAGGCTAAAAAAACTTCTATTGATCCAAAGTTAGGAAGAGAACAAGCAAAACAATATTGCTATAATATTATAAAAGAAACCAATGGAGATTTACCATTTTGTTTCTATACCAATGGAGATGAAATATATTTTTGGAACTTAGAGAATTATCCACCTAAAAAGGTTGTGGGTTTTCCTACGAGAGACGATTTAGAAAGATATTTATATCTAAGAAAAAATAGAAAGCCTTTAGCTTCAGAACTTATTAACTCGAACATAGCAGGTAGAGATTATCAAATTCATGCCATTCGTTCTATTTTGGAAGGAATTGAAAAAAAGAAATCCAAGTTTCTTTTAGTTATGGCTACAGGTACGGGTAAAACGAGAACTACGATTGCTTTAGTTGATGCTTTAATGAGAGCCGGTTGGGTACAAAGAGTATTATTTTTAGTAGATCGTATCGCCTTAAGAAATCAAGCTTTAGATGCCTTTAAAGAATTTTTACCCAATGAACCTGCATGGCCTAAAAAAGGTGAAAAATCAATAGCAAAAGACAGAAGAGTTTATACAGCGACTTATCCAACAATGTTAAATATTATTCGTGATGAAGAAAATTCGTTGTCACCACACTTTTTTGATTTAATTGTTGTAGATGAGAGTCATCGCTCTATTTATAATACGTATCAAGAAGTATTAGGCTATTTCAATACAATTACTGTGGGTTTAACTGCTACACCAACCAATGTAATTGATCACAATACATTTAAATTATTTGATTGTGAAGATGGGATTCCTACCTATGCTTATACGTATGAAGAAGCTGTAAACAATGATCCACCATACCTTTGTGATTTCCAGGTGATGAAAATTCAAACAAAATTTCAAGAAGATGGAATCAGTAAAAGAACAATAAGTTTAGAAGATCAAAAGAGATTAATTTTAGAAGGAAAAGAAGTCGCTGAAATTAATTTTGAAGGGACTGAACTAGAGAAAACAGTAATAAACAAAGGAACGAATGTTACTATTGTCAAAGAATTCATGGAAGAAGCTATCAAAGATCCTAACGGAGTTCTTCCTGGTAAAACCATCTTTTTCTGTTCTACAAAAAATCATGCAAGAAGAATAGAAGAAATCTTTGATGCGCTGTATCCCGAATACCATGGCGAGTTAGCAAAGGTATTAGTTTCAGACGATCCAAGAGTGTACGGGGATGATGGTTTATTAGCACAATTCAAGAAAAAAGATATGCCTCGTATTGCCATTAGTGTGGATATGTTAGATACAGGGATAGACATTAGAGAGTTAGTAAACTTAGTGTTTGCTAAACCTGTTTTCTCCTATACTAAATTTTGGCAGATGATTGGTAGAGGTACGCGTACATTAGAACAATCTAAACTGCAACCATGGTGTCCAGAAAAAGATACTTTCTTAATTATGGATTGTTGGGATAATTTTGAATATTTTAAACTAAACCCAAAAGGAAAAGAGTTAAAAGCTCAAGTCCCATTACCAGTTCGTTATGTTGGTTTGCGTATAGAGAAAATTAAAAAAGCGTTCGAAAAAGAAGAAAATCAAATCGCAGAGAAAGAGATTATAGAACTACGTAAACAAATTGATTTATTACCATTGCAATCAGTTACAGTACAAGAGGCAATCAAAGAATTAAATACGGTTAAAGAGGATGATTTTTGGAAAGATTTTACCAACGATAAAATAGAATATTTAGCCTATACGATAAAACCATTATTCAAAACTCTTTCTCAAACAGATTTTAAAGAAATGCGTTTTAAGAAAGATGTTTTAGAAATTTCATTAGCGCATTTAGCAGAAGAAACGGAGAAGTTTGATACTTTAAAAGAGAACATTATCAACATAGTAAGCGAACTTCCTCTTTCTATTAATACTGTAGCAAAGCATTTAACTTTTATCAAGCAAATTCAATCCAATCATTACTGGTCGTTGATAGATGACGAGGCGATGGACAAACTTACTGAAATAATAGCACCTTTAATGAAATTTAAAGAGAAAAAAAGTGCAATCAACAGTCAGGTTCAGTTAAATTTGCAAGATGTTCTTAAAACAAAAGAAATGGTGGAATTTGGTCCACAGAACGAAGCAGTCAGTATTACGAAATACCGTGAATTAGTTGAAAGCAGAATTGCTGAATTAACAGCAAGTAATCCTATTCTTCAAAAATTAAAAGCAGGTGATACAATTTCTGAAAGTGAAGCGGAAACATTAGCAGCTGAACTACACGAAGACGATCCTCATATTACAATTAATCTATTGCGTAAAGTTTATAAACACCAAAAGGCAAACTTTATTCAATTTATTAAACACATTTTAGGAATTGAAATCTTAAAAAGTATAGAAGAAGAGGTTAGTACGGCTGTTCAACAGTTCATTTCGGAGCATACTTATTTAACGACTCGACAAATTGAGTTTTTAAATTTACTAAGAGATTATATCATAGAAAGAGGCAATATAGAGAAAAGAGATTTAGTACAAGCTCCATTTACTATTATACACCCCAAAGGGATTCGTGGGATTTTTTCACCCACAGAAATTCAAGAAATATTAAAAATAACAGAAAAATTCGCAGCATAACATGAGTTTAATTAACAGTAACCCACTAATTTCATCCAAAATTAACGACCTATGGAATAAATTCTGGAGTGGTGGTATATCAAACCCATTAACAGCAATAGAGCAAATTACATATTTGCTTTTTATGAAAAAGATAGATGAAAATGATTTAGAAAATATTGCGAATGCAGAATTTACTGGAGACCCATATACTTCTATTTTTGAAGGAATATATATTCTTCCACAAGATAGACCAAGACAAGATGCTACGGCTGAGGAAATTGCACAAATAACAAGTACTAAAGGTATTGATAAGGAATCTTTAAGATGGAGTCAATTTAAAAGACGACCAGCTGAAGAAATGCTTACTCATGTACAACAATATGTTTTTCCTTTTATCAAAGAATTAGATAATGAAGAGGCTTCGTTTACCAAACACATGGCAAATGCAGTTTTCATTATTCCTAAGCCTTCTTTACTTGTAGAGGCAATCGAATCTATCGATGCCATTTATGAGGAGATGGAGAAAGATGCTACAGAGAATGGTCAAGATTTTCAAGATATCCAAGGGGATATCTACGAATTGTTATTAAGCGAAATTGCATCAGCTGGTAAAAATGGGCAATTTCGTACACCAAGACACATCATCAAATTATTAGTAGAATTGGTAGATCCTCAATTGGGGCAGAAAATTGCAGATCCTGCTTGTGGTACTGGTGGTTTTTTACTAGGAGCATATCAATACATGATTACGCAACTAGATAAAGAAAAAGAATCGAAGTCACCTGATGAAGATGGGTTCATAAGAAGCAGTCGCAGTGCATTGCTAACAGAAGAAGTAAAAGAGATTTTAGGTAAAAGTTTGTATGGTTTTGATATCGATCAAACCATGGTGCGTTTAGGGTTAATGAACTTAATGATGCACGGAATTACGACTCCTCAAATCGATTACAAGGATACGTTAAGTAAGGCATATAGTGAAGATGCACAATACGATATTATTTTAGCTAACCCTCCATTTACAGGGAATATAGACAAAGGTGACATCAACGAAGACTTAACATTAAAAACAACGAAAACAGAATTATTATTCATAGAGCGTATTTATAATATGCTTAAAATGGGTGGTACTGCTGGTATTATTATCCCACAAGGGGTTTTATTCGGTACAGGAAATGCCTTTATCGAAGCGCGTAAATTAATGATCGAAAATTCGGAGTTAAAAGCAGTGGTTACAGCACCTAGTGGTGTGTTTAAACCATATGCCGGCGTTAGTACGGCCTTATTAATCTTTACAAAAGGCGGTACAACCGAAAATGTGTCGTTTTACGATATGGAATCGGATGGTTACTCATTAGATGATAAACGTAACAAACTACCTGGTAACGGAGATCTGCAAGATATCATTCAACAATACAAAGGGAGAAATCCTTCAGCTGCACAAGATCGTAAAGCAAAATTCTTTTCAGTTCCAAAAGCCGAAATTGTAGAGGCGAAATACGATTTAAGTTTTTCTAAATACAAAGAAGAAGTTTTTGATGAAATAGCTTACGAAGATCCTAAAATCATCTTAGCAAAATTAATTGGTGAAGATGGTAAGGGTGGTTTGGAGAAAGAGATTATGGATGGGTTACGTGAATTGAAAAGCTTTTTATAGATGGGATATAAATTTACTTATAAGTCTTTAGCAGAGCTTTGTCAGATTAATTTAGGAAAAACACCAAGCCGAAATAAACCTGAATATTGGGGTGAAGGAGTTAATTGGGTTAGTATTTCAGACCTAAAAGACAAATATATTTCTAATACCAAAGAACAAATTACAGAGGAAGCTATTACTGGTGCTAACTGTAAAATAGTTAAAAAAGGTACTTTGTTAATGAGCTTTAAGCTTAGTATTGGTAAACTAGCGTTTACAGAAATTGATTTATTTACCAATGAAGCTATTGCTGCATTACCAATAATAGATGAATCCATTTTAGATAAAGATTATTTATATTACGTACTAAAATTTATCCCTTTAGTAGGTGGTAACCAAGCGGTTATGGGTAAAACCTTAAATAAACAAAGTCTTTCTAATTTACAAATTCCTTTGCCTCCTACAATCGATGACCAAAAACGCATCGCTAAAGTACTATCTGATTGTGAAGTATTAATCCAAAAACGTAAACAAAGTATTGAGTTATTAGATGAATTTATTCAAGCGACTTTTTTAGATATGTTTGGGGATCCAGTTTTCAGTGAAGTAAATTTATTTAAACTTAAAGATATATCAACAAAAATTGGTAGTGGCGCAACACCTAAAGGAGGTAATGAGTCTTATAAATCTTCAGGTATATCTTTAATACGAAGTTTAAATATTCATAACAATTTTTTTAAAACTAAAGATTTAGCATTTATTGATGATGTACAAGCTTCGAAATTAAATAACGTAATTGTTGAAAAAGATGATTTATTATTTAATATTACAGGAGCTTCAGTATGTCGTTGTGCTATAGTTCCAGAAGAAATATTGCCTGCAAGAGTTAATCAACACGTATCAATTATAAGAGTTAATAAAGAAATAGTCAATCCTATATATTTGTGTCATTTGTTATTGTCAGTAAACTTTAAAAAATTTTTACTTCAAATTGCAAATCAAAATGGAGCGACTCGTGAAGCAATAACGAAAGAACAACTAGAAAATATTTTAGTACCAATTGCTAATTATGAACTTCAACTAAAATTTGTTGATAAAATTCTTTCAATAGAAAATTTGAAAGTCAAATTAAATAAAAGTTATAATGAACTTCAAAATCTATTTGAAAGTTTAAGCCAAAGAGCATTTAAAGGACAATTAGATTTAAGTAAAGTAGATATTTCAGCAATGGATGACGAAAAAAAAAAGCCCTCATCAGAAGTAACGGATGAAACTATAAAATCAGAAGAAAAACAAATCGAGGATAGAAATAAAATAATTGAAAAAAGTAAAGAGGTGGAGAATGACGGTTCTTACCTAATACCTGATCTACATGAATACATTGAGCAATCAAAGGAGGCACTTTCAAAAGTAAATGCTATAATTAGAGCTGGTTCTGAAGATTTTAATTCGTTGGAATCAGATCTTGAATTAGTAGATTTTGCAGGTTCATTGGTAGTAGATCATATTAATACCTTAACACCTTTGCAAGTATATCAACACAGTTATGTTGAAAGATATGCAAAGCATTTACCGCAAGAATTAATCGATAAATACCCTAATATAAACTTATTTTCAAGAAGAGAATTCGATTATTCAACAATGTCTCTAGAAGAATATTTGGGTGTTCCTGATGATGTAGTGGCAGAATATGGTAATATTGGAAATGATGCAATGTATCTACATTTCTTTTTCAGAAAATATTTCTCAGATAAATCTTTTACTATTGATGAAGTTGAAGAGTTATACAACAGAATCGTTTATGATGACGGAGATTGGTTTAAATACAAACCGATGAAAAAATTCATATTCGAGGCTATGAAAGGAGATGATGCATTTATTACGCAAGTATTTGAAGAGCAAATTGATCCTGACAATATTGAGATTCCTAAAAAACTAATTAAGCTGAAGTTAATTGAATGAGACTTTTAAGACTACAAATAAACACACCTAATGGATTTCGTTCTTTACAAGAAGGATTCGAAATCTATTTTTTAAGAGATTTCGATTACAGATGGGCTAAAGATTTTAATCCAAATATTTTAGCAGGTCGAAATGGAAGTGGTAAATCAAATATACTGGAAGCATTAGCCAATATATTCTATCATCTCGATTGTATGTACAATGACTATCTACCCGATGGCTTTTTAATGGATGAGGACAATGAAAAAGGATTCGACAATACCAAATGTGTTGTAGATGCTTTCGAATTAGAGTATTTTATAAAAATACCTTTTGAATGGTATCAAAAGTGGGATTTAAATTTACTAAAAGATGGTAAACATGAGTCCTTAGCGAGAATAAAAATAACCAAAGAGGTTGATGCTACGCCTGTATTTGAATGGGTTAATCGAGAAGAGTTTACAGATGAAAAAGATGTCTTAGGTAAAAAGCAAATTCAACGTCTTTTACCCAGCTATGTCATAGGGTATTCTTCTGGAGAGAATGAATTACTAAGTTTGCCTTTCTTTAAAACGAGATTCTTGCATTACGATGAGTATAAAGATAAATTAATCCGACAAGAACAATTTGGTTTTCCACCTAAATCTGAAGGGAGATTAGTCTTTTTAGATAAAGATTACAGTCAAGCCATTTTATTGGCTAATTTTTTAATGTTAGATGATAAGACCTTATCACATTTTAAAAAAGAAGTAGGACTAGAAGATATCGAGGAGTTTCGTTTAATCATCCGCTTAGATGAAGATTTATTATTTCATGAAGATATCTTAAGAGATTTAACCGAATCTAAAAAGCATGCGTCGGATAAAACTAAATACGATCATGTTAATTTAGTTTATAACCTAAAAGAAAGCATTGAAAAATTAAAATATTGCGCGACCACATATAATTATGAGTCGGAAAATATGGAAGATTTAATTTCTGAAGATGCAGGTAGAGAATATCTTATTCTGGATTACAAAGTTACTGAAGTAACGAAAGAAGCATTCCGTTTTCATTTTGCTAACGAAGCGTTTAATCAACCACTTCAATTATTTCAGTTATTTCAAATTCTTTTAGAGTTAAATGCTTTTGTAGTTTTAGAAAAAGATAAAAGTAGAGTATATCAATCAAAAAATATCTTTATCAACCACGATATTTATCCAAATCCGTTAGAGAATGATAGAATCTTACGTTTTAAAAATCTTTGGGTAAATAAAAAAGGAATAAATAAACCTTTATTTACGAAAGAATTTTCAGATGGGGAACATCAATATTTGCATGTACTAGGCTTATGTTTATTATTTAAAAATGAAAATGCATTATTTCTATTAGACGAACCGGAAACACATTTCAATCCGGATTGGAAAGCTAAATTCATTTCCAGCATCCGTCATTGTTTAGATTCGGATGATTCCAAAGTTATTCGCGATATGTTAATTACGACCCATTCACCATATCTAATATCTGATAGCGAGGCTAAATATGTAAATGTTTTTTCAAAAGATGATTATAATTTAGAAGTTAAGTGTACGCGCCCAGAATTCCAAACATTGGGCACATCGGTAAATAAAATTACTTTAAGAATTTTTGATAAACATCATACAATTGGAATGTACGCAGATAATAAAATCAATAAACTTAGACTTGAACTTGAAAGTTCTGAAGATAAAATTCAATTTCTAAGTAAAGTTAGAGCTGAAATTGGTGAATCCGTTGAAAGCATACTTTTTATAAATGAAATAATTGATGAAATAGAGAAAAAATGATTTTTACCTATAAGTATATTAGTCATGAAATTGAAAAGCTTCAAGCTTATTTGGACTTCCTATTTAATGATGTTTGGATATTTGCTGAAGGAACTTTCAATTTTTCAAAACTAGATAAAAATCCAGAATTGAAAGATATTTGTGAAAGGCTAGAAATACAAGATTCTGAATTGGGTAATTTTTTTAATAGTAGAATAGCTTGGATTTATGATGAATTCGCAAAAATTGACGACGATGATTTTAAACTTGAACTAATAGATTTTTATCATAATAACAATGACATTGAATCATTATGTAAGGATAAAAGTATTAATCCAGTAACTTATTCAGAATTAAAAGAAAAGTATCCTGATTTAGAAAAAGCTTTAAATAGTTTTTACTCAAGGTTATATGGTAATAAATCCCCTTTTAATTTGAAAATATTTGGTAAATTAAATAAAAATATAATTCCTTCCCATTACCAGAAATTTGTTAAAGTTAATGATGATAATATTTGTCCATTTTGTGGAATATATCCAATTGATGGTATATATGTATCAACAAGAGAAGCATATGATCACTTTTTACCAAAAGCTATTTATCCTTTCAGTTCTATAAATTTTAAGAATTTAGCACCAATGTGTAATAAATGCAATTCTGGTAATAAAAGTACTTGTGACCCTATTGAACATATAAAAGGACGAAAACTAGCATTTTATCCATTTGGAGATAATCATCCAGAGATTGAGATTCAATTTACACTTTTGAATAATAATGTAAAATCATTAAAACCATCAGATTTTAACATATCTATTAATAGTCCGTCTCATTCAGAACAAATAGATTCTTGGAAAAGAATATTTAAAATTCATACAAAATACAATAATGATGGGAGTATTAAATACTATGGAAGATATGATGAATTAATTTGTACAAAACATAAGGCTAAAGAATGGTATGAAGATATTTATGATTATTATGAAAATGCTACTTGTATAGAAGATACAATTGACGCTGAAAAATATTATGATAAGGTAATTCGTGCAACTACTAGAAATAATCGATTAATTGAAAATACTATCAAACGAGAATTTCTAAAAGAGTGTAAATTAAAAGGTTTGTTTAATGTATCTCAAACCCAAAATACTACATCAAGTAGTAATTGATAGTCAGTCATACAAATACGTTTTTGAAATGTATAAAGTTTACGAAATTATTGCGTTACCCCCTTTTAAAATAAGTATAAAAATAGGCCATCTATTAAAAGAATTTATTTTAAAAGATGGATTTGATGTTTAAAAAACAACCTCGTTTAAATTATAAACGAGGTTGTTTTTATAGCATGTAAAAAAAGAGAATAATATTATGTTAATTGCTAATAGCTTCAAATGCTTTTAAAGAATAATCACTTATATCATTTTCTAAAATTAAATCAACTCTTTCTAAGTTACTTAAAAGGTTTAAAGCATGATCGAAATCTTTAAATAAATCTTTAGATGTAGGCAAGCCAATAAGTAAATCATATTTTAAATTATTATTTTCTGCCTCATTTTTTAAGTCAGTAAATAAACCAAAATTTTTATAAGCTTTTTCAGCAATATGTCTAGAATCTCTTAAGTCAAAGCTAATAGCTTTTATTAAATTTAGATAACTATTCTTCCAACCATATTCAAAATTAAATTCATTACCAGCTTCATTAACAACTTTATAGTTTTTATAAATTTTATCTTGGTTATTAGTTAAAATATCAGAATTAAATTTTGATAATCCATTAATAAATTTTTTAACTAAAATAGGCTCTTTTTGAATAATACCCCCGTTTAAGTTTTTGTCTTTTTCTAATAAAAATTTATTCGTTATATTTAAAATTGTAGTGTCTAAATCTAGATTGTATAAAGATTCCTTAGATTTTGAGAATTGTAAAACACTACTATCTCTGGGTAGTATAAAATTATCTATAAATAAGTCAAACTCTTCAGTGTTTTCAATATCACTATGTGTAAATAATGTATAATCCCTTAAATTAATGTTTTTAATATTAAATTCAATTTGTTGTAAATAAAGTTTGATTACTTTTTCAGAAACAACTTCATAAATGGCTTTTATTCTAGTTAAATTTTTTGAATATTTAAAAACAAATTTATTCTCTAAAGGGAAAAATAAAATTATTCCAATATTTATGCTTTCTCCAATTAATGCAGAATGCTTATATTTTAGAATACTGTAAGTATAATTTTTATTTTTCATTTTATCCTATTCTTTAAAACTTTACTAATATATGAATAGTTTACTTTTGCCCAATTTATATATGCAAATATAGCGTCTTTATCCCCAAATAGAATACCAAATTTCTCCATTTGTGAAAAAATTAGCTTTATGTTATTAATATTTAAGGTTCTTAATAATTCAATAAATTCATCAAATAAATTTTGTTTTTTTTTGTGGTCAAATGATTTAAGTGTAGACCAAAAAATATGATTTTGATAATAAAAATTATTGAAAATAGTAAAAAAATTAAAGTCTTTTTTCTTCTCAAAAGAGTTATAAAAAGGTAATGTTTGTTCATGATCAATTAACAAAAAATCCTCGTCTCTAATCAATAAATTTGGTTTATTTCTAAATCCTCCTCTATCTACATTCATTATCAAATTATCAAAAGCAAATAAAGTTTCTATTTCGTAATCTTTAAGTATTTTTTTTATTGCTAATGCCGTATTCATTATAACATAACCTTCATGAAATTCAGTACAAAATTTATAACCTGTATCTATTAAGTTTACTTCATCATTTGAATAAAATTCTCTTAAATTAGTATTATCTATCTTAATTAATCCATATTCTGGAATGGGTAAATCAAATTCTCTTGCAAGAATAGTTACAAGAATTTCTTTTGCTATAGAAAAATTTTCTTCGATGAAATTACTTCTATAAGTTTTCATTACAAAAGTTTTATCTTCACCTATTTCATTTAAAGCATTTATGAGAATTGGTTTTGAACTGCCACCTGATAGAACAGAATGATAGCCTAAAAGGTTTAATTCTTGCATTTAACTTGTAATATATTAGAAAATATTTTTAAATTGTTTTGTTTTATAATTTTATTAAGCTTTTATTAGATTAAAAGAATATATTTAAGCATTAATACAAAGAATTAAATGCTTTATACCGAAACAAGTTTTATATTTATTTCAGTGGAATTTCTATAAAAATACAAAATTATCTAAAACGTTAAAAGTATTTTTAATAAAAAACCAAACATTACATAATGTTTGGTTTTAGTTTTAAGTTGTAAATCAATCTTCATTTATGTATTTACTAATATCTAATTCAAAATTTAGTAGTTCTTTTGGGTGTACCTTTAAAGCGATTGCAAACTTTGATAAAGTTTTTATTGTTAAATTACGTTTAACTTTTTCATATTTACTTACTTCACCTGAATCTATACCTGTTAAAAATTCAATATCATTTTGAGTTTGATTATTTAATATCCTAAGTTCGGTAATCCTTGAACCTATAAGTGATAATAAATCTTTACTTAATTCCATTTTTGCAACATTTTTTATTATAATAGAGAATATGATAACTTTAGAGTGTGTTTTCTTAGGATTTATTAATGATGTATTTCTCTAAGGCCAAGAATTTTTGCAATTGTGTGAGGAATATCAAAAATGGCACCGAATTTTAATTCTACCATAGTACCAATAAATTTTGGATTCTTTAGAAAATCAATAACATCACCTTCAAAAATATAATAATTTTCAGATAATTCTAAAGCATATTTTCGGAACTTTTCATATTGTTTATAGGTTTTGAATCTAACTGAATATTCATCTTCATTTAATTTATAACAAATTACTTTCCATTTCTTTTCAAATTCTGATAGTATTTCTTTTATTTGTCTTTCGTCTTTTAAATACTGACTATCAAATAATTCAAGATCGTCATAATTTTCAAGATAAGTATCAATAGATCGAGAACTTATATTTATATGTTTCGTAAAATCGAAATTATTACTACGACTACTGTCATTTAACAAAAAATCTATTTTTTGTTTTATATTAAATTTTAAAGTATAAACAATCTGAATTATTGGTGCATCTCTAAGATTTCTTTTTGCTGTGCTTTCTATATCTTTAATATTATTCAAGATTTCCTCACAGTGGTAATCAGCACAAGAAGCAAAATATTTCAGAATCTTACCTGATAGATCAAAATTATTAGCTCCTTTATTTGACAACTTGTATTTTTCTAAAATAAAATTAATCTGCTGATATATTGAAAGATCTCTTTTATTCTTATCTAAATCAAGTGTATTATGCCATTTTTTTCTACTGTAAACATTGCTTTCATACTCAAACTTACTTTTACAAGCTGAATAAATTCGCTCTTGAATATATAAATTATATAGAAATTCATCTACTGAATACTCAATCTTCATATGCCAGTCAAGGTTGTATTTATTTAACTCTTCTGGAGATTTTGTGTGAAATAATACTTTTCCAAACAAAATATCTTCATTTGCTTTTTGTAGGATAGTTTTCAATAATGATTTTTCTTGAACTTGAAGTTTTATTTTATCTTTTAATGATATCGAAACCTCTTTTAGGCTTTGTTTTATTTTAAAATGAATAAATTTTATTTCTGTGATAACCGAATCTATATTTAATCTTTCATTTGGATTTTGTTTAATCATACTACTTACCAAATTGTCTAAGTCAGCATATAATGGTTGGATGTCTGCAATAAGCTTGATGTTGGAACCAGAAGGAATTTGTTTTGTGAAACATTCATTTATTATTAGGCCTAAAGCAAAAATATCAACAGCCTCGGTTAGGTTAGTAGCATTATTTTTTTCTTTCTGTTCAGGAGATACGTAATTTCGGTTGACAAGTAAATCTTCTTTTTTTGTTAAATTATATTCTTTAAAATGGGCGACACCAAAATCTGCCAATACTAAATCATTGTTATTAATTAGAATATTTTCAGGCTTAATATCACGGTGAAAGATGCCTTTTTTATGAATATATTTTAAGGCATTACATAGTTTTAAAATAAAATTAATCAATACGTTGACATTATTTTCTGTATTAATTAAAGTTCTAAATGTTTTTTGATAAAGAGGCATTATATAGTAAAATCGTCCATCATCTTCACCATCGGTAATTAATTTAATTATGTTTTTATGATTATTTTCTTTACAAAATGCTATTTCATTTTTAAAACGGGCTAATTTATCATTTGAATGTGATTTAAGAAATTTAATTGCGTACTCTATTCCGTTCGACTTCGCCTTCCAAACATCGCCACTGCCTCCATTTCCAATGGTTTCAATTAACGTATAGTTTGAGTTTGTGTTGTTTATGGTTATTTTTGGTTTTTTTTTCATATTTTAGGTTGAAGATATTTATGTCATTTTGTTCTGAATGATTAGTTCACCATATTCAATTGAACAGAAGATTATTTTTAATATACATCTATAGTATTTTTAGTTATGTTTCGTAGGAATGTTAGTAATTTTGTAATTTCAAGATTAAATACAGAATTAGCTTTAGGAAACTTAATCATATATTCCGTGAAATTTAAATAAACATACAATTTATTTTAACAAAAAACCAAACATAATATATGTTTGGTTTTCAATTTTTTAATACTAAAATATAAATTAATTTGTATTTTAATTATCAATTTTTTTTATTTCTATATGTTTTTCTTCTTTAATTGGGTGTTCAGGCCAAAAATCCTTTGGAGAACAATCTAATACAATTGCTAATAAATTAAGTATAGAAATATTGTACTTAGCAGTTTTGGATTGAGCTTCAATCTGAGAAACATAGCTTATATTTTTACCTAAAGCAAGTGACAACTGTTCTTGAGTTATCCCTTTTGACTCTCTGATTTCCTTTACTTTAGAGATGATGAAGCGCTCTATTTCGTCAAATGATTTATGCATAACTCAAATTGACATAAAAAAATCAATAAATATTATGTGTTATAGTACATAATTAAAAAAGTTTTATTATGTTTGTTATGTAATTACACAAAAGCTGTAATTTTGCAATACTTTAATTAGAAAATATTAAGCTATTGCTTAGAATCTTGTAATAGAAAACTGGTAATTTTTAAAACACACAAGATGATAAGTAAATTAGCTCACGACCTAGGCGTGAGCTCACTTATCTGTGTGTAAGGTATACCAGTACCTCTATTACGGATTTGTTGAGTTTCATGCCTTTTTTATGCTTTATACTCAACCACCGATGGTTATAGTGCCAAGTACACGCGCTACTGTTTTATAAATTTTCATTTTTTACATTTTAATTTCATAGCTTTTTTGCTACAACTAAACTTGTGGTAATTATGAAGTAGTATACTATAAATTTTTACATTTTTGTCATTAAAACAATAATCAAAAACAAAACAAGCCTACTTTCTTTATGAGAAAGCTGGGGGCCTGAATTTTCAAATTATATTACGAAAAAGAAAATCATTTTTATTAGAATTAGTTTATTAATGTTAAAACAATCGAACCACGCAAAATGACATTTCATAAGGTAGATTTATAAGTTTTTATATAAAAGTCGTGGTTCGGGCGTTTTTTTAGGGAATAGGGAGTAGGAAATGGAAAAATAATATTCTAAACTAATAACTAAAAGCTAAAGACTAAAAATTAAAAACACTTATATATTTTTTATTTAGTTAGTTACAGAGCAAAGTACACAGTTATGATAAAAATAAAGTTTAACCCGCTAGGTTCTAGTTTGAGACGGATTAACTGTGTACGGAAGCTCTTGAATTTGGGAAAAGGGAATTTGGGAATAAAAACTAAAAAACAAAACCGAAAAATATTCTAAATATCAACTACATAGATACTAAATAGATAAAGCATAGATACCCTATAGATAGAGCATGAATTACTTTTTAATAAAAAATGATAAATCATAGAATTTTATTCTAATATTTTAAATTTTATTAGAATATTTCTCAAAATAGAATCGGGTATTTTTTAAGAAGTAGATAATCAAAGATAATGAATATTTGGGAATACATTAGGGAACAAGGAAATAGGGAAAAGAGAATTGAATTTGCAGTATTTCGGTTAGGAAGTTATAAAGTTAGACGGTTATAAGGTGAGTAAGTGTAATAGGGAATAAGGAATATGGGAATAGGGAATCATCTTATTAATGTCACCCTGAACTCGTTTCAGGGTCTCATAAGCTAATCAGATGCGATTCTGCATCAATTGCAGCATGACAAAATGGAATATTTAGTACAAACAAAAACGTTCATTGAAAAACAAAACACAATATTCAGCAGAATCGTAAACCCGACATCAAAAACAATTATTTTTTTTATTGTCACCCTGAACTCGTTTCAGGGTCTCATAAGCTAATCAGATGCGATGCTGAACCAAGTTCAGCATGACAAAATAGAATATTAAGTACAAACAAAAACGTTCATTGAAAACAAAACAAAATATTAAGTAGAATCGTAAACCCGACATCAAAAAGAAATACGTTAAGAAAATGAAGCTTTTTGCGTAAAGAATCATTTGACTGACTGAAGCGAAGCAAGATTCAAATGATTTAGAAAAATGCGCGCATTTTTAGAATTTCTTTTTGCAGTCTTGATCTTTTGTAACTTTTGCATCAAGGCAAAAGTTAAAATAAAAAATACAAGAGTCTAAAATGTTCTATTAAAATCTAAACAAACTCTTAGAAATTTAATGCCATACTGACCCGAGCTTGCGAACTGTACGGAGTAAATCAATTGAAGCATGACAAAATAGAATATGAAGTACAAACAAAAATGCTCATTAAAGAACAAAACATACTATTAACACCTAAAAATTCAAAATAACAAAACATAAAAAAAAATCCCCCTGAACAAAGTTTGGCGACCATATCAGGGAGATAAATATTAATCAACTCGAATTATTAATTAACATTACAAAAGTATGAAAAAAATTACTTTTACAGCACTAACCGTACCCCTAACGTACGTGCTAATTTTGCTGTTGTGTAGTTTAAAAACCTACGCACAAGAAAAAACACTAACTCTAAGCGGAGTAGTGAAAGATGTCAACGGACCACTAGCTGGAGTACTCGTGTGGCAAACCGATACCGAAAATGGTACCCAAACCAACGAATTGGGATTCTATACCATTCAAATTCCAACAAATACTCAAGTAACTTTTGATTATCTAGGTTATAAACCACAAACGTTTATTGTAAAAACCAGCACCTTAAATGTTACGCTGGTAGCAGATGAAAACACGCTTGACGAAATGGTAATCAATGCAGGATACTATACCGTAAAAGACAAAGAACGTACCGGGAGTATAAGTAAAATTACTGCAAAAGAAATTGGACAACAACCAGTTGCCAACCCACTGGCCGCTATGCAAGGACGTATGGCAGGGGTAAACATTACGCAGAATAGTGGTGTCCCTGGCGGTGGCTTCGATATACAAATAAGAGGGCGCAACAGTTTAAGAACCGAGGGAAACGCGCCCTTGTATATCGTTGATGGAGTACCATTTAATGCACAACCTGCTTCAGATGCTTATGTTTCTTCGTTAGTGATTCCCTTGGGTAATATTAGCCCACTAAATACAATTAATCCGAATGATATTGAAAGTATTGAAATTTTAAAAGATGCAGATGCAACAGCCATTTACGGATCTCGTGGAGCTAATGGTGTGGTTCTAATCACTACAAAGAAAGGTGATAATAATCGAACAAGTATTGCAATTCAGTCAGTTACAAGTATAAGTAATCTTGCAAATGAAATGAAATTGATGAATACACAACAGTATGTTAAGATGAGAAATGATGCTTTTATAAACGATGGGTTAACGCCTACAGCATACGATTATGATGTAAATGGTACTTGGGGAGATAAAAGAGATACCAATTGGCAAAAAAAGTTTCTTGGAAATACGGCTGTTTCTCAAAACACACAATTTTCATTTAACGGTGGTTCAGGTAAAATGAATTACCTGTTTAGTGGAAGTCATCGTAAAGATGAAACTGTTTTTCCTGGCGATTTTGGTTACAAACGAACTAATTTTTTTCTAGTGGTTAATCAAATCTCTAAGGATGATCGTTTTCAGTTTCAAGCTACAGTCCAAAATAGCAATCAAAAAAATAATTTAATGGCTTATGACTTTACTAATGAATTATACTTGGCACCTAATGCCCCAGATTTATATGATGCTGCTGGTAATTTAAATTGGGAAAATAATACGTTTGAAAATCCGTTAGCAAAACTAAATGCGAAATTTAAATACGATTCTCAAAATTTTTTAGGTAATATAATGCTTAAATATAAATTGAGTAATAGCTTACAAGTGAGTATGTCTGGTGGTTTAACGCAGGGGCAAACCAATGAATTTCGAACTGCACCTGCTACAGTTTATAATCCTGCCTATGGCCTAACTAGTGAATATTCTATATTAACATCTTCTAAAAGCTCAAGTAACACTTGGATTCTCGAACCTGGTATACGCTGGTTTCAAGAAGGAAATATTAGTAAATGGGATGTTTTTTTGGGTGCTACATTTGAAGAACGTAAACAAACAATATTTCGCTTAGATGCTTTTAACTTTACTTCTGATGATTTAATCTATAATGCAGCTAATGCAGCAACCCAACAAATACTTAAAGATTCTGATCTGGCTTATCGTTACCATGCTGTTTATGCTAGGGTTAATTATAACTTATTAGATAAATATTTTTTTAATGCTACTGCTCGTCGTGATGGGTCAAGTCGATTCGGTAATAACAACCGTTTTGCAAATTTTGGTGCCCTTGGTTTTGCATGGTTATTTAGTAGAGAAGATTTCTTAGCAGATGCTTCTTGGTTAAATTTCGGTAAATTAAGAGGTAGTTACGGAGTAACAGGTAGTGATTTAATTGGCGATTATCAATATTTAAATACCTACGGTATTGGAAGTTATCCTTATGATGGTTTGGTTGGTTTAGAACCTTTACGTTTATACAACCCCGATTTTAGTTGGGAAACGAATAAAAAATTTGAAGCAGCATTAGAACTTGAGTTTTTTAATGGAAGAGTAGCTACAAGTATTGCACATTATCGCAACCGATCTTCAAACCAATTGGTAGGTATTCCACTCCCTGGTACTACTGGTTTTACTAGTGTACAAGCTAACTTAAATGCAACGGTTGAAAATACGGGCTGGGAATTTACCTTGCGTCCTATCTTATTTTCCACACCAAATTTTTCATGGAATTTAAATATTAACCTAACGTTTCCTAAAAATGAGTTGATCAATTTTCCAAACTTGGAGGAATCTACTTATGCGAATCAATTTGTAATCGGAGAACCTATCTCTATCCGCAAGGTATATAATTATTTGGGGGTAAACCCAGAAACAGGTTTATATGAAGTAGAAGATGTAAATAACGATGGCGTAATAAATAATTCCGACCGTACTGCTGTAGTTAAGCTAAATCCTGAATTTTATGGAGGTGTTGCTAGTAGTATCCAATACAAATCATGGTCTTTTGATTTCTTAGTTCAGTTTGTAAAGCAGATAGGTTATTCACCTGATTATAACACGAATTTTTTAGGAAGTATGCAAAATCAACCCACAGAGCTTTTAGATTATTGGTCTCCAGAAAACACTACTGCTAAGCATCAATTACCAACCACAGGTGCTAATGGTGCAGCGGTGCAAGCCAATCAATATTATAAATTAAGTAATGGGGTCTTTACCAATACTTCGTTTGTTAGACTTAAAAATGTTCAAGTTGCTTATAACATGAATGTAAATAAAGATAAAAATCGTCAATTAAAAATATTTGCTCAAGGGCAAAATTTATTCACTATAACACCTTACAAAGGTCTTGATCCTGAAACCAACGGTGGTTTTCTTCCTGTTTTAAGAACTTTTGCACTAGGTTTTGAATTTATATTTTAATATTAAATAATTTGATTATGAAACGTTTAATAATATTAGCCTGCATGTTGATAGGGATATTACATTTAGTAGGCTGTGAAGATTTTTTAGAAGTTCCTGCTCCTAAAGATCAAATAGATATCGACAAAGTATTTAATGACGATAAAATGGCTACATCTGCATTAATGCAAGTATATACAGATTTAAGAAATAATGGGTTTTTGTGTGGTTCAAGAGGTGGTACTGGTTTTTTATTAGCTTGTTATACCGATGAATTAGAAGCGACAACTACTCAAATGCCAGATTTTAGAGTTTTTTATTTAGGAAATGTAAATGCAACTAATAGTGGCGCTGGTTTATTATGGAAAAATACCTATAAACAGATATATATGTTAAATAATATCATTGAAGGTGTAGATAAATCTGAAGTAATTTCAGAAAAAACTAAAAATCAATTAAAAGGCGAGGCAATCGCATTAAGAGGTATTTTACATTTTTACTTAACACAAACTTTTGCTGAAATTCCGTATGTTTTTACTACTGACTTTAGATGGAATACAACAATAGGTAAACAATCTGTTTCACAAGTGATGCAAAATGCCATTGATGATTTATTAATTGCAGAGCAATTGTTAAATGAAGAAATTACATCTTTTGAGAAAGTACGTATTAATAAATATGCTGTAAAAGGTTTTTTAGCTCGTATGTATTTATATGCAGAAAATTGGAATGAAGCTCAAAAATATGCACTTGACGTAATTACCCATTCGGGTACAAGTTTAGCAGCTTTAGATCAAGTATTTCTAAAAGAAAGTACTAGTACGCTTTGGCAACTAAAACCAGATGCAGAAGGTAAAAATACTTATGAAGCTGAAGCACATATTTTTATTAGTGAACCTGCTCCACAAGCTAAATTACAAAATGCATTAATAGCCTCTTTTGAGCCAAATGATTTAAGAAAAGAACTTTGGGTTAAAACCGTTGGTACTGGAAATAGTGCGCATGCTTTTAAGTACAAACAACGTGGGGCAACAGCAAATTCATTAGAATATTCTAAAATTATAAGATTAGAAGAAATGTATCTAATAACAGCCGAGGCTGCCGCTTATAATAACGATTGGAATTTATGTAACTCGATGTTAAATTCCTTACGTTCTCGTGCAGGTTTATCCGAATTAGAGATATTGGATAAGACTGTTGCACTTGCCAAGATTAAACAAGAAAGAAGGGTAGAATTGTTTTGTGAATTTGGTCATCGTTTTTATGATTTAAAACGTTATTCACTTTTATCCGAATTGACTTTAGTTAAACCAAATTGGCAAAATTATTTTCAAAACCTACCCATACCAGAGGCAGAATTATTATTGAACCCCAATTTAAAACCTCAAAATAATGGATATTAAGGATAACAATTTTCTTTTGAAATGCTTAATTCTTCTGTTTTGCTGTTCGTCTTTTGGACAGCAAAACTCTTTAAACCATGAAACTGTAGTAAATGATCAAATTGCACCATCGGGTAAATTCATATCATTTATAAAACTACAAAATCAAAAACGAGAACTTGTTATTAAGAACACATTAGATGGGGAAGAATTAAATTTTAAAAATATAGATGAACCTAGAGTATTGACAGATCGATATTTTTTAGGTCTAAATAGAACGGAAAACAAATTAATAATTCAAGATTTACAAAAAGGTATACTTCAAACAGAAGTTGATATTAGTGATTTTAGATGGTTTTCTAGTAAAAATATAGTGTTGATTTTTAATCCAATAGAGCAACTTATAAAGGTTAAAAATCTAAAATTGAATAAATTACTAGCTGTTTTTAACTACAAAAATTATTTTTTTATAAACAACGATCAAAATCTTATTATTGAAACACAGCAAGGAGAATGGATTAATTACGATGTGATTGAAAATCAAATAAATAGAATCGATATCTCAGGTTTATTTGGTACCACAAAAAATGTACTTTGGAACGTAGATTTAAAAAAATACGTCTTTATAAATCAAGATCAAGCAAACCTATACTTATACGCTACTTCTATTAAACATAATTTATTAGAGCAGATTATAAGTATTCCTCTTGAAAATGAAGCTTTGAAAACAGAAATTGATCTTTCTTTTTACCGTTTTCAGTTTTTAGAACCTAATAAATTAGCTATACACATTAAAAATAAATCAGACATTCTTCTAAACAAAGGGCCTGAAATTTGGCTAGGAAATAAAAAAGGGAAAGGCTCTAAAGACGATAATAGAAAAGATTATGCAGGTTTGTTTTTAGTTGATTTAGAAAATAAAACCACTAGTTTTAAACCCATTGAAAATGAGAATCAGCAATACATACTGGGCAAATACCCAAATTATCTTTACCTTAGAACTTATTTCGATGATTTAACTACGTACGAACCAAAAGCTAGTTTTGAGTTCTTTAATGTCGAAAACACAAATTTAAATACTGAAGAATTAAAAGATTTGAATCCTGCTACGATTGCCGATTTCAAACAATTTCCATTTATTTTATTTTTTAAGAATCAAAACTGGAACTTTTTAGACTTGAAAAATGGTATTATTTCTAATATTACTAATAGTGTAAAAGCTACCTTTTATGATACAAAGAATGAGTTTTATTTAATGGTTGATGATCCTATTTATCAACCTTTTCCAATTTACAAGAACCGCTACATTATTTTTAACGAGTTACATGATATTTATTTTTTTGATACCCAAACAAAAAAAATGGCTCGTAAAACAAATGGTTATAAAACAGATAGAATATACAGGTTGGCTCATACAACCTACAAAACAATTCCTTCTGATGGAGTTATGAATTCCGAACGTGTAATTAAACCAGAAGACGGTGTTTTATTACATTGGAATTCAAGTTTTTACGAAAGGGAAGGGCTTAGTATTTTGTATGATTCTTATACTAAAGATTTGTTTGAAGATAAGGCACGTTATACTCAAATGATTCGTAAGGGTAATTTCATAACTTATTTTAAAGAAAAATTCAATCAACCTCCAATTTTATATTTATATGATATTAAACTCAAAACGGAACGTGTAATGTACGAATCTAACCAATGGGATACAGAGATTAATAAGCAAGAATCTGTTTATGTGAAATGGAAGAATGAAGCAGGGGAGCAAAGAGGAGCCGTGGTGCGTTTTCCTATTAGCTATGATAAAAATAATAAATACCCTGCCTTGTTTAATATTTATGAACAGCGCATGCAAATACAAAATAGCTATACAAGTGATAAAAGAACTGGTAATGGTTATAATTATAGAGATTATACTTCTGATGGTTATTTTGTAATAGAACCCGATATTTATTACAAAATAGAAGATCCAGGTTTTAGTGCTGTACATTGTGTTTTAGATGCTTTTAACTATGTCATTGAGAATTTCAATATTGATAGCGATCACGTCGGACTCATAGGGCATTCATTTGGTGGTTATCAAACGAATTTCATACTTACACAAACAGATAAGTTTAAAGCAGCGGTTTCAAGTGGTGGCGTAGCCGATTTGCCATCGAGATATTTAGATATGAATAGTGATACCCAAAAACCAGATATGTGGCGACTAGAGACACAGCAATTAAGAATGGGTAAATCATTAGCAGAAATACCAGAGAAATATATTCAAAATTCAGCAACCACTCATGCAAAAAATGTAAAAACACCTTTGTTAATTTGGACAGGAAAAGAAGACAATCAAGTACACTGGCATAACAGTCTAGGGTGGTATTTATTACTTAAACGATTAAACAAAGATGTGAATTTATTGATGTATCCTAATACAGGGCATGTAATAATGAATGAAGATGATATCAATGATGTGGCTACTAAAGCAAAATCTTGGTTTGATTATTATTTAAAAAATGAAAATAGACCTAAATGGTTAGATTAATTGATTAGAATTATATTCTCATTGTTATTTGTAAATATTAATTTTAAACAAGGTTGACAAATGAGGTGTTTTCTTTATATTTTTAAAACTCACATGTAATTAGGTTTCTTATGGATAAAGAAACGAATGTATTAAAATTAGAAAATGTTGAATTATTAAGTCGTTTACCTAAAAAAGCATCTAAGAAAACAATGATTGTTTCTAAAGCATTAGATTTATCAGTCCAATATGTTCAAGGTAATCATATTGTAGAACGCAAAGCAGATGGTGAAATACGTAAAATAAAAAGAATAGAAAAGTTAGCACTACCAGAAGATCTTAAAAAAGGTGCTAAATTATGTCTAAAATAAAACGGTTACGTGTTTTTGCGGGGCCTAATGGTTCAGGTAAATCTACATTATTTGAAACGATATCGTCCAAATTTTATGTAGGTAATTTAATGAATTCCGATTTAATTGGAAGAGAAATTTCTGAAAGAGGTTTTATTGATCTTGACCGATATGGTTTAAAAGTCACTCCTTAAGATTTTGAATTATTTAAAAAGGTACCTGCTTCAATAACTTTGATTCAAAATCCATCTAGTAAAGGAAAAACTATTGATGTTAATTTGAAGACCCTTCAAATAATATTTCTAGAATCGAAAATAAACTTGAAATAGTTGAACATCCTATCGCTAAAGAAGATGTAGTAAGAAATTTTACAATCCCCTAAACAATTTAATTCCGCCTTTGAAATTGGTTGATAAGGCGTATGTATTTGATAATTCTTCTCAAGATATGCATTTATTTACTCAAATAAAAAATGGTGAATTAGAGATTGTTTCTGATTTCATTCCGAATTGGTTTATTACAGAATTATCAAAAATGTAAATATGTATAAAATTAGGGCTGCAATTGGCAGCCCTTTTTTGTTATAAATCTTTCTTGTACAAAATTCCAGTACACGTTACACCGTTGTTACTGATTTTCCATAATTGTCTATTTGATGAATCAGTACATACAGTATTTACTTCAGAATCTGAACATAATACATCTGTTATCATAACACAGCGTTGTCCTACAGGAGCACTTGCGTTATAATAGAAACCATGTGTTGTATCTGCAAATGGTTTCTCAATTTGCTTGTTTGCATTTGATGCAAAAGCACCTACTACGCCTAGTACAATTACACCGAATGGTATCAAGGCTTTTTTAAAATTGTTTTTCATAATATTAATTATTTAGTTGGTTTACTCTTTTATACAGGTTTTCAACCGTTAATCCCTGCTATTGGCCAATAGATTTTATTCTTGTAAGAGCTTTTTTTTAAGGGCTCTTTTTATTCTTTCAATGTATTTATCAATAAGATGTTCTTTACAATTTATTTCCTGCATTTCTATTAAATCGTAATAAGTTTCTAATTTGATTAGTGATTTCCATGCTTTTTGGTAGTACGCCTTTTTTCTTTTATCCGTAGTTTGATATTCTGCATAATTCAAATAAAAAGTTAATTTTAAAGCTGCTTTTTCAAATGCAGGTAATACAGCTATGTTTTCATCAGTAGACATGTGATAAAAAATAACATGTGAAGAAAGACCTCTTGCTAATTTGTACATACTCATAGTTCATATTGTTTTATTGTTTTTTTTATTTACTGAGAAAACCATTCAGCCCAATCTTCATTCCTAGTTCCCCAACTCATATCTTACTAACATATTTCCAACCAATCCATAGAAATACAAATCATTCAACACAAATTCTTTGATTTTATCTTTTTGATGGTCATACGCGTAAAAGCTGTACAAGTATTCGTTTTTGTTGTAATCGTAGACATCAATAATACTGGCTTGGTTCCACATACTTTTGGATTCATTTTTCCCTAATAATTCCGATTTTATGAATAGTTTACCATTGTGCGCGTAGGTTTTAGTATTTACTTTATGTGGAGGAGCTCCCATTTTCTTTGTTCCATCAGCTAATTGAGTAACTTTAATTTTAGCTAGGGTAGTGGTGTCAATGGTTTTACCCTTAGTGAATGTGTTCGATAATGCCTGATATACTAAATATTGATTTCGATACGTGTAAGTATAAATACCTTGATGTGTTTTTTGATCTGTAACCAATTGTCCATCGGTATCAAACACACCGTCAATTTGTTTTTGCAAAGCATCTTCAAAAAGTTCAAAAGTTACGGTATCTGTAACCACTAGTTTACCTAATACATGTTCGCCATTGCTAGCACGCTGACTCCTAAATAAAAAGGTGTTTTCTGTTAGAGGTTGTAATAGCGAAAAGTAGATGGTTTCTGTCATAAATTTATGGGCATACCAGTTGCTTGTATTTCCTCTATAGATGATGGGGATGCTTCCGTCACTTACAAAGAAGTTATTGTTTTGTACACGAACTAATAAACTACGGAAGGAACGTTCGGTTTCATCGAGCTTTATTTGATGTTCTACTTTCGTTTTTAAATCTTTAGAAACAGCTGTGATTAATAAGGGTGCAGTATAGTTTCCTAAATAAATGGTATCTGGGGTTAGCCCGGCTATATAATACGAATTGACACCTAAATCTAAATATTGTGCTTTGTCAATAGGATGCGGTAAAAATCGACGTACAAACGGATTTTCTTTTTTCATCAAATGCTCTGATGTAAAAAATAAGATAATAACAAGAAGGCAACTCGTAAAAATTGTTGCTATAACAACTACCACGGTACGTTTAATCTCGTAACGATACAATAGAATCAATACAGTAAGAATAGAAATAATAATATTAAACCAAAGGTGTTCGGTCCATCCCATTTTTTCTAATATACCACCACAAGAGCAGGGTACAAACGGACTGTAATTTAAGATAAGGTAAATGTAAATACTGAAGGCAATCATAAATCCCAAAAAAAGATAAAGACCCAATTTTTCAGTTTTACGAAAACAAAGCAGTACAGCAATTATAAGTTCACCTATAACAACGCCATAGGCTATGGTAGTTGCAAAGGCACTTAATAGAGGAGATTGTGCTATTTGTACTTGAAAATTTTCAAAGTCGATCAGTTTACTAATCGCGGTATACACAAAAAGTATAACAAAGAAGTAAATACTTAAAAGAGTTACATTTTTAATAATATTTTGCATGATATTATTGATTTTATTTTAGTAAAGTTCAATAATGTAATTTTATTTTAAATGCAGAATAAGAATTAAAAAATATAAAAAAAGGTTTATTTACAGCTGTTTTTTTGGTATTTTCAGTTATTTGTGGTTTTATTTTTGATGTTCTTTTTTTACTTTACAACGAACTTCTTTAGGAAGGATGTCAAAATAGGTTTTAAAGTAATTCACAAATGCAGAATACTGTGGGTAACCAACCATGACTGCGATTTCTTTGAAAGCCAATGTACTGGTTTCAATAAGTAAATAGGCATGTTTCATTCTTAGAGAAATAAAATATTCGTAAACAGAGGTCTGGTATTGTTCCTTAAAAAGTTTTTTTAGTTGATTGGAATTGATGCCAAATTGTTTACATATTTGATTTAAGGTCAGTTTTTTATGTAAGGGATAGTGATCTACAAATACCTTTACATCTTCAATGATAAACTCATTTCTTTTACGTTCTTTTAAACGATTGATTTCAAAATTTTCTGTCATAAAAGGTTTGAAGTGCCTAGAGTCTAAATACATTTGATATAAATTTATAACCAAAGTTTTATCATCATTCAAAGTAGTTATATTAAACATATAGTTTATATCAAATAAGGTAAGTGTTTGTTTGGAAAGTCCTGAAAAAAGCATTTTATTTTGAATCCTATCTTTCAAATAATCTGCTGTTTCTGAATCAATTAAGTCTAAGAAGTTTAAATTTTTAATATCATTAAAATGCAAGGATTGGTTAGTTATAAAATCATCACTTACGTTAGTGATTTTAAACTCTTTATTTACAAGGAAAACATATTGATTTACATATTTCTGAAACTCGTTTGGTTTTACAAAAGATAAATGAAGTAAACGATCACGCCATTCTTCATTCACCAGATTAAATAAAACTTCTAAACATTCAAATTCATCACCTAAATTTTGAATAAAAACCTGTTGATCTAATTTACCATTACCCAAATCAATAAGAGCTTCAATTAAATAATTCCATCTTTTTTTGCTAACAATTAATTCTTTCATATAAATTAAAGTTTTTTAATCGATTTAATGTAATCGATGGCTTCATTGATTGATTTAAAAAGCCTAGTAGGAGCTTTTGGATTATTAATTCTTATGTAGAAAAGTGCCATAGTGTACACTGTAGCGTTAGTAGACACCAGTGCTACATTGGCTAATAAATTAGAACCATAAGTTGATAAATAAGTTCGAGCTTCACTCTGAATTGATTTAACATCTGATATATCGCAGATAACATCAAAATTTGAAAAGGATTGAAATCGCAATCTATCTTGCACCAATTTCCTTGCTACATCATAGGTGATGTTCAAAGATTTCTTAAAAGTAATGTATAAGATTCGATCTCTTAATTTATAACCTGCATATTTATTTTCATAGTCATAATCCATAGTTTAATTTTAAGGGGTATGATAAACTTTTATAAAAATATCAATCTTTTCTATAAAATTTCAGTTTTTTAAACTTAAAAAATGCAATATAAGAACTAATAAGTATAAAAAAAGAATTAATTCAAAAGGTTGTAAAGTGATTTATCTGATTTATTATCAATTTTAAAATTCTAAAATTGATAATATGGCTAAAATTAATCACAATAATACCTACGATACGATTGATCGAGTTATTGAAAATGCAAAAAATAAACAGACGATTCATTTATATGCAGAGGATGAAATATTAAAAGGAGATTCACTTTGCATCAATGGAAAAAAACTATGGCATTTTGCTACAACTGGATATTTAGGTCTAGAACAGGACATTCGAATTAAGCAAGCTGCAGCAGAAGCTATCTTTAAATATGGGACGCAGTTCCCTTTATCTAAAACGTATATTTCGCATCCATTATACCGGACATTAGAACAAAAAATAGAGTTAATATATGAGGAACCAGTTATTATAGCGAAGAATAGTACGTTGGCTCATATGGCGGTTATACCACAAGCAATCAGTGATAATGATGTGGTTATACTTGATCATCAAGTGCATTGGAGTGTGCAAACAGCTTGTCAAATACTTAAAACCCGTGGTGTTCCGGTATTATTAATTCGACATAATAATATGGAACAGTTAGAAGATTATCTTGTTAAATATAAAGATAAGCATCAAAAAATTTGGTATATGGCTGATGGAATTTATTCCATGTATGGCGATCATGCGCCTATTGATAAATTAAAACAATTAATAAAAAAATATCCTTGTTTACATATTTATTTTGATGATGTACATGGGATGAGTTGGATTGGAGAAAGAGGAGCAGGGTTTGTAAAAAGTCATTGGAGTAAAATACCTGAAAATATGGTTTTGATCAGTACGTTAAGTAAAACTTTTGGAGCAAGTGGGGCTACCATAATTTGTGGAGACAAAGAATTGCAACAGAAAATTAAAAACTTTGGAGGTCCTCTTACTTTCTCAGCTCAGCTAGAGCCATCTGCTGTGGCTGCCGCTATTGCATCAGCCGATATTCATTTGAGTGGTGAAATAGATAAACACCAAAAAGAGTTAAATGAAAAAATTAATCTTTTTAAAAAATTACTCAGAAGTTACAATCTTCCACTGATTGCTTATACAAATACTCCTGTTTTTTATTTGGGAACAGCTTTACCAGAAACAGCTTATAGTTTAGTGAATCGCTTACAAAATAAAGGTTTTTTTGTGAATCCAGGGATATACCCTGCAGTTCCATTAAAGAATGCAGGTATTCGTATTACCATTTCCAATCACAACCAAATGGCTCAAATTGAAGAATTAGCAGCAGTTTTAAATACGGAATTTCCATTGGCACTAAAAGAAACGAATAACACTATTGAATATATTAACAAAGCTTTTGGCTTATCTACTAGAAGTGTTACTTTATCAGATTCAAACTTAAAGGTTTCTACTTTTAAAAGCATAAAAGAAATCGATAAAACGATTTGGAATTCTTTGTTAGGTAAAGATAATGCACTTGATTATGAAGGAATGCTATTTGTAGAATCGTATTTTGGAAACTTAGATAAAAAAAATCCAAACTGCATGGATTTTGGATACATAAAAATTGAATCACAAAAAGGACAAATTTTGGCACTTGCATCAGTTTCAATGGCTTTATGGAAGGAAGATATGTTATCGAATGTATTAGTTTCAGAAAAACTTGAAGAAATACGAAAAAAAGATCCATTTTTTTTAGTCAATAAAACCCTTAGTACAGGATCAACTTTTACAGAAGGCAATCACATGTATATGGATGCAAACTACAAGAACCAACGGGCATTGAAAGACGTTTTGCTGTATGCATTGGAACAAGAATTCAGTTTAAAAGAGGCGTCCAAAATGGTTTTAAGAGACTTTTTGAAAGGTGATACGCTTGGTAATTACTTCCTAGATAAAGGATATTTAATTATTGAGATGCCTCAAACTGCTATTTTTGAAGCTTTTGATTTTACAGCGAGTGACGACTTTGAAAATGTTTTAACTAAAAGATCCAAACGTCATTTTAAAAATGATATTCTACCGTATATTGATACATATGAAATAAAAATTAAAGAACAGCTTTCTGATTCGGAATTGCAAAAAGCTTACGAACTTTTTTTAAATGTTAAAGAAAATAATTTGGCAATAAATAACTTCACCTATGCCTTTGGACTTTTTGAAGCGATGAATAAAAATAACAATTGGTCATTTTTGCAAGCCTTAGACCCATTAAATCATGAGATGGTTGGTGTTGTTTTTTGTTATAAAAATGGAACTAATAATTCATTTAATCCTATTTTAATCGGTATGAGTGATTCAGACCAACATCGACTAATTTTATACAGACAGTTGCTATTCCAAACCATACTTTATGCTAAAAAAGAAAATTTCGAGAAAATTTATTTTGGTGTATCAGCCATTTTTGAAAAAAGAAAACTAGGAGCAAAGGTCTATGATAAAGAAGCTTATGTACAACTTATAGACCATTATGCGACTGATTTTTTAGAAAGTTTTAAATGATGTTTTAACTCTTGATTCATTTTGATCACAATTAGTTTTTCTAAGTTTTAAACACACTTTTTATTATTTTATTTCTAATTGTAACGTAAACCCCTGTTACTAATAAATAACTTTATTCATGAATGCTTTTAATGATAAATTGAATATAATTAGAAAAAAAGAACGAAAAATTTCTTTTACATCATCTAGTATTATAGAAGAATCATATCAAATGATTTTACTTCTAAAGGATTTACTTTTGGAATTAAAAACCATTGTATTAACAAAGGGTTTCAAAACAGAGATGGAAGAAATTTACTTCTTCAAAATAGTTAAACCTGAAGTTTTAGGAAAGCTTATCTATTACAATAAAGTATATCGTATTGAGACGGGTTGCCCTGTTAACAACGGAAAGTTATTTATAAAATACTTCACTAAACATTTAGAGCAATTAAAAACAAGTTATAAAGAATATGTTTGTAATTCAGATTTTTATAAATATTACAAATCAAAAAGAACGGATTTAGATTCCAAATTTTTCAGACTAAATCAGATTGATTTACATGGAGGATTAAACAGTATAGTTTTTGAAATTGATGAAAAATTTTCGACTTATTATGATTACAAAGTATCGAGAATCATATCAAATGATTTATTATATGAATATTTAATTCAACGAATGGATTCCGAAGAAAAAACATCTATTTTTCAAAATCAGCCAGTAGATGGGTATAATAAAGATGTGTTTTGGACGGATTCTAAAAATGCATTGGTTGAGCTCATTTATGCTTTACATGCTTCTGGTGCAGTTTCAAACGGACGAGTCGGAATTTCAAAGATGAGTATGGTTTTTGAAATTATTTTTAGAGTAAAATTAGGCGATTTACATCATTCCTTTCATCGTATGAAAGACAGGTCAGGAAGTAAAACCGCATTCTTAGATCATCTAAAGGCTAATCTAGAAAAATACATGGATAAAGATTTGTAAAACATTGAAATATAATAACACAAAAAAAACTCTGTTAGTTTTTAAAACTTACAGAGTTTTATATTTTTTAAAAATAAGTTCTATGTTCTTAACTAAAATTAAGATTGAATCAAATGCTGTAAATGAGGATCATTTTTGATACGTTCCATTTCATTTTCAATAATGGAAACTATATCAGATTTAATCTGACGATAATTAGTATCTATTTGTTCTTTCATATTATCTTCTCCTAATTCATTTTTAAATGAACGTATTTTTGGTATTTGCTGGTAGGATTTAGTTTCAGATTTAACTTTTTCATTATCTACAACAATTTCAGCATGGAATATTTTTTGTTCGATACGTTCATCAAAATTATCTGATACAGATCCAACGAACATACCTTGAGTTAACGTTGAAATTTTTGAAGCGGGTATTAAGCTATCTAATTGAGTAGAAATTGAGGTTGATTTATCATTACGATTAATGGTTAAACTCTGTCTCTTTTGTAATATTTTTCCAAAACGTTCTGAAAGTGTTTTGGCTGTTTCTCCAACCACCTGACCACTGAAAATATTACCCACTGTATTTTGGATTACTTTAGCTTCTTTGTCTCCATAATCTCGAATCAATTGTGAAAAATCCTGAAATCCCAAACAAACTGCCACTTTATTACTTCTAGCAGTAGCTATAAGGTTATCTAAACCTCTGAAGTAAATCGTAGGAAGTTCGTCAATGATGACCGAACTTTTTAATTGTCCTTTTTTATTAATGAGCTTCACAATTCTTGAATTATATAAACCTAATGCGGCAGAGTAAATGTTTTGACGATCAGGATTATTACCTACACAAAGTATTTTTGGCTCTTGGGGATTATTGATATCCAATGTAAAATCGTCTCCCGTCATCACCCAATACAATTGCGGACTGATCATTCTTGATAACGGAATCTTTGCCGATGCAATTTGTCCTTGTAATTGGTCTTGAGCTCCGCCTTGCCACGCATCCATAAAAGGGGAGAGGTAGTTCTCTAAATCGGAGTAGGAAGTTAAAATGGTAAATACTTCCGAATACTTTTTATTTAATAATTCAATCGCATGTGGAAATGTACAATACTTTCCGTTTTCATATATTTTCAAATACCAAATAATAGCTGCAAGTAAAATAATAGGACTCTCCACAAAAAAATCTCCTTGTTTTTGAATCCAGCTACGGTTTAAATTCAACATAATGGTATAAGCCGCTTCATAGGCATCGGATATATCCGTCATAAAATCCGGATTGAGTGGATTACAACGATGACTTTTACTTGGATCATCAAAGTTGATTACATAAAATTTCGGTTGAATCTTATATTTGTAACGATGTATCAATAAATGATTGTAAGCAATGGTTGAAAGATCATCAAATTTAAAATCATAGATATACATCGAAAAACCTTTTTCAATCTGCTGCTTGATGAAATTATTAACCACAGCATAGGATTTTCCAGAACCTGGAGTACCTAAAACAATAGTTGCTCTAAACGGATTCACAATATTAATCCACCCATTGTTCCATTTTCCTTTATAATAAAATTTACTAGGTAGATTAACAGAATATTCGTTTTCCATTAATTTTGTTTCTTGCTGAAAACTTTCATTTTCATTATTGAAAACATCGTGCATAAGGTTAGTACGAAGCAATCGACTCATCCATAGCCCTGCCATCAGTAAAGCTATAAATCCTAACGAGATAGAAAGGATATACAGAAATGTACCTATTAAAGGAGGTAATTTTAGTAACGGTGTGCTCAGAAAAAACAATACAAAACCAACACCTAAAACAACATAAATTTTAGACCAGGTTATTTTTTCATTCTTAACACCTTTAGTTCCCAAACAGCTTAAAGCTAATAAAGTCAAAGCAAATACTTTGGTATAAAGTGTATGTCCAAATAAACCAGCTGTTCTATTGAAATTGCCTAATATCTTATTGATGATTTCTAATGTCCAACCACGTTCTAAAAAGAAACCGTAGCAGAACCAATACAGATGCATCAATACCAAAAGAATACTCACTGCCCTCATAAATGCCATTATTTTGGCTAAACCTCTTAAATCGTCTTCTCCTTGCATAATTTTAAAATTACATTTGAGAAAATTTAATAAAAAGGATGCTAGTTTTTAGATTATGGCATTCATTAGAAATAAGAGGTAGTGTTTTACTAATTTTATTAGTGTTTTAATAATTTTATAGATAAATTTGAAGTTTATGAAACCAGTTATTTTTCTTATCCTTCTCTGCATTGTTGCCAGCTGTTCTGAAAAATCAGAAAAGCTACCCTATTTAGGCAACCCGACCGTAATAAATAATGTCGAAACACAGCATAGTATAAAGGATTTTTCTTTTCTAAATCAGGATAGTTTAGTAGTTACCAACGACACATTTAAGAATAAAATTTATATAGCCGATTTCATTTTTTTAAGATGTCCTACCATTTGTCCGGTTATGAATATGGAACTTAAAAGAGTTTATGATGCTTTTAAGGACAACGATAATATATTATTTGTTTCACATACTGTTGACCCGGAAAATGATACTATTCCTGTACTGAAAGCTTATTCTGAAAATTTGGAAGTGAACCCTAAAAAATGGCATTTTTTATGGGGAGAGCAGAAAGACATTTTTGATATTGCCAAAAACAGTTATTTTACTCAAGCTTACGAGGATTTGGATGCTCCGGGAGGTTATGCCCATAGCGGAGGATTTATTTTAGTAGATAAAAATCGGCATATACGAGGTGTTTATGATGGAACCAATAGTGTTGATGTTGACAGATTAATAAAAGAAATTGTAATTTTGCTGAATGAAGAATCAAATTAGATGAAAAAAAGTATATTGTTCATATTACTTTTATCCTTTCTATACCAAAGCACATCAAGCATTTGGATTATTACTTCATTCTATATAAATCAAGATTATATTGCTAAAAACATCTGTATTAACAGATTTGATACTATTCCCGTATGTAACGGAAAATGTTTTTTAGAAAAAGAACTTTCTGCTGATGCAGAAAAAGAACAGCAAATACCAAATATTAAAAATAAAGAA
>NZ_RQVQ01000029.1 GCF_003865405.1 Paenimyroides tangerinum
GAGCCGTTGCGCTATGCTCACTTTAATCCGCTGAAGGTGGTATACTATAGCCGTTTTTTGCACCTAAAAAAACTAAATTTTTAGATTCTAAAGCTTTCTTTTTAAGTTCAGATTATGTTTTAGGAAAATTTGAGAAGCAATATTACAAAAGCGATTGGGAAATTAATTTTTTAGTTAATCCAAGTGTTTTCCTGCAACTAATTAGACCATTTATTGAAAATGACTATAATTCAAACAAAAAATTTATTGATACATTTTCAATCAGTGATTTTAGAAGTTTTGATATTGATTATTCTACAACGAAATCTAAAACCTTACAAATACTTAATGATAGTTATTTTGAATCCTCATATGAGCTAAAAGTAAAAATACTAAGAGATCAGGTTCTATTAGCAAAGTTAGACAAAGCTGAAAATGACTATGAGGAAAAAATTAAAATAATAGATTCTTATATTGCAATTGAAAATTTAAAACTATCTGAAGAAAACTCTCAAATGAGGAAACAGTTAGAAGATTCACAAAGGCAACAAGGACAACTATCTGATAAAAAACAAAAAGCTGAATCTCATATAAGGGATATAAAAACAGAGAATGAACAAAAAAATAAAGAAAAATCAGATTTAGAATTAGAACTAGAATCACTAAAAAAAGATTTTGAATTTGAGAAAAATAATAGAATTATTCGAGAAAACATAGAAAAATGGGAGAATTCTAAAACTAGTTATTTAGAAGAACAAAGAAATTCAGAAATCAAAAATTTTAAGATTAATAGTAAATATTGTAATAGACCAATTATTACTTTATTCATTACTATTGTAATCCTTCCTTTTTATATAAAATTTTTTGATAAAATTAAAAATTACTTTGCTTCTCTAAAATATGAAGGTTTAGAATACGATGATAATATAATTCCATCTACTATTTTAATATTTCTTGTTCTCATTGCTTTTTATGAGTTAATTGGACGGACTTACTTAACAGATAAAGAAAAAGTGAAAAATGGGTTAAAATGGAAATTGGCTTTCAAAAAAAGTACGAAAGAGGGGTTACTTTTGGAAAAATTAAAACAAATTGAAAGTGAATATGTATTAAATAATCCAAAACCTAAGTTATAAAATTACATCGCCTAATAACTAAGCTTTCGTCTTGCCCGGAGGGCACGAGATGAAAGTTTATTAAAATAAAAATATGAATTAAAGTGGGCGCTTACTTTTGGTATTGGTTAAGCTTTGGGTTTTTCTTTTTGCCACTATCATCAATGAGTACTTTTGCCGGGATAGGCAACATGCAGAACGTTAGCGATAATTGTTGGTAAAATAATATAAATAGAAACAGTTAAACAAAATGAAAAAACTAATTATTCTTGGACTAATTTTAGCTCCAACTTTTACATTTGCACAAAATAAAATAGCAACAACTGAAGATGGCAAAAAAGTAATTCTTAAGAGTGATAAAACTTGGGAATATGATACCAAAACAACAACTTCAGAAAATGAATGTGTTATAGATGCAAACTATATTGAACCCAAAAGTGAAAAAGGTATAAATTCTTGGTTAAAGAAATTTGATGCAACAACAGACGATTTGAAAAAACACGTTGCAGTTGAAAACGATTGTAAAGTTGATCAAGTAAAGCTTTTAAATATATCTGAGCAGAAAGGAAACGGGATGTACTCACTTTGTGTAAAGGGCAAGAAAATGAAATATAGAAGGACAGGCTCTGTATTTACGAGATTAAACGAGGATATTTTATAACCTAAATATTAAAGTATAAATTTTTTAATAAGGAATAATATCGTACAATAACTTAGCTTTCGTCTTACCCGATAGTTTAACAATAAGTTTGTTTATAATTTAGAGCAATCCGTTTGGGTTGCTTTTTCTGTTTAAATAATCTTTTTGACTTCTCGAATTATTTCCTCAAGAAATATATTTTTCAATTTACAGAAGGGTCTAGGTGCGGAAAAACTTTTTTGTTCTAAATATGTTATAAATTGAAGCCTAGCCTGCATAAATTTATCGTCATTAGGTCTTGTAACAAACATATCATTTGTTAATTCATACGTATATTCATCAATAGAATTCATATGCGTAAGCATTATCCCGATATAAATTTCATGCTCATCAAAAAGTTCCTCATTTGAGAGTACTAAAAAAGGATGATTCTTGATTTCTTTTTGATTTGGAAGAGGAAAATAGCAATATATAATGTCGCCTTTTTGAAACGTCATAATCTATCGCATTTTGTTTTTTTGTTTTCTTAATTTAGAACTGGTTTCAAATAATATTTCTTTGAAAGACTCATGCGAGCTACGATATGTTTTAATAGAGTTATCCTTATACATAGCGTCAATTTCATCCATTTTTGAAATTGTTTTTATAATCAAATTATGAAATTTCACTAAATCTTCTTGAGGTAGTTTCTCAATTTTATTCCACGAATTTTTTAAGGTCTTTGAAAGTTTTCCGTAGACTAAATTAATTTTGAAAAGTTCATATCTTAACTGAATCGACTTATATACAAGTAAAAAACTATTCTTAACGAAACTCTCGTTTTTACTAATACGAGAAACCCTACTGTACTCAGTATGCAAGCTTTTAAATTCGTTATAGTCTAAACTAAATTCCATGTTAAATCTTATTGGTTGTATAAATCAAAAATAGTAAATATTTGCAAATTTACAACTTTTTACGCATTTTTTCTATTTTTTATTTCAAGACTTCTTGACGCATAATATTATTATTAAAATCGGAATTTACACTTATTAGATTCTGTGCCGCGTTGTATATTTGTACTTAAATTATATACTATATAAATGAGCACAATTGACAAGAAACATAAAATTATTGCTGCTTACAATAAAGCACTAGATAATAAAAACACCGTTAAAAAATATATTAAGGGTGGGGCTACGTATGATGAAGTTAAAGCTAAAGGAATAAAAATTGTCGTACCCCTATAATGTTTTAAAGCTGTCTAATTTCTAAATTTGATAAAATCAATAGCAAGCGCCATCCAATGGGCATTTTTTATTTTTTAAAAACTGAAATACAATTTTTATAAATTATTATATACAATAATGTTGTAATTTTATATAATGATCCTAACCGAAGAAGAAATACAAATCCTAAACCAAATCGAACTCGTTCGACAAGATTATGATGCGCTTAATTCTTATAGGTTATATCATAAAAATATATTTGAATCGGCCCTAGACTACATACCGGTTCAATATCTTCCAAACCATACATTCGGTTTTTCTTTTCGCGTTGTAAATAATAAATTCCACATGCAAGTTGCATACTCAAATCGTAACAGAAAGTTTTATAAGAATGATGTAATCACATTCGGTTTTAAAAGCGGGGAGGATTTGGAGTTTAAACTGTTTGCCGGAACGATAAAAGATATTCATGGGAGAAACTCCACAACGATTTTAATTTCCCCAGAACAAGTAAAACTATTTCTTTTAGAAGATTTAGAATTTATTCGAATAGAATCAAAACGAAATGAATTAGGTTTTATAAACTCTCAAATTCACAATACATTAAACTATTATAACATTGGTGAGCCTTTCTACCAAAAGACGGTAAAGTATATTCTTAACGACCTTTTGAAAGAGTATTTGAAGGACTATCCCGCAAATGATTATTCTAGGATTTTGGATAGCTAAAAGTTTCTGACCATGTTTTTTTAGTGGATTCTCCTTAAGCCACTGATAGTCTATATTTTCAAGTGTTTTTACTCTGTCCATTTTCTGACCAAAGTCAAAAATAAATGTTTAATTTTGTATTATAAATTTAAACCCGTTAGTGGTTAAGTTCTTGTTTTTTAAGGTTTTATAAGTTTTTTTAAAAGTGAAATACTCGCGGAACGGATTTCGATTCCCTGCGGCTCCACAAAATAAAAACCTAATCATCTTATTTTTAGACGGTTAGGTTTTTTTTTCTTTCTTTTTTGACTACAAATTGACTACATGATTCTGACTTAACGATTTTTGAGGACATGCCCACAAAGTTTGATATTTTTGAGTTTTTTTTATGGGAAGAAAATAGAAATATGATTTAGAATTTAAATCACGTTTAGTAACTATTATACAGCTAGGTAACAACAGTATGAAGGCAATTGCAATAGGCGAAAATACAAATTATGCTACTTTAGATATTCAATTGTAGCCAAATAAACCTATAACAAGAGTTTATGCGACACATATAACTAATATTTATGTAAATCGTTTAAAACAAAATAAGTTAAGCTTAAATGAAGTAGGGCTTAAAAATCAGATTTAAAAGTTTGATCAATAACTTCTAAAGTATAAAAGTTTGAGATTAAAAAAGCAATACTATATTAGCCGTAATCAAATCATAATTCAAACGGATTGGGAATTGGTAGATTGTGGGTTAAATGCGAGGGCGTTCCTCGCTTTTTTGTTTCGAATGATGGCTGTATCAATACTAAGTTTGCAATATTAAATTGATTTGTACCTTCCAATTTTATTGATGTTTGAATATTTTTTAACATTAAAATAAATTATGTATATTTCACCCATGTAAACGTTAGCAGTCACGCTATGACATCATGGGGAAAACCAGCTTACACCTACTGACAAAATTGAAAATATGAAGTTTATACAAAAAAGACTTACAGTTGGTAAAGAGAAAAAATTAGAAAAAGTTTATTATAGAATTCTCGTCGGGCTCATGATTTTAGGTATTTTATATTACTTGTTTTTAGAACCTAAATCAATTGGTCACGATAATAGATACTTTATCTACATATTTTTACTTCCAACAATTTTAGGTCTTTTTATACTTGCGGTTTGTCGTCGACAGTTTTTGATGAACAAATTTTCTACAAACAGAGGTGTTACACTATGGATCTTTTTAACCATCTTCTACTTAATTCAAGGATCTTTTTTTTCATACTTAAGTTTAGGACAAATTGCTAAAATCTCATGGGACATCTTGAACAATAGGGTAGCTAAACAAAATGTTGAAGAAGTTTTTGACTGTAAAATAACTAAGTTTTGGGCGGGAAAATACTCAAGTAATATTGATTTTATTTTCAAAGATCATCATAATAAATTTGATGTTCAATACACGACAATCGAAGAATATTTACACACAAGTCCAGAAGAATATTACCTGAAAATTACAGCGCGTAAAGGAATCTGGGATTATTATCTTGTAGAGAGTTGGATTATTTATAAAAAAACTAACTAAAACTAACAAAGTGAAACTGGATTGCATCAGTCATACACAATAATGAACTGTTAATATATGTTTTCGTCTTGCCCGGAGGGTGCGATCTCTATGTGTGCTCCTTTGCTAGTTTATGAATACAATAATCAATTTTAGAAGGTGTTTCTATACTTACCTCTAAAAAAATATACCACCCAAAATGAACATTGATAAGAATAATATTCTGAAAAATATTTGCTATGCAGAGCTTGTTTTCGGTCGAATAAACAAAAAATTGAATAGCAATTTTTCTAAAGCAGAAATCGAAGAAAATATATTTGAGGTAATTACGGTAACGCCAATAGATGGCTTTGAGAGAATTGGTAAAAATTATTACATTTCTAACGTCGATAGGAATATTAAAATAACTGTGAATTCTAACACATTCAGAGTTATAACAGTTGATAAAATATCAAAAGTATAACAGAAATGAAGCAATCCGTTTGGGTTGCTTTTTCTATTAGTAAAACCCTTGTTAAAAAAACTAATTTTTAAAAAGACAACCTTTTACATAAATGCGTATATTGCATTAATATGAATTTTAGCTGTAAATATTAATTAAATCAGTAAGTTATGAAAAATTTCATCAAATTAATTGGATTATTTACTTTGACAATCTTTATGAGTTTTAGTAATCCGAATAAAAAAGTTTTGGTAATTGATGTTTCTCACGGTGGAAAAGATTATGGGGCTGTAAATCAAAATTTACGTGAAAAAGATATTGTATTAGATATTGCAAAAAAAATTAAAGAATTAAATACAAATGATGATATTGAAATCATACTAAACCGTGAAAAAGATGAATTCATTTCTCTAAGTGATCGTGCAGAATTTATAAACAAATTATCGCCTGATTATGTAATTTCACTTCATTTAAATTCATACGTAGAGGAAGATAAAAATGGATTTGAGATTATTTATGGCGGAAATAACTTGGATTCAGAAGAATTAGCTAAAAAGCTTTATGAAAATATAAATTTTACAAAATCTGAAATTAAAAAAATTGATTTCTATTTATTGAAAAATGTACAGGCTCCGATGAGTTTTTTAGAATTAGGTTATTTATCAAATCAAAAAGATAGAGAATATATTACAAGTGATGAAGGTCAAAACGAAATAGCTGAATCAATTTTAAAAACATTAGAATAAACATATTTTGAAAAAAGATTTTATAACTAATTACCATCTTATTGTATGAAGGCAATATTTTTTGTAATAAGTTTTGATCAATAATCTTTAGATAGCTTCCAAAAAATTAAAAATTCAACTGTGTAATTTATTAACTTCTATAACAATTTTATCATGAATTTTAAAAACTTAATTTCGATTTTATTTTTCGGATTATTGCTGTTTACAGGATGCACCGAAGAAGCAGATATTGTTCCGCAGGACCAATCATTAAATGGAACTTGGAATTTGAAAAATTTAAGTGGTGGTTTTGCAGGAATTAATGAGAATTATTCAAATGGAACTATAACTTGGACTTTTAATTCTCAAAACCAAAATATTGTTGTTGTCAATAATAATGAGGCTAGTACTCAATTTATTTATGATAGTGGAACATATAATTATTCAATTATTGAAATAAACAATCAAAAATACTTACAAATTGATAATGGTGAATATGGTGGTTTAAATATTTCGAATAACAATTTGGTTATTGACCAAGATATAATTTCAAACGGAGTTGGCGCCGATGGATTTATTCTGAATTTTGAAAAAATAAACTAAAGCTAATAATTTATTACTAAAATCGGGGTTTAAGAAAAGAATTAAAAATTAGAATTTCTATTACAGCTAAAAACGAACAATATTCGTTTTGTTTAAATAATAAAAAACGCATATAATGATATCTTAGACTTCATTTATGCGTTTTTATTTTTTTATATAAAGTATTGTAGTTCAAATTCTACAAAGAGCTTACAAATACTTCTACATTCGTTTTTTGAAAAACTGAGTTTATTTGTAATGTAAGTTAATAAAAAAATAATTACTCAAATTATATTCGAGTTCAAAATAAGGGGTAAATGAAGGCGATAGTTATAGATGATTTTTTAGGTTTTTCTGCAGGAACAATTATTAACCATGATTCTTTTTCAAGATATGTAATGCAAGAAAAAAACGTATATAAAATTTTACGCGTTGAAAACGGAACGGTTAAGATTACTTTTAATGATATAAGTGTTGTTTTAAAAAAGAATCAATGTCTTTTTGTAAATAATGATGTTTCATTAATAATAAGTTCAATTGAGGATTTTCAAATGTCTTATATTCAGTTTAAAGATACTTGTATAAGTAAAAATTACGACATCAGTTATTTGGTTAAAAATTCAAAATTATTTGATGGAATTAATAAGTTCAATAAAATTTCGATTAATGAAAAACATAGCTTAGTTATAAATCATTATCTAGATTTGCTTTTTAATTCGCAATTAAGCGAGCGAACTAATTTTAATTATCTTTTAGCACAGAATACATTACAGCAAATATTATTATTATCAGTTTCTATTTTTCATAGTAATATTCCAAAGTGTAATCATCCTAAATCTGATTCGTTTACTGAAAAAATTCTTAGGTTGTTTAATGAAAGCATCGTAGAAAATGTAAAAAACAATAGAAGTGTGAAGTATTACTGCGATAAAATTGGTATTGATTATGGAGTTCTAAATAAATTGTGTTTATCGACTTATGGTGTTAGCGTAAAAAATTATTTGGATTTAAAATGTTTGCATCAAATTAAATACAAATTAGAAACTGTAACTTTATCTATAAAGGAAATATCGAACTATTTTAATTTTAGTGATATAAGTAATTTTTTACGTTTTTTTAAAAGACTTACTAAAATGACCGCAACTCAATATAGAGAACAAATTTTTAATACAAGTAATTAAAAAAAATGAGTCCGATACAATGTCGAACTCATTTTTTTTATGGAAATACACTTTTCAATGTAGTTTGTTTTGCTGTAAATCTGATTTACAATTTATTGTGCACTTGTAGCAATAACAAATTTTAGATTGTGCTTAACTCCAATCTGAAGAACATCAACTAAATCTTGAACTTGTAAGTTATAAGGAATTCTAATAACTACGGTTTGTTCTTTTGCTGGATCTAATTTTGCAAGCAAACTTTGTTCTAAATTATCAAAAGCAGTTAATTCTTTATCGATATAAAACTGTTTATCTTCAGTTACTGAAAGCGTAATTAATTGTTTATTTGTTTTTTCGTTTGATTCAGCTTTTGGAAGCGTCATTTTTATTACGTTCGGATTTGCAAGAGTTGAAATGATTATAAAAAACAATAATAAGAAAAACATAATATCACTCAACGATGAAGTAGCAATTTCCGCATTGAAACGTTTATTTCTTTTGATTGCCATTTGGACGTTGTATTATGTTAATGAATTCTAGGATATTTTTTTGAATATTCAAAGCAAAATTATCAATCTTTCCGTTTAATAAATGATAGGCCGCATAAGCAATGATACCTACAACTAAACCAGCTCCACTACTAATCATTTTTTCGTATAATCCTCCAGAAATATTTGCTATAGAAATATTTTCTGTAATTGAAATATTGTAGAAAATCTTAATAACTCCAGAAATAGTTCCAACAAAACCAAGAGTAGGAGCAATACCACCAATCAAACCTAAATGATTTAATTTCTT
The DNA here is from genome assembly GCF_003865405.1 of Paenimyroides tangerinum. Taxonomy (GTDB): domain Bacteria; phylum Bacteroidota; class Bacteroidia; order Flavobacteriales; family Flavobacteriaceae; genus Flavobacterium; species Flavobacterium tangerinum. Next base: position 8,907 of record NZ_RQVQ01000029.1, read on the forward strand.
TTCCATTTCCGCAATTTCGATATTCGTAACTTTTTCCATATTCGATTCAATTTCAGAAATTGGTCTTCCAATGGTTAAAATTCCTTCTTCGATAACGTGTGAAGTTGCAGTATTATCTCTTCTTGCTGTAGAAATTGCCAAATCTAAATTACCAGCAGCTAATTGATTTTTTACATCAGAAATTAAATTCGGATTGTTTTTGGCAGCTTTATTTATATAAAAACTTCTCTCAAAGATTATATATATAGTATAGATCAACAATAGTATAATTGGAATTAAAAAAACACCACCTTTGAAAATAAATTCAATTAGCGAAATTTCTTTCTCATTTGTCATAGTATTGATAACACTACCAGCTGCTTGTGTTAAAGTATCGTTTTGAGCTTGTAAAACAAATCCAATCATAAAATTTTTATTTAGTTTTTAATAAAAAAATGTTTCATTTTTGTAAATGATTTCATTCTTTGTTTTAATGAAATTTAAAAATCAAATATAAAAAAATATTCCTAGTTAAATCGAAAGGAACTGAATCAATTTCAAAACTTTTAATTTAATATTTATTATCTAATATTACATTATTTTACAGATGAATTATCAAGAAACTTTAGATTGGATGTTTAATCAACTTCCGATGTATCAGAAAATTGGAGCTAAAGCATATAAAGAAGATTTAACAAATACTTTGGCATTGGCAAAACATCTTGATTTTCCTGAAACAAAATTTAAAAGTATTCATGTTGCCGGAACTAACGGAAAAGGTTCGACTTCATCTATGATCGCTTCAATTTTGCAAGAAGCAGGATATAAAGTTGGCTTATATACTTCACCTCATTTAAAAGATTTTCGAGAAAGAATTAAAATTAATGGAAAGGAAATCTCGGAAGAAGATGTTGTTTGTTTTATAACTGATAATAAAAGTTTTTTTGAACAAAATCAATTAAGTTTTTTTGAAATGACGGTTGGTTTAGCTTTCGATTATTTCGCTCAACAACAAGTTGATGTTGCTATTATTGAAGTTGGTTTAGGTGGAAGGTTAGATTCGACTAATATCATAACACCTTTAGTTTCTGTTATTACAAATATCGGATTTGATCATGTTGCTATTTTAGGAAATTCGTATAAAGAAATTGCTTTTGAAAAAGCAGGAATTATCAAACCAAATGTTCCGGTAATTATTGGGCAATATAATAATGATACAAAGCCTGTTTTTATTGCTAAAGCAGAAGAAACCAACAGCGAGATTATTTTCGCTTCTGAAATAGATTTAGTTGATGTAGAATCTGATTTGAAAGGAAACTATCAAGAGCATAATAAAAAAACGGTTCAAGCAACAATTGAAGTTTTGCGTAGATTTTTTGAAATTAGTAAAAACGATGAACTAAATGGATTCAAAAACGTAATTAAAAATACAAATCTTCAAGGTCGTTGGCAAGTTCTTGGTAACAATCCATTAATTGTTGCTGATACAGCTCACAACAAAGACGGTTTAGAAATGGTTATGGATCAAATTTTTGAACAAACCTTTACCAATCTTTATTTCGTATTTGGAGTTGTAAATGATAAAGATTTATCTGAAGTTTTACCTTTATTACCGAAAGATGCAATCTATTTTATTGCAAAACCAGATGTTCCAAGAGGATTAGACGTTAATGTTTTACAACAAAAAATGCAAGATTTTGGATTTAATTCCCAGGTTTTTGATTCTATAAGTAGAGCATATTTACATGCTAAATCTATCGCAACGAAAAATGATATGATTTATGTTGGAGGAAGTACTTTTGTAGTTGCAGAAATTTTGTAAATTTTCATGAAGTTTTATTTGTAAAAACCAAAAAGCTTTTTATATTTGTCATGTATTTATGAAATAAATAAATCGGGCGATTAGCTCAGCTGGTTCAGAGCACCTCGTTTACACCGAGGGGGTCAGGGGTTCGAATCCCTTATCGCCCACAAGTTTTAACCTATAAGTCTTTTGATTTATAGGTTTTTTTTGTTACATTTTAATAAGCTGTTGTTATTTAATAAATCTTTTTGTTTATTTGAATACATTTTTTTTTAAATCAATAATTTTATCAAAAAAACATGAATAAAACTGTAATAGAAAATTTTGCAAGGTTTAATTCCTCATTATTATATTTACCTACTTTTTTATTGTTGGCAATTCTTTCTTTCTTATGTTCTAGAAATGCTTTGAGTAATGAAGCATATGTTAATTGTCAAAAAGAGTTATTCCTTTTTATGAATTCAGAATTAGCTGAATATCCAAGAACATTATATAACTTGACACAACTTGGAGATGCTTTGATAATTTTATCGTTTTTAACTATTTTTATTATTTATGCTCCAAAGATGTGGGAATCTTTAATAACAGCATCAATTGTATCGGCAATTTTAGTTGGAGTTTTAAAACCATTATTTGGAATTCAAAGACCAGCAGCTGCATTCGGACCTGAAAATTTAACAATAATTGGAAGAAAGTTAATGGGAAGTAATAGTTTTCCATCTGGTCATTCTGTTACTGTATTTACTGTACTTACAGTAGTTTTAATAGCTTTTATGCCAAAAAAAATTAAGTACCAAATCGTTTGGAGTTGCTCTATTTTTTTATTTGGAATTATTTTAATATTAACTAGAATTGGAGTAGGAGCTCATCATCCAATAGATATTACAGTTGGTGCAATAGTTGGTTATGCTTCTGCTATAATTGGAATAGCTATTAATAAAAAATATAATATATGGGGTTGGATTGGCAATAAAAAGTTTTATCCTGTTTTCATTTTGCTTTTCTTTGCATGTAGTATTGTAATGATATTTAAGATTTTTGAAGCAAACCTTGTAATATTTTATTTTGCACTTTTAAGTTTATTAATTTCTCTTTTTGTAATTACCAATCTTTATGTTAAAAAATAGTTTTAAACTATCAAAATTTGTTTTACTAATTTGTATAATGAATTTTTTATTCTTCCATTATCCATTTTTCAAATATGTTTTTTCTAATGTAGATTATACAACTTTCAGTGGCGCTTTACTTTGTTTCAGTATGCTAATTTTAGTTGTGTTGGCAAATTTTTTCTTTTTTTATATACTTTTTTATATTTCAAAAATAGTAGGGAAAATCTTTACAATTATAACATTTTTGATAAATTCAGTAGCCGTTTATTTTATCAATTCTTACAGTGTTATTATAGACGAAAGTATGATCAGTAATATATTGAATACCAATTTTGATGAATCGAGTGCTTTCTTCTCATTTAAATTGATTATATATTTGGTTTGTTTTGGAATTTTACCTAGTATTTTCATATTTAAAGCTAAATTTGAAAAAGTTTCTTTTAAGAAATTCATGATTCAAACAGGAATTAATTTAGGTTTGATTTTATTGATTGTTGTTGCAAACGCTGCGAATGTTTTATGGATTGACAAAAATTCAAAAGTAGTTGGTGGTTTAGCAATGCCTTGGTCTTATGCCGTAAATACACCACTTTTTTACATTCATGAAGCAAAAAAGAATCAAAAGGAAATTTTACTACCAGATGCAACTATCACAAATGATGAAAAATCAGTTATGGTTTTAGTAATTGGTGAATCTGCAAGAAGTGAGAATTTTTCTTTATATGGATATTCAAAAAACACAAATCCTTTACTTTCTAAAATTGAAAATCTGCATAATTTTAATGCAACTTCTTGCGCAACATATACTACTGCAGGCTTGAAATGTATTTTGGAACATGAAAATTCAAATGATTTGTATGAAATACTTCCAAATTATTTGAACAGAAATGATGTAGATGTTATTTGGCGAACCACAAATTGGGGTGAACCACCTGTTCATATCGAAAAATACAAAAAGCGAGAAAATTTAATAGAAAACTGTGAAGGAATAGGTTGTGATTACGATGAAATTTTGTTAGCTGGATTAAAGGATGAAATTCTTAATTCAAATAAAAAGAAAATTCTTATTATTTTACATACAAGTACAAGTCACGGGCCAACTTATAGTAAGAAATACCCGCCACAATTCGAAGTTTTTAAACCTGTTTGTAATTCTGTAGAAGTAGCGAATTGTTCTCAAGAAGAACTTATTAACGCATATGATAATACAATTGTTTACACAGATTTTATTCTTTCAAGTGTAATAGAAACATTAAAGGAACTTCCAAATTATAAAAGTTCAATGATTTATGTTTCTGACCATGGGGAATCTTTAGGTGAAAAAAATCTTTATATGCATGGTGTTCCAATGAGTTTAGCTCCAAAGCAACAATATGAAATTCCATTTATTGTTTGGGTTTCAGATGGTTCTAAAGAGTTGAAAAAGAATAATGCTTTAACACAAAATCATGTTTTTCATTCGGTTATGAATTTTCTTGGTATTACAAGTCCAATCTATAACGAAGAAATGAATATTTACAAATAATTAAATAATTGACAATTTTTAAAGTTTTGATTGCTAATTTGATAATTTATTGTTTTTTTTGATTAATTTAGACCTCTTAAAATCATACTGAAAATTTATATATGAAATTCGATATTATTGTATTAGGAAGTGGCCCTGGAGGTTATGTAACTGCGATTAGAGCTTCTCAATTAGGCTTTAAAGTTGCTGTTGTTGAAAAAGAAAATTTAGGTGGAATTTGCTTAAACTGGGGATGTATTCCTACAAAAGCATTATTAAAATCAGCTCAAGTTTTTGATTATTTAAAACACGCTTCTGATTATGGTTTAACAATTTCTGGTGAAGTTGATAAAGATTTCAATGCAGTAATTGCACGTTCTCGTGGAGTTGCAGAAGGAATGAGCAAAGGTGTTCAATTCTTAATGAAGAAAAATAAAATCGAAGTTATCGACGGTTTTGGAAAAGTTAAACCTGGTAAAAAAGTTGATGTAACTAAAGCTGATGGTTCTGTTATCGAATTATCTGCAGATCATATCATCATTGCAACTGGAGCTCGTTCTCGTGAATTACCTAACTTACCTCAAGATGGTAAAAAAGTTATCGGATACCGCCAAGCAATGACTTTAGCAGAACAACCAAAGAAAATGATTGTTGTTGGTTCTGGCGCAATTGGAGTTGAGTTTGCTCATTTCTACAATTCAATGGGAACGGAAGTAACTATTGTTGAGTTTATGCCAAACATTGTTCCGGTTGAAGACGAAGATATCTCTAAACAAATGGAGCGTTCTTTGAAAAAATCTGGAATTAAAATCATGACAAATTCATCTGTTGAGAAAGTTGATACAACTGGCGAAGGCGTTAAGGCTTTTGTAAAAACAGCTAAAGGTGAAGAAATCTTAGAAGCTGATGTATTATTATCAGCTGTTGGAATTAAATCTAACATTGAAAATATAGGTTTAGAAGAAACAGGAATCGCTACAGATAGAGATAAAATCTTAGTAAACGATTTTTACCAAACAAATATTCCTGGATATTACGCAATTGGAGATGTTGTTCCTGGACAAGCTTTAGCGCACGTTGCTTCTGCAGAAGGAATTTTATGTGTTGAAAAAATCGCTGGTTTACATGTTGAACCATTAGATTACGGAAACATCCCAGGTTGTACGTATGCTACTCCAGAAATTGCTTCTGTGGGTATGACAGAGAAAAAAGCTAAAGAAGCTGGATATGAAATCAAAGTAGGTAAATTTCCATTCTCTGCATCAGGAAAAGCAAAAGCTGCTGGAACTCCAGACGGATTTGTAAAAGTTATTTTCGATGCAAAATACGGTGAATGGTTAGGATGCCACATGATTGGTGCTGGTGTTACAGACATGATTGCTGAAGCAGTTGTAGCTCGTAAATTAGAAACAACAGGACACGAAATTTTAAAAGCAGTTCACCCTCACCCAACTATGTCTGAAGCTGTTATGGAAGCAGTTGCAGAAGCTTATGGAGAAGTGATTCACTTATAAGATTTTTATATTATCATATTAGAACAGCATTAACTTTTGTTATTGCTGTTTTTTTATGGAATAATTTGTAACTTCCAAACTTACAAAAGAAGATTATGAAAATATATATATACACTTTAATTTTCTTTATTTCATTTCTAAATATTGCTTTTTCTCAGTCATTTAACACTAGAAAAACAGATGCTTTTATAGAGTATATTGAAGCTAACGAACGAGCGATCGGAAACGTTTCGATTTTTAAAAATGGTAAAGAAATCTATCAGCGTAAATTTGGAGATCAAGAAATGAATCGTTCAAATGATGCATATCGTATTGCTTCTGTAGCCAAATTGATTACATCAACTTTGATTTTAAAATTAATAGAAGAAGAAAAAAAATACTAAAACGTTTGTTTCTTTTCGATTTCAGGTAAAACTTCATCAATTCGTTTGGCAAGTTCAGGAAGTTTTATTGTTGGAACTGCTGGAAAAAGATGATGTTCTAAATGATAAAACATACTAAAAGTGATTTTATTTTTCCAACTAGTTCTTTGTGTTCTTGCCATTTCAGGACTCTCATGTGTATCGTGATGTACTGTCCAAACAGCAAAAAAAGCCATTAAAAATTCTCCAATTATCATGACAATTATATGATAAATTAAAAAATATATATTAAAATAGAAAACAATTGTCGCAAATATTAATATCGAAATAAGTTGAAAAATTACGTTTCTTTTGTAATACTTATTTCCAAGTTTAAGTGTGATTTTATGAATCAAAAACATATGTATTGGTCCATAAAGAATTGCCCCATACCAAGTCATACTCGCTGATTTTCCTTCATAATCTTGTTCAGTTAGACAGTATTTATGATGTCTGATATGATTGAATTTAACAGCATGTATAGATGTCATCATTAAAACACTATTGATATATAAAGATAACCAAGTTAAAAATTTATTAGTTCCAAGTGAATTATGAAATCCATTATGAACTTGTCTAAGTGCTGTTAAAAAGAAAAAGGCAGAGAATGGCAAAGCTAATATATAATGACCATGATAGGCTAATGTAATCGAAAGTACAAACCAAGGAATGGTCAAATTATTTTCAATTAACATTTCTTTAATGGATAAATTTTTTAAATCTTTCCATTCAATTTTTTTTATAATTTCTTTGTGAGTCATTTTATATAATTTGGGTTGGTTATATTAAAACGGTGGAAATTTTATGAAATTATCTAAAAATACGAAATTTAATTAGAAAATCAAAATTTTAAAAAGGCAACTATAAAAATGAATATTCTATAGAATTTGTATATATTTAGTTTAAATCATTTGAAAATTAGCTCAAAATAAAAAATATTCTGAAATTATAAAAAATGAAATATCAATTTAAGTATAATAATAGCAAGAAAAGTTTGGAAAAAAAGAATTGAAAAAAAAATCTATTCATGCGAAAAGGATTGGTCTTCACCAATCCTTTTCTTTACTTTGCAACTAATTCTTAGTTATATGAAATCTGCAAGTATTTCCAAAAATAGTAAATTATTTTTTAACCTAAATGTTAAATTTTGCTATTTTTTATCTTGTAAAGCAAATACAGATTTCAATAAATTAGTTGATCTTGCATTTATGTTAGTTCTTATGTCAACTTCTTCTTTTCCAATCATCGTAAAAACTCCGTCTAAAGCTTCATTTGTAACATAATCTGTTAAATCAGGATTTACTTTTTGAACCATTGGTAAAGTATTATAAGTTGTTATAATTTCTTTCCAAACTTTATCAGCTCCAACTTTATTAAATGATGATTTTATAATTGGATTGAATTTTCCGTATAACGATTTGGTTGTAGATTTTTTTAAATATTGCGTTGCTGAATTATTACCTCCCATTAAAATATTTTTAGCATCTGTAATGGTCATGTTTTTGATTGCGTCAACAAAAATCGGAGTTGCTTCTTTTACAGCCACACTCGCTGCGTTGTTCATTGCTTTTACACCTTCATCTGCTAAACTACCCAAACCAGCTGCTCGTAATGCTTTTTCAACTTTCTGAAGCTCTTGCGGAACAGGTATTTTTACTAATGAATTGTTATAAAATCCATTTGTTTTTGTCAAATTCACAACTTGTTTTGAAACGCCTAATTCTAAAGCTTCTTTTAAAGCATTTGCAATTTGTGTTTGTCCAATTCCTCCTCCTTGATTTCCTTGATTTTGAATTTCGTTCAATTGTTTTGTAGCTTGTTGTAATTCAGCACAACTACTCAAAAAAAAGACAGATAAGATTGGTAAGATAAGTTTTTTCATAATTTTATTTTTTTAAAATGGTTCGTGTCCAAAAACCATACCTAAATAGTAACAGCTTTAAAATATTGTTTTAGAATATCTTGATTAATTTTAGTTGGTGTAAATATTTCTAAAATACCTTTATTTTTACTATTAAAAAAAGCCTTTAATTTTGGTGACAATTCGGTTTCATTAGCAATTGTTTCATAATCAAATCGATACATTTTAGCTAAATGTTCTGCTGTTAAACAATGTTCGGTTTCGAAAAACGTATTAAAAACTGGAGTTTCATTATGTCCTGGAAGAATTCTGAAAATTCCGCCACCTCCATTATTAATCAAAATAATTTTAAAATTTTCAGGTATGTAATTATTCCAAAGCGCATTGCTATCATACAAAAAACTAATATCACCAGTTATCAAAACCGTTGGTTTATTGTTTGCAACAGCTGCTCCGATTGCAGTTGAAGTTGAGCCATCAATTCCGCTTGTTCCACGATTACAAAAAACATCAATTTCTGACGGAGTTTTAAATAATTGTGCATAACGGATAGCTGAACTATTACTAATTTGCAACTGAATGTGACTTGGTAAATGTTTCCAAATTTGATCAAAAACCATAAAATCAGAATACGGAATTTCTTTTAAATATTTTTCATGTCCAATTGCTCTCGATTTCATAATGGTCTTAATCGAATCATTGTAACTACTTTCTAAAAAATGATTATCAGCAAACATTGCCTCGAAAAAAGTTTGAGGATTGGTTTCAATTTCATTGGTTAAAGCCTGAAATGTATCATAGAATCTATGTTCATCAACGTGCCAATGCGCATTGGGTTTATACTTTCTCAGCAAAGCTTTAATGCGTTTTGAAACGACCATTCCACCAATAGAAATCAATAATTCAGGTTTGAAGTTTTCAAAATCTTCTTCTGTAAATGAAGTAATTAATGTGTCGATATTAGAAACAAAATTTGGATGACTTACGTTTGATGTAATTTCTGTCATCACAACAATCGATGGATCATTACCCAATTTTTGAAGAATTTCTTCACTCAAAACATTCGGATTTTGCACACCGATTAAAACCAATTTCTTTTTTGTGTTTTGAAAAACCGCTTTATATAAATCAAAATTTATTTCTGGTTTTCGTTCCGGCTTGTAATGTGTGATTAATGGTTTGTACGATGTTTCATCAACCGTATTATATAAAGGTTCTTCAAAAGGTGCGTTGATGTGAACCGGTCCTTTTTTTGAATATGAAATTCGAATCGCTTCTTGAATTAATAAATCATTCTTGGAAGAAGCTTCATCTTCAAGATTGGCATTAAAAAGTGAATGATTTTCGAAGACATTTCGTTGTCGAATCGTTTGCCCATCTCCGATGTCAATTTTAGTTGTTGGGCGATCTGCAGAAATTACGATTAATGGAATTTGACTGTAAAATGCTTCTGCGATTGCAGGATAATAATTTAAAAGTGCAGATCCTGATGTACAAACTAAAATAGCAGGTTCAAGAGTTTGCTGAGCTATTCCTAATGCAAAAAATGCTGCACAACGTTCGTCAGCAATGCTATAACAATTAAAAAAAGGATCGATAGAAAATCCGATGGTTAACGGAGCATTTCTCGATCCTGGTGATATGATTATATTTTTTAGACCTTTCGCTTTACAGATTTGTAAAATACTTTGAGCTAAAGGAATTTCAGGATATTTCATTTGATCTTTATTTGTTACTCAAAGATACAAACAAACCTGATATTTACTTTAAGAATTAGTTCCTTTTATCCAATTTTTAATTTCGGTATCATTTGGTAAAATTCTTGGTCCGAAAACACGTTCTAATTCTCCGTTTTCATTAATTAAGAATTTTTGAAAGTTCCATTCAACATCAAAATCTCCTAAACCATTTTTAGATTTCTCGGTTAAGAATTTATAAACTTCATTTTTATCATCTCCTTTAACAACAATTTTTTCCATCATTGGAAATGTAACGCCGTAATTTTTTTGACAAAATGCTGCAATTTCTTGATTTGAACCTGGGTCTTGCCCCATAAAATCGTTGGTTGGAAAACCGATAATTACAAAATTATTGTTTTTAAATTCTGAATATAAACTTTGTAATTGTTCAAATTGTGGAGTTAAACCGCATTCAGAAGCTGTGTTTACAATCATTACTTTTTTGCCTTTTAACGATGCTAAATCAAAGTCATTTCCTTCAATGTCTTTTACTTTGAACTGATATATGTTTTCTTTATTCATTATTTCTGTTTGATTAGAGGTTGGTTCTGGAGTTAATTCTTTGTTCATTTTTGAACAACTTAAAGCAAATAAACTACTTAAAATAATTAGTGATTTCATTTTTTCTCTTTTTATAAAATTAGATAAAAATTACTGATTTACTGATTTTTGATGTGTTAATGTTGTAACAATTTTAGATATATTAAATTACAATCAAATTTTTAAAATTGTAATTCTTGTTTTAAATGTATTATTTCTTTTTCATCGATAGGTATAAACTGAAATAACGAATCTGGAAATTGAATCGTACCATTTGCATAAAACGGAATTTGAAAATAATAAGAAACCATTCCTGTTCCTTGTTTCAGATTTTCATTTTCTTTTAAAAAAGCGATTGGTTTAATGAATTCTGATTTTCTTCTTGAAACATATTTATTTCTTCCTTTTAAAGTATCTCCAATAATTTCGCCTGAAATATTCCCTAAATCGGAAGTTTTATCAGAATAAATAACCAAATATTTTCCATTAAATTGATTATCAATCTCTGAAAGCTTTAAGTAAGCTGTATCCTTATTATTGAAAGAAATCGCTTTAAAGAATTTTTCTTCAGATTGTTCTTTATTGCAAGAAATAAACAGGATTAATGTAAGAACTGTAAAAAATGTTTTCAAAATATTATTTTAAATCAGGGTTGTAGAAAGTATATACTTCGTCGTTTTCAATGAAAATCATTTTACATTCTTCAGGAATAAATGTAGCACTTAGATTATGAAAGGTAAAATGAGTTTCGTCTTGAACTTTTAATTGAAATGGAATCTGACCTTCATCTAATCCTAAACCAAATAAATCACCTCCGTCGTTATAAATTTTAATCGGAAACGGATAATTTTCGCATTTATAAGTTCCTACATATTGATTTAAAATTTTATCATTTAGATAAATTGGATATGGAATTTTAGCATCATATAAACTATTTAAAATACCAATGTAAAAATCATTTTTCACATTTCGATTTCCATTAATGTTGATTGCTATTGAAGTTTTATCTTTTTCATTATATCCTAATAAAGTATGACTTCCAGAAATATCACCATTATGACCTAAGAACGAAATCTCATAAAAAGGAGTTTTCATCATTCCTAAACCGAAATCTGCATTAGCTTTAGGTTTCATCATTTCTAATGATTTATTACTGATGATTTTTCCGTCAAATAAAGCATTTATAAAAATATTTAAATCATTAGTTGAAGCGGTAATATCTCCAAACGCTAAAGAATTTTCATAAAATTTTTCGGTCATAATATCCCAATTTCCATTTTTATATTTCAATGAAGGATAAACATTTTTTCGTTCGTCATTTCCAGCTTTTAAAGTTTTTAGATTTAATGGTTTTGTAATATTTTGATTGATAATTTCTGAATAAGGTAGAGCATATTTTTTTTCTAAAATTTGTCCTAACAAAAAATAAGCTGAATTGGAATACGAAACATCAGTTCCCGGTTCAAATAACAATTCTTCAATTATAATATTTTGTAATAATTCGGAAGGTGAGTAAACACGATATTGCAACCAATACGGATCTTTCCCTCGAAAATTTACATCGCCCAAACCACTGGTATGATTCAACATTTGCTCGATTGTAATTTTATTACTTTGTTTAATTTCTGGAAAATAATTTACCAATGAATCGTTTAAACTTAGTTTTTCTTCTTCAATTAATTTTAAAATCAAAGTTGCTGTAATCAATTTGGTTACAGAAGCAATGCGATATGCATCATTTGAGCGATTCATTTCTTGATCTCCAAATTTACGCTGATAGATTTCTTTACCATTTTTAAAAATCGAAACATTTCCGATCGCTCGTTCATTAGCTTCGATATATTCAATAAAAGCATCTGTTTTTCTTGTATTAAATGTTTGAGAAATAGCAGAATTTGCAATTGAAATTAAAAATAATAAGGTTAAAAAAAGTCTTTTCATTTTGGGTTTATTTATGATTTATTATCTGAATTTTTCATCAAGATAAATTTCTTCTAGAAATGGATTTTCAACAACTTTAAGAATATAATTGTTTGTTTCTTCAATTTTCGAAAGTTTATTTTTAATTATCGATGGTCCACTTCCTTTTGTTTTGATTAAACGAACGGCTCTATCCACAAAAAAATATAATAATCTGAAAAAAAATAAAGTTATTAAATTTATCAAATTTATGTTTTTTCTTTTTGAGTTTATGTAATCGTCTAATTCTGCTTCACTGATTTTTGGATATTCTGATAATTTAGTTTTTAAAAATTTTGAATTTCTATTTCTTGCAATTTTTAGAATAGTTTCTAAATTTCTATTATGAATTTTAAGGTATTCTTTAGAGGAATTTATACTGTGAATATTGTAATTAAATTCATTAATTACAAGTATCGATTTTTTTAAAATTTCAATTTCTCTTTCCATTATTTTGAATTTAATTCAAACAATTTATTTCCAAAACCTTTAAAAGTTTCTAAAGCTTGACCTTGAAAAATGGTGTTAATATTTTCTGTTTTGCCTTCATCATTAATGTATTGAATGGTGTTGATATTTCCGTAATTAAAAATGTAATTGGCACTTGATGTTTGTTTGAGTTCGTAATTTTCATATTTTTCAATTTGAAAATTCACTTGAATTGATGCCGAATTAAAAGATTCAATTTTTTTTACAATAAAAACCACAGCACATTCCGTTCCGCAACTTAGTCCAAATTCGTAATTTATCAACGAATCGAATTTGTTTTTTGAATCAACTTGATTAATAATAGTAGATTTCGATTGGTTCGAGCTTTCAGTTTTTATATTATTGCAAGAAAACAGCGTCAAAAGCATTAAAATCGTGAGTATCTTATTCATATAAACTAATTTTAAATGATTTGATTGTTCATATTTATAGGATAATTTCGGCGTAATTTTTTTGTCATATAAAAAGAATTCATGAAGAAAGACATAAAAAAAGCACCTAAACTCAATGTTCTTAATCCTCTAAAAATACGTTTCACAGAATACGAAAAAGAAAATGTTTGTTTCCATAAATTTCGATGCGCGATTAACAATTCTTCAGGATTGTCTGTTCCCTTTGGAGTTAATGCAGCCAAATGAATTCCGGTTATCGGTGGAACAAAATCTTTTTCATGACCAAACTCATATCTTTTTAGATACGCAATGATGATGTCTATTTTCATTTTAAAGTGGTTTAATTGGTTTTATATTTAACTCATTTTAAACTTTTTTATTGCTTTTATGGATTGATTAATACAATTTTATTCTGATTTCAATGTATTTTCTAGAACAATATCAAAAGCACTTTCGTTAGCCATCGGCATTTTAGAGTTTACAAAATTTCCTTCTTTATCAATTAAAATAAAACGTGGTATCGATTCAATTGAATATTCTTTTCCGAAAGTATCAATATTTGTTGCAATGAGTTGTTTTACTGTTTTAGGCTTATTTTTAGCTTGTGAAATCCACGCAATTTTGTTTTTATCAACACTTATTGCAATAAATACAATATTTTCGTTTTTAGCATATTGATTTGCTGCTTTTTCAAAACTAGGCGAAACATATTTACAAGGTCCACACCAAGTTGCCCAAACATCAATTACGACAAATTTTCCTTTAAAATCTTGAAGACGAACAATATTTCCATTTAAATCAAAAGCTTCAAAATTCGGAGCTTTTGCATTTTTACCTAAACGAATTGCATCCTGAACTTTTGCGTTTAGATAATTGATGTTTTTAGCATCTGTTAATCCAACTTTATAGGTATCAAAAACGTCAACAATTTCTGAAGCTGATTTACTTTGGTCAATAGCTGATACAATTCCTGTTGTTAATAATTTTTCTTTGAATGAATCATTTGGAAGTTTTAAAATAGCATTTAAAGATTTGGTATTTTCGTCTAAATCAGAAGTATCGTTTGCTATTAATTCTTGAACTACAATTTGACGATAGTTATTATCAAAAAGCATTTCGGTATCTTTTCTATTTAGTTTATCATTCAATAATTTGTAGAATTCATAATCTTGTTTTTTGAAATTTTCATCTTTAACCAATTGCTTTTTTTCGTATTGATTCCAAAGATTTATAAAATAAGCGATTAACTGCTTTTGTTGAATAGCACGGTAATCATCACGAATAATATAATTATCGTTTGTATAAGCATTTCCTAGTTTTTTTAGTTGACTTTCATATTCATCAATTAATTCTTCAGAAATTTTAGTCGGATTATCTGCATAAATATCATTACTGATAAAGTAAGCAATTGTGGTGCTTAATTCAGCTAAATCAGCTAAGTTGTTTTCAGCCAAACGCGTTCCTGTTTTTTTGAAATTAACATCATTACCCTTGTGTTCTACTTCAATATTTACAATGTCATTTTTACCGATAATAATCGGTGTAGTGATTGCGTTATCAAATTTTAAATGATATTTTCCTAATTTTAAATCTTCTGTAATCTGAAGTTTAAACTGATTTTCAGAAACTGGAAAAGTATATAAAGTTGCATTTGTAAGCGCATCAACCAAATAACCTTCTTTAATATTATCCGGACTTGTAATGGTTCCACTAATCAAGGTTTCGTTTGATTGCATCATTTGATTTGGTTTTAAAATCCAAAAACAAATTCCACTTAAAATAAGTATGGTTGCTAAACTTGTACTAATGGTTTTTCCGTTTTTGACAAAGGCATTTTTAAATGTTTTATTCGCATACCATTTATATCCAATAAAAAGAAGTAACAAACTAATTACCACGCTAAAACCTTCTGAATACGTAAAAAAGTAACCTAAATCACTAGGATTTGAAATGGCATTCGAAGTTATTTTTAACGGATACCATTTGGGTAAGATGTTTAATGCTTGAAGAATTGAAGTTGAAATGATTAAACCAATTCCAACAATTATAGATAAAATAAAGTTTGAAAAACGAACGCTAATCACATAAATCAAAGTAGTTAAAAACAATAACGAAACCCAAAAACGAATTGCCGTTTGAATCTCCTCAAAACCAATGTTTATCGTTGCAAATTCTTTATTCTCTTGTAAAAGATATAAGATGAAGCTTACCACATAAGTAGTTGCAAAAAACACAGAAATGGTAATTGCATTGATGATTAAAAGTTTTGAGTATTTTGCAAAATAGATAGAAAACTTGGACAAAGGTTGTGTTTCTATCAATTGCCAAGTGTTGTTTTTAAATTCAATTTGGGATATTCTGCTTGCTGAAATGATTGCGACAAGAATTGCTATAAATTCGAATACTGATATATAACTATTAAAAGAAACTTGAAAGAAATTGGTTTTTTCTGTTAAATCTGAATTGTATTCCCCATTTATAAGACTAAAAACGAATGCCATTAATGGTATCAAAACACTTAAAACAATTGCGGTTAAAACAATTCGAGTACTTTTCATCTTGATACTTTCTGCTCGAAAAGCTTTGGTGAAATTTGAAATATATTGCGTCATTATTTTTTGTCTGTTAAATTAATAAACCAATCTTCTAAACCACCGCGCTTGTTTACGCCATAAATTTGAAAATCATTTTGTACCAAGTTTTGAATCAATTC
The DNA here is from genome assembly GCF_003865405.1 of Paenimyroides tangerinum. Classification (GTDB taxonomy): domain Bacteria; phylum Bacteroidota; class Bacteroidia; order Flavobacteriales; family Flavobacteriaceae; genus Flavobacterium; species Flavobacterium tangerinum. Next base: position 24,911 of record NZ_RQVQ01000029.1, read on the forward strand.
TGGAATTTCTTTTTCATTATCTAAAACAAATTGTAAGGTTTTCGAATCGATTTGTGTAACCTCAAAACCATTTAATTTCGAATGGTATTTTTCAACTTCATCTAAAATAATATCAACCGTAATATTTTTGTTTTTATTACCTAAATCACCAAGTGAACCTTCAAATAATAATTTACCTTGATTGATGATTCCAACGTGCGTACAGGTTTTTTCAATTTCACTTAATAAATGGCTCGAAATAAAAATAGTAATTCCTTTTTCTTTATTTAATTTTTTAAGAAGTTGACGTACTTCGATAATTCCTTGCGGGTCTAATCCGTTTACCGGTTCATCTAAAATCAACAATTCGGGGTCATTCAAAAGTGCCATTCCAATTGCCAAACGCTGTTTCATTCCCAACGAATATTGTTTTGCTTTTTGTTTTTGGAATTTAGAAAGTTCTACCAATTCTAGTATTTCTTGAATTTTGGAATTTGGAACTTCTTGTATCGTTGCGATTAGTTTCAAATTATCATAACCCGAAAGATGAAGATATAAAGTAGGAGTTTCGATTATGCTTCCAATTCGTTTAAATATTTGCGGAAGCTGCTTAGATAAAGTTTCACCGAACAAATAGATAGATTCGTTTTGTTGTTCATTCAACAAACCTGTAATTAAACGCATAGTTGTTGATTTTCCGGCTCCATTTGGACCTAAAAAACCATAAATACTTCCTTTTGGAATATTAAGAGATAAGTTTTCTAAAATTTTTCGTTTGTTATTAAACTGAAAATTTAAGTCTTTGGTTTGAATAAGATATTCGTTCATTTTTTTTATGTTAAAATATAACTTTTAATTTATTTATGAAGTTTTTTTGACTACAAATATTTGTTAAAATGGCTTAGAATAAAGTGTTTGCTAATTTTTTGTATTGGTGTTTAGAATTTATTGTCTAATAGGGTGTTTTGACCTTTTATTTATAGTGTAAACCCCTTTTATTGTGTTTATGTAAAATATTATCATTTTTTGGCTTGTTTTTTGATTTTATATACAAAAAAAATAATTTTAAAAACCATTTATTATGAAAAATATTTTTAAAACTTTAGGAATTTCATCGTTGGCAATTTTTGCTGTTATAGTATTAAGTTGTAATAATGATGATAATTCACCAATTCCTGCCGCAAATTGTATTCCAACAAGTTTACAGAACGGAATCATTGCATCTTACACATTTGCAAACGGTTCTTTAAATGATTCATCAGGAAATGGTTATCATTTAACGAATTCTACATCTGCTAGTTCTGATGCAGACAGAGCAGGAAATGCGAATTGTGCTTTTCATTTCACCAAAGCAAATGGAGAATATTTAGAATATGTTAACCCAACTTTTTTAGATAATATTCAAACACAAACTTTTACTATTTCACTTTGGTATAAAAATGAAAATACTAGTTTAAACGATTATGAGTTATTAATTGGAAGAGACATTGGATTACATTGTCCTAATACTTACGGGCAATGGTCTTTGGGGTTATATGATTTAAGAAAACCAAATTTTGGTATGAATCAATATTCTACAAATTGGAATTCTAATCCAATAAATTCTATTTCAGTAACTCCCTCTCAATGGCGACATTTAGTGGTTACAAGCGATGGTAATATTGATTTTAAAATTTACTTGGATAATGTTTTGACTTCTACTCTTGTGGATCCAACTTTAGCACCTTGTGGTCCATTAACTAGTAATATTGGAAATCTTTATTTAGGAAAAGATTTCGATGGCTTTTTGGATGATATTGTAATTTATAACCGAATTTTAACACAAGCAGAAATAACTCAATTATACAATTTAGCTCCTTGTTGTAGTTAATTTTAATTTTTCGTTAATTAAAAATCCGAGATGTTTATTGTTTTAAACTCTCGGATTTTGTTTATGATATTTATTCTTGTTTTGGTTGTGGTAAGATCAAAACCGGAACATCTGAATGATAGGATAATTGTTTACTTAAACTTGAAGTGAACAAACGTTCAAAGAAATTTAATTGACGTTTTACAATGCACATCACATCAATTAAATGTTCATCAATGAAATAGAAAACACTTTCTTCTAAGTTCGGATTTAAAACCGTATAAATTTTTACTTTATCGTTATTAAAATATTCTTTCCATTTTTTAATAACGTCTACAATTTCACGATTTTCTTTTCGTAAAACGTGTAATAGTTTAACTTCAGCATTTATAGCCGTTGCGATTCTAATAATTCGGTCAATTCCAACTTTATCAGATTCGTTTAGCATAGTTGCAAAACCAAACGAAAACAAGCTTCTAAATTTAGCTTTTGCTGGAACACTCAATATTGGAATATCGATGCTATTAATTACATTAACTGTATTTGAACCTAATAATTTCTTTTCAAGAGAATGGTTGCCATTAGTTCCCATTACCACAAAATCAATTGCTTCATCTTTAATAATTCGTTTCATATTCATTAGAAGTAAACCTTCTTCAAAAATAAATGTAAGTTTTACATCTTCAAGACCATATTCAGCTGCAACTTTACGTAAAATCGGACCTTCGTTTTTGTAACGTTCAAAATTGTTTAGTTCAATACTTTCGTAAACTCCTTGAATTAATTCGGGTTGACCACCACTAGTAGTTGAAATTATGGGCATTTCATAAGAGTGTAAAACAAAAATTTCTGCGTTAATACTTTTTGCTAAATGCAAAGCATAAACAAATGCATTAGAAGCGGTTGTAGAAAAGTCTGTAGGGAAAAGAATTTTTTTCATAATTATGTTGTTTAGCTTGACTAATATACGAAATGTTCTTTTAAAATCGATACTTAACCGATTATTTTGATAGAAATAAAACCCTTCAAATTTTGTTTAAATAATTGTATTTTTGCATAAATTTTCAAACATTATGATTTTACAAGATACTATTGTTGCTTTAGCGACTCCTTCGGGAGCAGGGGCAATTGCTGTGATTCGAGTTTCTGGTCCGAAAGCTATTGAAATTGTAGCTCCTTTATTTCAGTCGATAAAAGGAAAAGATTTGACCAAACAAAAATCACATACTTTACATCTTGGACATCTGGTTGAAGATACAAAAGTTTATGACCAAGTTTTGATTTCTTTATTTAAAGGAACCAATTCTTACACAGGAGAACCAACAGTAGAAATTTCGTGTCACGGTTCAACCTTCATTCAGCAACAAATTATTCAATTATTACTTCGTAAAGGTTGTAGAATGGCGACTCCGGGTGAGTTTACAATGCGTTCGTTCTTGAACGGAAAAATGGATTTATCTCAAGCTGAAGCTGTTTCTGATTTAATCGCTTCTGATAACGAAGCTTCCCATCAAATTGCAATGCAACAAATGCGTGGTGGTTTCTCAAATGAAATTGCGAAATTGCGTGAAGAATTATTAAACTTTGCTTCATTAATCGAGTTGGAATTAGATTTCTCTGAAGAAGATGTTGAATTCGCAGACCGTACAGCCTTTAGAGAATTAGTTAATCGTATTGAGTTTGTTCTAAAACGTTTGATTGATTCTTTTGCTGTAGGAAACGTAATCAAAAACGGAATACCTGTTGCGATTGTTGGAGAACCAAATGTTGGAAAATCTACTTTATTAAACGCTTTGTTAAATGAAGAACGTGCCATTGTTTCTGATATTGCTGGAACAACTCGCGATACTATTGAAGATGAATTGGTAATCAACGGCATTGGTTTCCGTTTTATAGATACCGCTGGAATTCGTGAAACAAAAGATGTTGTTGAAAGCATCGGAATTCAAAAAACGTTTGAGAAAATTGAACAAGCACAAGTGGTACTTTATTTGTTCGAAAGTTTAAAGTTTAAGGAGCAAAGTTCTGATTATATTATTGAAATCGAACGTATAAAGAATAAATATCCGCAAAAACCATTAGTTGTTGTTATCAATAAAATCGACTTGCTTTCAGAAACTGAAATTCAGAATATTAAGTTACAACTTGAAACATTGAATGTTAAATTACAAACCATTTCAGCTAAAAATAAAATAGGAGTAGAGGAACTTAAGAATGCATTATTAAACTTTGTAGATACCGGAGCTTTACGTAATAATGAAACCATTATAACGAATACACGCCATTACGATTCATTACTAAAAGCTTTGGAAGAAATTGAAAAAGTGAAGTGGGGATTGGATGGAAATTTATCTGCTGATTTAATGGCAATTGACATCCGTCAAGCATTATATTATTTCGGTGAAATTACAGGTCAAGTAACTAATGATGAGTTGCTTGGAAATATTTTTGCTAATTTTTGTATCGGAAAGTAAAAGGCTGGTTCAAGTGATATATACAACACCTTTACTTGTATCTAATTTTAGAGTAAATATTTTGTTAGGCGATTTAAAACTAAATCTTTTTCGGATCTATTGTTTAATAGAATAACAACCTTATTAATTTGTTCTTGGGTTATGTTTTCAAAATTCGTCATTTTAGGATAATATTGACTTACTAAACCTTTTATAATTTCATTAGCACCTCTTTCCTAATTATGATATAGTTCGGCAGAAAAGTAATCTATATGCAGCATTTATGAGTTGAATCCCTAGTTTTTAGTGAAATCTAATTTATTAAAATAAATGTTTTTTTTCCTGTGTTCTAAATCAACAATCATAATCATCGCATAAATTCTTGAAGTTTCAGTAACTTCATCGTAGTAATCAAAATCAATAAAACTTCCTACTAAAATTAAAACATCATCATTTAACCATTTTGCTTCATCGAATCCACAAGTTGGGTCACAAAAATTAATTCGTTTTTCGCTTCTATTCTTAATGTCCAAAAGCTTTGTTTCTTGGTCAACATCACCATAGAAATTAAAATCTGTTGCATAAGTTTTAGACGGATTGTAAACGATAAATTCATTAGAAGTATTTAAATACAAATTCCAATCGCTAGCATCAAATTGTGAAAATGTATTCATTTCAATCTCTGATGAAGTTTCAGTTACAAAGTTATCGAAAGCTAAGTTTGGAAAATAATTGATAAATTCAGGGAAATTTTCCCGAATTAAGAATTCATATGATTTTAAATTTTGTGCTCTTGTTTCACTAATAAAACAAATTATCAGTATTAAGAGAATGATATTTTTTTTTCATTTACAACGAAATTGAGTTGGTTAAGATTAAAGATAGAAATTTATTTTTTCACTTCTACATTCTCTATTTATTCATTAATACTTTAAATAATAAATTAGAATGACTTAACTATCTTTCAAACTTTTTTGGGCAGCTGCTAAAGCACCGCGCTGTTCGTTTCTAGTCCTCGTGTGTTTTTTGAAAAAAAACACACTGTGGGCTAACCACTACCATCGCTGCTGCGAGTTTTGTTTTTTATAAAATAATTGAGATTTATAAGCCGTTTGTTTTTCAATTTGAAAGTAAACAAATGAATTACTATAATTTCATAATAGTAAATGCTACAGAAACGAAACCTTTATCGGTTATCTCACTGGATTTGGTTTACTCCGTACAATTCGCAAGCTCGATTTAGTGACTCAAAAGCGTATTTGAATTCGATACTACATCACAAAAAAACAAGCTAATTTATAGTAATTTTAGAGCTGTTTTTTAACCTCTGAAAACCCTTGTAAATACTAGGCTTAAAAACGGTCTAGACGATTTACCCAAAAGGTCTAGACGATTTACTCAAAAGGTCTAGACGATTTACTCAAAAGGTCTAGACGATTTACCTAAAAGGTCTGGGCAATTTACTTAAAACCTATAGTGAATTTATTTACATAACAGAATAATATCAAAATTGGTGTTTAATAAGAATCAATATTTTATTGTATTAACTCTGTTTTTATTTTTTAGGATTTATTAAATCAATTTAAGATTGTTTGTTAACATTTGATATATTTACCGTAAAACACGTTAATAACCAAAAAGAAAAATATATTTTGGTTCTTGATATTGAAATGATTAAAAATGTTTACGAAAATATGCCTACCAAAGAAGAAAAATTAAATAATTAAGTATTAAAATCATTAGAAATGTCTATTCGTAAAATAATTTTAATCCTTATATTAAACGTTATTTTTCTTTTATTATATGGATTTTATAGAGAATATCAAATATTTTATGTTTCATATTTTAATCAAATTGAATATATCCATATTGGATTTATTGATACAAAAGAAGTTCCAACTAAGATTGAAATTTTGTTTTCAGGATTCACGAATTTGTGTATTTTGATTACTAGTTCATTGATTAGTATTATAATTATTAATAGAAAATGAATTTTATGAAAACTAGTTTTGAAAGCAATGCGTTTGTAATAAAGAATAAAATATATTTTCAAATTGAAAAATCATTTCTAGATATTCTTGAAATGAATGCGATAGAAGAGCTAGATATTTTAGACAAAAATATCTCAATTAATCCCCAAAACATAGAATATTCTTTAACAGAGCTTAATTATCATCAATTTAAGACTCCTGTTTTTAATGATTTATTGATTGAAATTGGTAGTTTTACTTTGGTTTATTCAGATGAAAATGAATTAATAGATGAGTTTTTTGTGATTTATTAATAGATGTGATTGTTTTATAATTAACTAAACATCGAAGATTTAAATAATCGTCCTTTAAGAAAACTAACCAAAGATATAACTGAAGAATTGAAAATATTTTAATACATTTCTATAATCTATATTCTTTTCTCTATTTTCTCAAAACAAATAGAATCATTTTAAATAGAGTATGTTAACAATCTTTTAAAAAGGGTTACCAAAAATATTTAGTAAATTGGAGAAGGTTTTTAATTCAACAAATAAAAAAATAAAAATTATGGCTTTTGATATTGAAATGATTAAAAAAGTGTACGAAGATATGCCTGCTCGAGTTGATAAAGCTCGTGAATTGGTTGGTCGTCCGCTAACGCTTTCTGAAAAGATTTTATATGCTCATTTATGGGAAGGAATGCCTTCTCAAAAGTTTGAACGTTCAAAAGATTATGTTGATTTTGCTCCGGATCGTGTCGCTTGTCAGGATGCGACAGCTCAAATGGCTTTGTTACAGTTTATGCATGCTGGTAAAGAACAGTCGGCTGTTCCAACTACGGTGCATTGCGATCACTTAATTCAAGCAAAAGTAGGAGCTGAGCAAGATTTGGCTGTTGCAAATTCACAATCAAAAGAAGTTTTTGATTTCTTATCATCAGTAACAAACAAATATGGAATCGGTTTTTGGAAACCGGGTTCTGGAATCATTCATCAAATTCTTTTAGAAAATTATGCATTTCCTGGCGGATTGATGATTGGAACCGATTCGCATACAGTAAATGCTGGAGGATTGGGAATGCTTGCAATTGGAGTTGGAGGTGCAGATGCTGTTGATGTGATGTCAGGAATGGCTTGGGAATTAAAATTCCCAAAGTTAATTGGAGTGAAATTAACAGGTAAATTAAACGGTTGGACAGCACCAAAAGATGTGATTCTTCGTGTTGCTGATATTCTAACTGTAAAAGGTGGAACGGGTGCTATCGTTGAATATTTCGGCGAAGGAGCTTTGTCAATGTCTGCAACTGGTAAAGGAACCATTTGTAATATGGGAGCTGAAATTGGTGCCACAACTTCAACTTTTGGATATGACGATTCAATGCGAAGATATTTAAATGCAACTGGTCGTGCTGAGGTTGTAGTTGCTGCAGATAAAGTTGCTGATTATTTAACAGCCGATCCGGAAGTTTATACAAATCCAGAACAATATTTTGATGAGTTAATCGAAATCAATTTATCGGAATTGGAACCTTATATTAACGGTCCTTTCACTCCAGATCGCGGAACGCCTGTTTCTAAAATGAAGGAAGAAGCGGCTAAAAATGATTGGCCAATTAAAGTAGAATGGGGATTAATCGGTTCGTGTACCAACTCGTCTTACGAAGATATGTCACGTGCAGTTTCTATCGTTAATCAAGCAGTGGAATTAGGAATTACGCCTAAAGCCGAGTTTGGAATTAATCCAGGTTCGGAACAAATTCGATTTACAATTGAACGCGATGGAATAATTGCAGCTTTTGAAAAAATGGGAACTAAAGTATTTACGAATGCTTGTGGTCCTTGTATCGGACAATGGGATAGAGCAGGAGCAGATAAACAAGAAAAAAATACCATCGTACATTCATTTAACAGAAACTTCTCAAAACGTGCCGATGGAAATCCAAATACGCACGCCTTTGTAACTTCTCCCGAAATGGTTGCTGCTTTAGCAATTTCAGGTCGTTTAGATTTTAATCCGATTACAGATACGTTGATCAATGACAATGGTGAAGAAGTAAAATTCAAACCGCCATTTGGTGATGAATTACCGAAAAAAGGTTTTGACGTTGATGATCCAGGTTTTCAAGCTCCGGCTGAAGATGGTTCAAAAATAGAAGTGATTGTTTCTCCTACATCGCAACGTTTACAATTGCTAGAACCTTTTAAGCCGTGGGATGGTAAAAATATTACTGGAGCAAAATTGTTAATCAAAGCATTTGGAAAATGTACTACCGATCACATTTCTATGGCTGGTCCTTGGTTGCGTTTCCGCGGACATTTAGATAATATTTCGAATAATATGTTAATTGGTGCTGAAAATGCATTCAATCATAAAACCAATTGGGTTAAGAATGAATTAACCGGCGAATACGGTGAAGTTCCAGCTGTGCAACGTGCTTACAAAGCAGCAGGTGTTCCAACTATTGTGGTTGGTGACCAGAATTACGGTGAAGGTTCTTCTCGTGAACACGCCGCAATGGAACCTCGTCATTTGGGAGTGAAAGCGGTTTTAGTTAAATCGTTTGCTCGTATTCACGAAACGAATTTAAAGAAACAAGGAATGCTTGCGTTGACCTTTGCTAACGAAGCAGATTATGATAAGATTCAAGAAGATGATACGATTAATTTCTTGGATTTAGTTGAGTTTGCACCAGCTAAACCTTTGACTTTGGAGTTTGTTCATAGTGATGGTTCAAAAGATATTATTTTAGCAAATCATACATATAACGACCAACAGATTGAATGGTTTAAAGCAGGTTCAGCTTTAAACTTGATTGCTGCAGGTTAATAAAATTTTTATATTTATAAAGTAAAGCCAATCGTTTTTTGATTGGCTTTTTTGATTTTTGCTATTTCTTCACAATTCGAAAAGTTTGTTTTTGATTTCCGTTTGATAAGGTTAACAAATAAACTCCTACACTTATTGATTCTGTATTTACAGAAACGATTTCTTCATTATTAAACGATTGCTGTAAAACTTTTTGCCCAAGAATATTATGCATTTCAAGTTTTGTAAAACTTTGTAATTCACCTGTAATATGCAACACATCAGTAGTTGGATTTGGATAAATAGAAATATTCTTTTTATCAAACGTATCTGAACTTAATAAATCTGTTGTAAAACGCGTATAAATAGTTCCTCCGTAAGTATTTGCTCCAACTTCATCTGGATTTAATGGACTTCCTTGTGTAATAAAATTATTAGCATTACTGTTTTTACTAGTTTTCTCTATCGAATAATATCCATCAGTTGTTGGGAAAAGCGAGCGAGGTTCGTCTTTACCATCAAAACCGAAATAAGTTGTATATAGAACCGTTGAGCCATCTTTAGATAACAACAAATGATATCCATCTGAATGTGAAAAATTAAACGAAGTTGCTGGATTTCTTGCTATTTGATAAGCATCTGCTGTAGAAACTCCAGTAAAGCTTTCTGTTTGACCCGTTAGCCAAATATTTCCGTCTGTGTTGATGGTAACTTTATCATAGTATGCCGAAAATATATTATTAGAAGTATAGGTTCTCCAAAGTTTACTTGTTCCATCTGCACTAAAACGGTCTAACATTTTTTTAGTTACATTAATTCCAGGATCTGTGATAAATGCATTTGGTGTTGCCGAATTTACAAAACCACCGCTTGTATTATTATAGGCTGAAATAACATAAATCTCGTTTGCCGAAGTTTCTAATCGAGGTAGTGAACTTCTTTGCTCATTTACATAAGTTCCCCAAGCTCTAGTTCCATCGAAATTGAATTTATTCATAAATATATTAGTAGAAAACATACCATCATTAGAAGATAAGTTTGGGTTTGCTTGGTAAGTTCCAGGCGTACTAAAATACGTAGGATTAAAATCTTCTGTTAATGGTGTGTTTGGCATAACAGAAACATCTCCAAGTAGAATAATTCCATCATTTACCGCTTTTATGTCGACTATTATCGTAAAATAAGCACCGAAAAAAGTTCCCCAAAAAAATTGACCTTGACTGTTTAATTTGGTTAAAGTTGATGTATATCCTGTGAAAGGAATTTCGTCATATTCTTTGGCTTCCGCTTGAAAAGGTGAATTTTCAAAACTCAACTCTTTATCTCTATAGCTAATAAAATATACATTATCTTGAGGGTCAGTTGTGATTTTTGTATATTCTTGAGGAGTAGGTTCTATTGAATCACTATAAGTACACCATAAGAGTTCACCAGTTAACGCAAAACAAGCCACAAAACCACTGCTGTTAAGTAAATCATTGGCTTCATAAGTTGTACGATAAACACCTTCGGTAGTGAAATTACTACTTTGGGTAGTATTACCAACAATAAATATTTTATCAACGCCGTTAAAATGGATATCCGAAATTCGTGTATTTGCACTAGTACCTAATCCTCCTAATAAACTTACGTTACATTCGGGCAAAGTAAGTTTTTGAATACTGTTTGGGGTAGTTGGGTCTAAATAATACATGACATCGTCATGGATAAAATG